>DUPU01000039.1 GCA_012838175.1 Clostridia bacterium
ACCCTGGAGGCGGCGGAGAAAGATTACGGAGTGGTAATCAATCCGGATACCATGGAGATTGATGAAGAGGCTACCGCCAAGCTGCGCAGTAGACATCAGAAATAACTAAATTTAAATAGAAACTTATAGAATCGCCAATCTTTACTGCAATTTTACGAAGAAGATTGGCGATTTTTTTGTCTTTTAATGAAAAAATATTCGTACTAAAATATAACTAAAAAGTATAAATTTGGAATATAGATTGGGTGATAATGTGAGTATTAAACCATTCTTAACTGAGGAAGAAATATATCTTTTTCATGAAGGTACGTTTTATCACGGTTATTTGAAATTCGGTGCTCATCCCTTGAAGGTGAATGAAATTGAGGGGGTTCACTTCGCTGTATGGGCGCCCCATGCTCAAAGTGTTCAGTTAGTAGGGGATTTTAATAATTGGCATGGGGAAGCGCATGAGATGAGTAAGCGGGGAGAAAGCGGGATTTGGGTGCTTTTTGTTCCCCACCTGGCTGAAGGAGAAATTTATAAGTATAAAATCAGGTCCGCAGAGGGTGAAATCTTTTATAAGGCAGATCCCTGGGCTTTTTTTGCCCAATGTAGGCCGCAAACGGCTTCCATTTTTTATAGCCTTTCCGGATATGTATGGAACGATCAGCAATGGATGCAGGAGCGAAGTAATAGGAAAGAGGAACAGCCTCTCAACATCTATGAGGTGCATTTAGGGTCATGGAAAAGAAAGGACACGGGAGCTTTTTTAAATTATCGGGAATTAGCCGGTGAAATAATTCCATATGTTCAGAAGATGGGATTTACCCATATTGAGTTGCTGCCTGTTATGGAACATCCTTGGGACGGATCCTGGGGCTATCAGGTAAGCGGCTATTTTGCCGCTACCAGCAGGTACGGAACGCCCCATGACCTGATGTATTTTATTGACCGGTGCCATCAGGAGGGAATAGGAGTAATTTTAGACTGGGTGCCGGGACATTTTTGTAAAGACGCCCATGGTTTAGGGCGATTTGACGGCACCCCTCTTTTTGAGGGAGATGAACACGACCAATGGGGTACTTATAAGTTTGATTTTTCCTGTAAAGAAGTGTGGAGCTTTTTAATCAGTAATGCAGTGTTTTGGTGCGACCGGTTTCATGTAGACGGGCTTAGGGTAGACGGGGTAACCAGCATGCTGTTTATAAACTACGGAAAAGAAAATAATTTTTGGAAAACCAATATTAACGGAGGATATGAGGACCTGGATGTTATTGGTTTTCTGAGAAAATTAAATGAGGTCATACATCACTATTTTCCGGGAGTACTGATGATTGCAGAAGAATCCACCGATTGGCCGCTGGTAACTAAGCCGGCCTGTCAAGGGGGATTGGGCTTCGACTATAAATGGAATATGGGATGGATGAACGATACCTTAAATTATATAGAGACAATTTTTCATCATCGCCCGGACAGGCATAATTTACTTACTTTTTCTCTTCTTTATGCTTTTTCGGAGAATTTTATTTTGCCCTTTTCCCATGATGAAATGGTTCATGGGAAAAAATCTTTGGTGGAAAAAATGCCGGGGAATTATGATGAAAAGTTTGCGGGTCTTCGTCTTCTCCTGTGTTATCAGATGGCTCATCCGGGGAAAAAACTCCTTTTTATGGGAGGAGAGATTGCTCAATTTATTGAATGGCGCTATGACCAGGGCTTGGATTGGGTCTTGCTGGACTTTGAGATGCATAGAAAGTTTCAGAAATATGTACAAATTATAAATCATCTTTACTTAAAGAAAAATGCTCTTTGGGAAATTGACACCGGATGGGAGGGTTTCCGGTGGCTGGATGCAGATAATAAAAAAGAAAGCATGCTAATTTTCCTCCGCCAGGGAAAAGAGGCCAAAAGCTTTATCCTCGTGGTGCTGAATTTTCAACCCAAAGCATACCGAGACTATCGGGTGGGAGTGCCTTTTTCCGGCAACTATCGGGAAATATTAAATACTGATGAGGAAAGCTTCGGGGGAGCAGGACAGGTTAACAAGAGGGTTTTGAAATCAGAAGAGTTATCTTGCCATGGACTTAAATTTTCCATTAAAATTTCTATCCCTCTTTTAGCCGGTATCATGATTGAAAGAATTGAGGAAAGGGGAAGGGAAGATGAAAGTGCTTTTTGCCGTTGCTGAGGCGGACCCATTTGCCAAAACAGGAGGATTAGGGGACGTGGGAGGATCATTGCCCTTGGCCGTAAACCAAGGTGGTTGTTTGATGACGGTAATAATGCCTAAATACAAGAAAATTCCTGCATCCTTACAAGAATCAATGGTGCATATAGCTGATTTTACCGTTAATTTAGGCTGGAGGAAACAGGGTTCGGTTCTTTGGGCCACTGAGTATCAAGGGGTGTCCTACTATTTTATTGATAATGAATATTATTTTTATCGGGATGATATATATGGTTATGATGATGACAAGGAAAGATTTGCCTTCTTTTCCCAAGGGGTACTGGAAAGCATTTTGTATTTAAAAGACGATAAACCTGATATACTTCATTGCAATGATTGGCATACCGCTCTTATCCCGGTAATGCTCCGGGAGCATTACCGGGATAATTCCTTCTATCGAGGGATAAAGACTTTGCTCACTGTCCATAATATCAAGCACCAAGGGATTTTTTCAAAAGAACTTTTAGGCGATTTATTGGGCATGAGGGAAGATTCTTTGGGAGCAAGGAGTTTGAAATTTCAAAATGCCATAAACTTTTTCAAGGGCGGACTGCTTACAGCCGATGTAATCTCCACAGTCAGTCCAAGCTATGCCCGGGAAATAATGCAACCTGAATACGGAGAGGGATTGGAAGATATTATTAAAAAAAGAAAGGACAGTTTATCCGGTATTCTAAATGGGATCGACTACAATAAATATAACCCCTACACGGATCCGGCGTTAACAGCCCACTATCCTTCTCCCGGATGGAAGAAAAAGAATAAAGAGGAATTACAAAGATATTTAAAATTGACGGTAGAAGAAGGGGTACCGCTTTTCGCTATCGTATCCCGCTTAGTAGACCAAAAGGGGCTTGACCTTTTGGAACCGATTATGGATGAGATTTTAAGCCTGGATCTTCAAATGGTGGTTTTAGGCACCGGGGAGAAAAAATATGAAGAGATGTTTCATCATTTTGCCTGTAAATACCCGTCTAAGTTGGCGGCCATGTTTATTTTTCATGAGGAATTGGCTCGTAAAATCTATGGGGGAGCAGATTTGCTGCTCATGCCCTCCTGTTTTGAACCCTGCGGCTTGGCTCAGATGATGGCTATGCGTTATGGGACCATACCTTTGGTTCGGGAGACAGGTGGCTTAAAGGACAGTATTATTCCTTTTGATCCCGATACCGGCTTTGGCAACGGTTTTACCTTTAAGTCTTATAAACCTGAGGAGCTTTTGTCTGCAATGAAGAAAGCCGTAACAATTTACAGAGACCAAAAAGCATGGACTCATCTGCAGGAAAGAGCCATGGAAACAGATTTTAGCTGGGCAAAATCTGCCCAAAAATATATAGACCTCTATCAGGATATAATGAGGAGAGAATAAGATATTATTATCTTAGATATTTTAATTATGAAGAGGTTTACCAATACTGAATTTAGGTGAGATGCTGGAGTATGCCAATGATCAAGGTTTATCATAACTCTCATGATACTTACTATCGGAATCCTTTCGGGGCGGTTCCTTTAGGTACTCCGATTAAATTGAAAGTAAAAGTCATCGCAGATATCCCGGTGCAAGATTGTGTGCTCCGCTTGTGGGAACAAGGCTGCAGAGAACGTCTAATAAATATGAATCTAATAAAGATAAAACAGCAAGGGGAAAAAATTTGGCAGCTCTTTGAAACTACGTATACTCCGCCGGAAGCGCCGGGTTTGGTTTGGTATTATTTTCGTATAAAAATAGATAATAGATTTTTTTTCTACGGAAATAATAGGGAAAACCTGGGGGGAGCAGGAGAATTAAAACTGCATGAACCTCCTTCCTACCAGATTACGGTTTATAAACCCAGCCCTGTGCCTCGGTGGTTTAAGAATGGCGTAATGTACCAAATATTTGTGGATCGTTTTTGCAAAGGCGAGGATGAGGCCTTGACCCCTGGAGTAAAAGAGAGTATTGCCCGGGAAAAAGGGCTTCTCCATCTAAACTGGTATGATACACCCTTTTATTTGAAAGATGACAAAGGGCGCATTAGGCGATGGACATTTTTTGGTGGAAATTTGGCCGGGGTAAGGGAGAAACTGGATTACCTTCAGGAGTTGGGTATCAGTATTATTTACTTTAATCCCATTTTCGAAGCTGTCAGCAATCATAAATATGATACGGCTGATTATTTAAAAATTGATGGGATGTTCGGGGATGAAAAAATCTTCCGAGAGTTGATTCAGGAAGCAGGGGAAAGGGGAATTTACGTTATTTTAGACGGGGTATTCAGTCATACCGGGTGCGACAGCATTTATTTCAATCGATGCGGTCGTTTTCCGGGAAAAGGGGCTTATCAGTCGCCGGACTCACCCTATGCCAAATGGTACACTTTTCTGGATGATTGTCAAACTTATGCCTGTTGGTGGGGGGTTGATGATTTGCCAAATGTGAATGAGATGGAGCCCTCTTACCGCGATTTTATCTACCGGGGAGAAAACAGCGTAATACGCCACTGGATGAAAACCGGGGTTAAAGGCTGGCGCCTGGATGTGGCAGATGAGCTTCCCGATGATTTTATTAAAGAAATTCGGATATTTTTAAAGGCGGCAGATCCGGAAGCAGTACTTATCGGAGAGGTGTGGGAGGATGCTTCCAATAAAATTAGTTATGGCAAGCTAAGGGAGTATCTTTGGGGAGAAGAATTAGATTCAACGATGAATTATCCTTTAAGAAGCATTTTTTTAGATTTTATGCTGGAAAAAAAGGATGCTTTTGTGACTCATCGTCGAATAATGAGCCTCTACGAAAACTACCCCCGGGAAAATTTTTATGCTGCCATGAATTTAATTGGCAGTCATGACCGGGAAAGAATTCTTACTTTATTGGGTGAGGCTCCTGATGCTGAAAAATTAACGGAAAGAGAAAAAGAGAAATTTCGTCTGGAAGGAACGGCCCGGAAATTAGGGATAAAGAGGCTGAAGCTATTGTCTTTAATGCAAATGACTTTTCCCGGAGTCCCTTGTATCTATTATGGGGATGAAGCAGGGATGGAAGGATATGCTGACCCCTATAATAGAGGGACATATCCTTGGGGTTTCGAGGATCAGGAGCTTATTTCTTGGTATAAAAGGATCATTCGCTTGCGCCGGGAATATGGGGTAATTCAAGAAGGTGAGTTTTCCTCTTTTTATCAAGGCAAAGATGTTTACGGTTATCGACTGAAAGGTATTTCGGAAGAAATTATGGTTATAATCAACAGGAATACTTCCCTGGGGAGGAAAGTCAAGGCTGACTTTCTCAGTGCCCGGGAAGAAAAAAGCCTGGTCTTGGATCTGTTAGAAGGGAAGGTTATAGAAGATAAAGATATTGGAATATGGAATATTCCCCCTTTGGGAGGGCGTGTGCTTTATCGGAAGAGCCTGGAAAATTACGATCCTGCTAAACGTCAAATGCCAAAAGGATGCGGGGTGCTTCTTCATGTAACATCATTGCCGTCTCCTTGGGGAGTAGGGGATTTGGGTGCAGAAGCTTACCGTTTTATTGATTTTTTAGCATCCACCGGTCAAAATATCTGGCAGGTGTTGCCTCTGGGTCCCCCCGGACTGGGTCATTCCCCTTATCAGAATTATTCTGCCTTTGCCGGTAATGATCTTTTGCTGGATATCGATCAATTGGTAAGGGAGGGGCTATTAAGCCAGGAAGAGGTAAACGAGGAATTGGGATTAATACAAAAGAAGATTAGGAATCAGGAAAAGGCAGATTTTTATCTAGCGGAAAAAAGCAAGGTTGGGCTTTTTCGAAAAGCTTATCATCGGTTTAATAGATTAATGGAAGCCGGCCGGAATAATAAAACAGAGTCGTCCTTTCTTTCCTGGGATAATTTTTTAAAATTTCAGGAAGAAAACAGGTTTTGGCTGGAAGATTATTGCCTTTATGCCGCTTTGAAAAGATATTATGACTATGCTCCCTGGTATTTATGGGATAAAGATATTGCGGAAAGAAAAGAAGAAAGAATGGTTTATTACCGGGAAAAACTCTCGGATGAGATAAGTTACCAGTGCTTTTTACAATATACATTTTTAACCCAATGGCTTAATTTGAAAAATTATGCCCATGGGAAAGGCATTCTGATAGTAGGGGATTTGCCCATTTATGTTTCATCCGACAGTGCAGATACCTGGGCAAACCGTGAATTATTCTTTTTAGACCCCAAGGGATATCCTTATAAAGTGGCCGGTGTTCCTCCGGATTACTTTTCAAAGACGGGACAACTCTGGGGAAACCCTATTTATCGTTGGGAAGAGGCAGCCAAAGACGGTTATCTTTGGTGGGTAAAGAGAGTTAAGTTCAGCTTAAAAATGTATGATTATCTTCGGTTGGACCATTTTCGGGGGTTTGAAGCATTTTGGGCTGTGCCCGGGGGTGAAGAAACTGCTGTTAACGGGGTTTGGTTAAAAGGACCGGGGAAGAGATTTTTTGAAACCCTCTTTAAGAATATAGGGGATTTGCCCTTTATTGCTGAAGATTTAGGCTTGATTACGCCTGAGGTGCGCAACCTTAAAAACCTTTTCGGTTTTCCCGGAATGAAGGTTTTTCAGTTTTCTCCCCAAATAACAGGTGCAGGAGATACAAATTTTGTATATTACACAGGAACCCACGACAACGATACTTTAGTCGGGTGGTGCCGGAAACAGCCTCAAAAATATGATTATAAGGTAATTATGGAAGAAATATATCAAAGTAACGCAGCTTGGGTAATCGTTCCCATGCAGGATATTTTAGGACTGGACAGTGAAGCCCGCATGAACATCCCCGGTACCGTTTACGGTAACTGGGAGTGGCGGTTGGATAAATCCTTATTGACGGAAGAGGTTGGCAGGTGGCTTTCTGAAATGGCCCAGGCCAGACCCTAAAATAAGCAGATGTCCAGCCAAAACAAAAAAGGGAGTTGCTGCTCTTTGAACAATTCAGTTCCTTTGGCAACAACTCCCTTATAATTTTGTGTCCGGTTTAGGCGAGTTTATCCAGTACTATAGATCGTAGTAGAGAGCGAACTCCGCCGGATGGGGAATCTGATTAAACCATTTGACTTCTTCCCGTTTCTTTTCCAGCCAGATTTCTATTAATCGTTGGGAAAAAACATTTCCCTTCAATAGAAATTCGTAATCCTTTTCCAAAGCGTTCAGAGCTTCTTCCAGGGATCTTGGCAGGGATTTTATTTTTGCCTGCTCTGCTTTGGGTAAATTATACAAATTGGTATCATAAGGACCAAATCCGAGGGCTTCCGGGTCCATTCCCTTTTCCACCCCGTCTAATCCTGCCATTAAAATGGCTGAAAAGGCATAATATGGGTTGCAGGTTGCATCAGGGCAGCGGATTTCAAAACGTTTTTGATCCGGAGTTCGGGCATAATCCGGAATGCGAATGACAGCACTGCGATTGGCGGTAGCATAACAAATGCTTACCGGAGCTTCATAACCCGGTATCAATCGTTTATAGGAGTTTGTGCTGGGATTGGTAAAAGCTAAAAGAGCAGGGGCATGGGTCAATAACCCTCCGATAAAGCTAAGGGCGATCTTGCTCAATCCGGAATAACCGTTGGCATCATAAAACACCGGTTTTCCCCCTTTAAACAGGTGAATATGAACGTGCATGCCGCTTCCGGCCTCACCAAACAGGGGCTTTGGCATAAAAGTAACGGTTTTGCCATTATTAAAGGCATGGTTTTTAACGATATACTTAATAAGCATGGTTTTATCGGATAATTCCCGCAAAGGGCCGGATTCCACTTCAATTTCCGATTGTCCGGGGCCTCCTACCTCCGGATGATGGTATTTAATGGCTACCCCTCGTTCTTCCAACAGAAGGCACATTTCACTTCTCAAATCGTAAAGTACATCCATGGGAGGGGCGATATGATAGCCTCCTTTTAAAGGAACTTTATAACCCCGGTTTTGTTCATTATTAATAGGCGTATTCCATTCAGCTTGTTCCGCATCGATAACAAATCCGGTGGAATGGGGTTTAGTTTCATAACTGATATGATCAAAGACATAAAATTCAAATTCCGGGCCGATCCGCATTTCATCCGCAATGCCCGAGGATTTTAAATATTCTTCTGCATTTGTAGCTACGTTCCGCGGATACTGTTCAAACCGACGGTGCGGGTTACCGATAATATATACATCCCCAATCATAGATAAGGTGGGGGTTTTGACAAAAGGATCTAAAAAAGCAGTGGAGATATCAGGGATAAATACCATGTCGCTTTTTTCTACCGGGGCGAAGCCGTAGTTGGAGCCGTCAAAGCCAATTCCCTGAGTCAGAGTTTGATCAGAAAATCGTTCAACGGGAATGCTTAAATGACGCCATCGGCCCCAAATATCGATCATTTTGAAATCAATGATTTGAATATGATTGCTGGTACAATAGTTTTTGACTTCATCAAGTGTTTTAAACATTGTAATCCCCTCTCTTGTTGAAAAAAGTTAACCTTAATATATTCTGCAAAATTAAATAATATCCTCTAAAATTTTTCCTGCACTGCCAGAATTATATACATAATGTTTTGAATTTCGACAAATTTCTGGTATAATGGGAGAAGTTATAATATTGCTAATTCTTTATAAATTAATTTATTTTTTGGGGGATGAGAGTTTATGTCAAAGTATACCAAGGAGGAAATTCTTTTAAAGGTTAAAGAACACAAGATAAAATTTGTTCGTCTTCAATTTACTGATATTTTCGGGGTTTTGAAAAATGTTGCAATTACTGATAAGCAACTGGAAAAAGCTTTAAACGGGGAAATGATGTTTGACGGGTCATCTATTGACGGTTTTGTTCGAATAGAGGAGTCAGATATGTATCTAAAGCCGGATATAGACAGCTGGGCAATTTTTCCTTGGTGTTCATCAGAAGATGCCGCCGCCAGATTTATTTGCGATATCTACCGGGCTGACGACACTCCCTTTGAGGGGGATCCCAGGGTAATATTGCAAAAAGTTATTGCCGAAGCAGAATCCATGGGATATACCATGAATGTAGGTCCGGAATGTGAGTTTTTCCTTTTCCATACGGACGAAAAAGGGGTTCCCACATTGGAAACCCACGACAAAGCAGGGTATTTTGATCTGGCTCCTGTAGACTTAGGAGAGAATGCCCGGAGAGATATGATTTTAGCTTTGGAAGATATGGGTTTTGAAATTGAAGCATCCCACCATGAAGTTGCGCCCGGTCAGCATGAAATTGATTTTAAATATGCGGATGCCTTAACTACAGCCGATAATATTCAAACTTTTAAACTTGTTGTGCGTACCATCGCTCAGCGTCACGGACTGCATGCAACTTTTATGCCGAAACCTATTTTTGGGATCAATGGTTCCGGAATGCACGCCAATCAATCCCTTTTCAAAAACGGGAAAAATGCTTTTTATGATCCCAACGGGGAGTTAGGCCTTTCTGAAGATGCCTATTATTATGTGGGGGGATTAATGAAGCATGCAAAGGCTATTGCCGCGGTGACAAATCCTACGGTAAATTCCTATAAAAGGTTGGTCCCCGGCTATGAAGCACCGGTTTACGTAGCCTGGTCCGGGCAAAACAGAAGCCCCCTTATTAGAGTTCCTGCCAAAAGAGGAGTTTCTACCAGAATAGAGTTGAGAAATCCCGACCCCTCCTGCAATCCTTATTTAGCTATTGCCGTAATGCTGAAAGCCGGATTGGATGGAATAAAGAATAAAATCATGCCCCCTAAGCCGGTTAATTGTAATGTTTATGAAATGACTTTTAAAGAAAAAGAAAGTTTGGAAATTGAAAGCCTTCCCGCCAGTTTGGAAGAAGCAATAAAGGAATTAAAAAATGACCCTGTAATTTTAGATGCTTTAGGACCCCATGCCGCAAAAAGATTTATTGAAGCTAAAGAATTGGAATGGAAAGATTATAGCTCAAAGATTACCCAGTGGGAGATTGACCATTATTTAACAAAATTTTAAATTGGTTTTGAGTACCTTATTATGTTTCATCAACTTAACTACTAATTACATCATAGACGGAGGAAAAAGACAAAATGGACAGAGCTTTAGAGGTATTAAATTTTGGCAAAAAGGAGTTTGTAGATTTTTATAAGTTAAATGAACGTTTTTGGCTTCAGAGGCTGGCTAACGATATTCCTGATGCCCTGATTTTTGTAGAGCATCCCCATGTCATTATCACAGGCAATGGGGAAGAAAAAAAGGGGATAACATTTCCCATTGCTATTGCTCGGAGAGATGAAATAGCCGCTTGTCAGGCGGATTGGTCAGGAAAAACAACATACCGGGGACCGGGGCAGTTGATTGTTTATCCGGTAATTCATCTGCAAAGACAAGGACTTACTTTTGAAGAGATTAACGATAAAATGGAAAATGTGCTGATCAATCTGCTTCAGCGATATGGTATCGAGGCGGATGCTTTGCCTCAAGGGGGAATCGGTGTAGATGGGTATAAAATTGCTTATATTGATTGGGACGCTCCCCAAAATGTGACTAAATTCAGTATTGCCCTTAATGTTAACCCTCGTTTGTCTTTATTGCGGATGTTACAATTAGAAGAAGGCAACGTTAAAGGTGTTACCTCCATGTATTATTTATTAAAGAAAAAGATTGATATGAGGGCGCTAAAAACGTATTTCGTAAAACAGTTTCAAAAGGAACTTGGTTTTAAGTCACTGGATGTTTCTTCCTTTTAATTTTGCCTTCGCGTCGGTTGAATTTTTTAACCAAATTATGTTATTATGGTAATAATAATTTTGGTGGTGCACATATTGTGGAGTAGCCAATGAGAACTATAAAATTTGTTAAAATGCATGGGCTGGGTAATGATTTTGTCCTGGTTGATCAGGTGAAGCAGGAGATTTATCATGATTTACATAATTTGGCCCCCATAATTTGCCATAGACAATTTGGTGTAGGGGCAGACGGGCTGATTTTAATACTGCCTTCAGACAAAGCTGATGTTAGAATGCGTATCATTAACGCTGACGGAAGTGAAGCGGAGATGTGCGGCAATGGTATCAGATGTTTGGCAAAAATGGTTTATGAAACCGGTTTGGTAAACTCTCCGGTAATTGAAGTAGAAACTTTGGCCGGGATCATACGTCCGGAATTAATTCTAAATGATCATAATCAGGTCCTTTCCGTAAAGGTGGATATGGGCGAACCTCGGTTTGCACCTGAGGATATTCCGGTTTTAATGCCGGGGGAAAAGGTGATCAATCAGGCATTAGAAGTAGGAAATGAAACCATAATGATTAATGTTGTTTCCATGGGAAATCCCCATTGTGTTATTTTTGTGCCTAACGTAGTTGGGGCTCCCGTGGCGGCTTTAGGTCCTATGGTGGAAAAACACCCTGTTTTTCCTGCCAAAACTAATGTGGAATTTGTAGAGGTTATTAACCGGCAAGAGGTAAAGATGAGAGTTTGGGAACGAGGGGCCGGGGAAACTATGGCCTGCGGAACAGGTGCATGTGCTGTGGCCGTGGCATGTGTCCTTAATAATAAAACTGACCGGCAATTAACAGTTCATTTAGACGGTGGAGATTTAACCCTATTATGGGCGGACAATAATCATGTTTTTATGACCGGCCCAGCAGAAAAAGTATTTGAAGGGCTCTATTTTATCAGGTAGATGTTAGTTTTTTAGCTAAGAGGGGGAAAGAATTGTATGGCTCCCGGATAACGTTTATCTACCGCCAGGTAGGTAAAAATACCACTTGGTGATAAAATTTATTTACGTAGATTTATTTAGGAGGGAAACCATTGAAACCACAAGCAAATAGAATGCAGACCTTGCCACCTTATTTATTTGCCCGGATAGAGAAAATGATAGAGGAGAAAAAGGCTCAAGGGATTGATATTATCAGTTTAGGTATCGGTGATCCGGACCGGCCTACACCTGATTTTGTCATAGATAAAATGATTGAACAAGTGAAAAATCCCGCTAACCATCAATATCCTTCCTCAGTAGGGATGCTTTCATATCGGACCGGGGTGGCAGACTGGTACCGGAAAAAGTACCAGGTGGACCTGGATCCTCAGACAGAAGTAGTTGCATTAATCGGTTCCAAGGAAGGAATTGCCAATATAAACTATTGTTATGTCAACCCCGGGGATATAAATCTGGTTCCGGATCCAGGATATCCTGTATATGGAATCGGCACTCTCCTGGCCGGGGGAGAGCCATATTACATGCCCTTATTAAAAGAAAACGGTTTTTTGCCTGATTTACAAGCAATTCCTGAAGAGGTGGCAAAAAAGGCTAAGATCCTCTGGTTAAATTATCCTAATAATCCAACGGGTGCGGTAGCTACATTGGATTTTTTCCGCGAGGTGGTAGCCTTTGCCAAGGAATATGACCTTCTGGTCTGTCATGACCATGCTTATTCTGAACTGGCTTTTGACGGTTATCGGCCTCCCAGTTTTTTACAGGCGGACGGGGCTAAAGAGGTAGGGATAGAATTTAATTCCCTATCCAAACCATTTAATATGACCGGATGGAGAATCGGTTGGGCGGCAGGAAATAAAGAGATGATTGAAACCTTAGGCCGGTATAAATCAAATGTAGATTCCGGCGCTTTTCAAGCCGTTCAGTATGCCGGTTTGGCAGGATTGGCCAGTGACGGTTCATTTATTGAAAAAATGCAGAAGGTTTATGCGGAACGGAGAGACCTGATTATTGCCGGTTTAAATTCAATGGGATGGAATCTGATCGCACCGGCGGCAACTTTCTATATATGGGCACCGGTCCCCAAAGGGTATTCTTCTGAGGGATTTGCCGAATTCGTTTTAGAAAGGGCAGGGGTGGTGGTTACTCCGGGTAATGGCTACGGGGCTCATGGAGAAGGATATTTCCGCATTTCGCTTACCATCGAAAAAGATCGCATAGAGGAGGCATTGACCAGAATGAAAAATGCCTTGGGAAAATTTGAATTCTGATTAATCAAAGATCAAAGCTAATCAAAGTGCAGCCTTTAAGGTGCACTTTTTGAAGTCTTAATTAATATAGAGTATACTTTGAAGAATTACTTAGAAAAGATACTTTTCAGCCAGACAGAACCGGCGTATAGGAGATATGATTTTATGGACACGGTGGAGTTGCTTGCCCCGGCTAAGATAAACCTGGCTCTTGATGTAATCGGTAAAAGAGCGGACGGATATCACGATGTTAAAATGATCATGCAATCTATCAGTTTGGCCGATCGGGTAAGGGTTACGAAAAATTCCGGGAGGACCAGAATCAGTTCCAATGAGAGAAGCATTCCTTTAAATGAAAACAATATTGCCTTTAAAGCATGGAAATTGCTGAAAGAACAATTTCATCTCCCTGGAGGAGTGGATATTTTTTTGGATAAAAGGATTCCGGTAGCAGCTGGTTTGGCGGGAGGCAGTGCCAATGCCGCTGCGGTTTTAAAAGGAGTGAATTCCCTTTTTGATTTGGGATTATCCAATAAAAGCTTAGCTGAGATAGGTAGTAGGATTGGTGCGGATGTAGCTTTTTGCGTGATAGGCGGCACAGCTTTAGCTGAAGGAATAGGGGAAATTCTAACCCCTTTGCCGTCTTTGCCTACAGCCTGGTTGGTATTGGTAAATCCGGGTTTTTCTGTATCCACCGGAGAAGTATATCAAAGCTTGCACTGGCAAAGCATTTCCCATCGGCCCGATATGGATTTTATGGTACAAGCTGTAAAATCGGGAGATTGGGGCAAAATTTCGGTGCATATGGTCAATGTTTTAGAGGAAGTAACCTTAAAAAAATATCCTGAGTTAAATCAAATTAAAGCCGTGCTTAATGAAGCAGGGCTTAAGTCCTTGATGTCAGGAAGCGGGCCGACGGTGTTTGGAATTGCCGATACTTATGAAAAAGCAATACGGACCGCCGAAACGATTAAAAATAAATGGGAAACCGTGTTAATAGCACATACAATGTAAAAGTTGACGGGGGTAACTCATGATTAAAAGGCACAAACTACCACCGGTAAATCTTGAAAGTTATAAGCCTTTAAGAGAGATTGTTTTTGAAACCATCAGGGAAGCAATTATTTCCGGGCATTTAAGGCCCGGAGAAAGGTTAATGGAAGTGCAGTTGGCGCAAGAGATGGGGGTAAGCCGTACTCCTGTGCGGGAAGCGATTAGGAAACTAGAACTGGAAGGCTTATTAATTATGCTGCCGAGAAAAGGAACATATGTAGCGGAGTTATCTTTAAAAGATATTATTGATGTTTTTGAAATAAGGGCTGCTTTGGATTCTCTAGCGGCTGGTTTAGCTGCAGAAAGAATTTCCGATGGGGAATTAGAGGAATTGGAACGGTCGTTTTTATCTGTGGTGGAAGCGGCTGAGCAAAATGATTTACGAAGTATTGTTGATACAGATACCATTTTTCATGATATAATTTATAAAGCCAGCCGGAATGAACGATTAATTCAGATTATCAATAATCTTAGAGAACAGATTCAAAGATTCAGGACTACATCATTGGCCTTTCCGGGTAGGATGCAGGTTGCTGTTGATGAACATAGAAAGATTGTGGAAGCAATTTCGGAAAGAAATGTGGCTTTAGCTCAGGCCTTGGCTCAAGAACATATTGAAAATGCAGAAAATATCATGCTGGAATCATTAAAAAAAAGCGGCCAGTGGACAGGCAAGTAAGTTTTGGGTTAGTGTTCTAAATCTGGTAAAATCCTACTGCCAAGTTCGGAACCGTATCAAAGGGGGGAAGTCGGATGTCCGGTATTGATGCGGTAATACTCGCCGGAAGCACAAATGCAGGACGGCTTAGAAATTGCAGCAAGGAAGCCTTTGAAGCAATGGTGGAAATTGAAAAAAAACCTATGGTTTCATATGTTTTTGATGTATTAAAGAAATCCAAATCCATTAACAGAATAGTTCTCGCAGGTCCTCATGAACAAATGAGCCGGCTGTTTGGTAATATTGACCAAGTATATATAGCGCCTGGGGGAGATACGCCTATTGACAGTTTAATGAATGCTTTGGAGGTCTTAAAGCCTCAAGGTAATGTATTGGTCGCTACCTGCGATATTCCCTTATTGACAATTGATTCAGTGGCGGACTTTTTAAAAAGGTGTTCCAAAAGACAGGCGGATGTTTATTATCCGGTTATTCCCAAAGATGTAAATGATCGTTTGTATCCGGGTGTAAAAAGGACTTATATCAGGTTTAAAGACGGGACTTTTACCGGCGGAAATTTATTTCTCATTAATCCCAAGGTGGTAAAAGGTGCTGCTGACAAAGCCCGCGCATTTGTAGAAAAACGAAAATCTCCGATTGGTTTAGCCAAACTGGTGGGGTGGAGGTTTCTGGTAAAGTTTCTTCTTAGACTAGTGACTTTAAAAGAAACTGAAGAGAGGGTATCGAGGATTTTTGGGATTAAAGGAGCCGTTATTATTTCTCCTTTTCCTGAAGTAGGCATCGATGTAGATAAACCCAGCGATTTGGCTTTGGTCAGAGAAAAAATTGCACAAAGAATATTGTTATAAAAGGCTGTTGACATTTTGTCCAACAGCCTTTATCTTACCATATTGCTATATTAACTAAAAATCTTTAGATAATAATAAATTTATGCAGGTTTTTCCTTTTGTTTGTAGAAAATGAATAATAAATAATATTGTGGAGAAAATATTCGGGATAATGGAGAGAAGATGTGGGGGCGGAAAATGGAAAAGCTAAAAAGAACAGATCGTTTGGTGGTTTTGTCCACATTGTTGGCCAAAAATCCCAATACATTGTTTTCCCTGACTGACCTGGCCGCCTTAACCGGTGCGGCAAAATCCACAGTCAGTGAGGATTTGACAATTGTTAAAGAGGTTCTCTCCAGTTTTTCATTAGGAGAACTTTATTCTGTTACAGGGGCGGCGGGCGGTGTGCTCTATAGGCCAAAAGAACATGCCGACGACATAAATGATTTTTTAGAAAAGTTATCGCAAAAATTAAGTGATCCGGAGCGTATGATTCCCGGAGGATTTATCTATATGATTGATATAATTTTTAATCCTCAGATAATATCCAGGATTGGAGAGATTTTTTATACCAAGTTTCAGCATACGGATCCAGACTATATTATAACCATGGAGACAAAAGGAATACCCATTGCCATGATGACGGCCCGTTCTTTTAATATTCCCTTGGTTATTATACGTAATTCAGGACGGGTAACGGAGGGGTCCTCTGTAAATATAAACTATTTATCCGGTTTAACAAGACGAATTCAGACCATGTCATTGCCCAGGAGGGCTTTACCGCCCAATTCCAAAGTGCTGCTCATTGACGATTTTATGAAAGGGGGAGGAACAGCTCAGGGAATGCTTAACCTCATGAAAGAATTTAATGCGGAAGTAGTGGGTACAGGTGTTATGATTGCAACACGGGATCCCCGGGAGAAGTTAGTTAAGGATTACACAGCATTATTGGAATTAGTTTCAATAGACGAGGATAAAAAAGATGTCATCATAAGGCCATTTGGGGCAAAAAAATAATTATTTACCTAAATTATGAATATTTAACTTAAGTTTTGGAAATTTAGTAAATATTGAAGGAATTTTATGGTAAACATAGAATAGTTAAATATCCGATTAGTTTGTGCATAAGAGAAAGGATGGTGAGAGATATGAACGTAACAGATGTGCGCATTAGGAAAATACTCTCGGAGGGAAAAATGAAGGCTATTGTTTCTGTAACCATCGATGATGCTTTTGTCATTCATGATGTAAAAGTAGTTGATGGGCAAAATGGGTTATTTGTGGCTATGCCCAGCCGCAAAACTCCGGCAGGTGAGTTTAGAGATATAGCTCATCCAATTTCCCAACAGGCCCGCGATATTATTCAATCTAAAGTATTGGAAAAGTATCAGGAAGTGCTGGCTGAACAAGAAGCCGTATAAAGAAAATTATTAAAACTTATTGGTTTTGGAGCACTTGTTGCTCCATTACTTTTTTTAGATATAAATGCTGCAAAGGCCGCAGGAATTTAAGGAAAAAGGTATGGGAGGTAATGTTTTTGATTTTCGGATGTGCAATAATATTGGCAGCAGGTAAAGGGACCAGGATGAAATCACGCCTTCCCAAGGTTTTACATAAATTGGGGGGTAAATATATGATTGAGTATGTAATAAACGGGGTGAGAGAACTTGGCGTGGAAAAACTTATTGCCGTAATCGGCCATGAGGCGGAAATGGTCCGGCAGGCTTTAGGGGAAGATGTTTTATATGCTGTTCAAAAAGAACAATTAGGTACCGGACATGCTGTTTTAACAGCTATGCCCCATATTAGGGAAGAGGAGGGTCAGGTGCTGGTAGTGTGCGGAGACACCCCCCTGATCAAGCCGGAGACATTTAAGAAATTATGGGATTTCCATCGGGAAAATAAGGCCGCTTGCACCGTTCTTTCCGCTTTTCTGCCCGACCCTGCCGGCTATGGACGAATTGTTAGGGAAGAGGGAAGGGTAGTTAAAATCGTGGAGCAAAAAGATGCCTCACCTGAAGAACTATCCATTCACGAAATTAATACGGGGACCTATTGCTTTGATTTAAAGAGTCTTAGAAAGGCCCTTACCCTATTGACACCCAATAATGCCCAGGGAGAGTATTATTTGACTGATGTATTGTCGATTCTTGTTTCTCAAGGTTTAAAGGTAAAGGCGGTGACGGCGGAAGATTATCAGGAGACTATGGGAATAAACAGCAGGTCCCAGCTGGCGGAAGCGGAAAAAGTATTAAGGGAAAGAAAGATTTATCAACTCATGGATGAAGGAATAACTATTATTGATCCCGCGTCAACCTATATTGAGCAGGATGTCACTATCGGCCGGGATACCGTGATAGAACCTTTTACCTTTCTTCGAGGCAAAACCATCATCGGATCTGAATGTATCATCGGTCCTGAGGCTGACATTAAGGATTCTATAGTGGGAAACGGGGTGAATGTAAATAGGACGGTAATGATTGAGGCTTCGGTAGGGGATAATTGCCGTATCGGTCCTTTTGCCTATTTGCGTCCGGGTACAAAATTAAGCCATAACGTTAAGATTGGTGATTTTGTGGAGATAAAAAAATCAAATATTGGAGAACATAGCAAAGTACCTCATTTAACATATGTGGGTGACGCGGAAGTCGGTAAGAATGTCAATATCGGGTGTGGCACAATTACCTGTAATTATGACGGGAAGCATAAATACCGCACCATCATTAAGGACCGGGCTTTTATCGGCAGTAATACCAATTTGGTTGCCCCGGTAGAGGTGGGAGAAGGTGCCATGATCGGTGCCGGATCCACTGTTACCAAGGACGTACCTCCCGATGGTTTGGCCGTAGCCCGGGAAAAGCAGGTTAATATTCCTGGATGGGCGGCCAGAAAGCGCAAACAGCAAGAAGAAAAATAAAATACCAATTTCTTTTATAAAAATTTGTCGAAATTAAACAGGATATCATTAATGAAGGTAGAATAAAAACAGGGTATGAGTTATTGCTACTACTATTGGGAGGTAGTTAATTTATTATGAGCAACAAAAAACTAAAACTTTTTTCCGCCAATGCCAATCCGAAGTTAGCTCAGGAAATAGCAGAGTATTTAGGATTAAGTGTTGGGGCGGCGAAGGTAATTCGTTTTAGCGACGGGGAAATTACCATGGAGATTGATGAAAGTGTGCGGGGCGCCGATGTTTTTATTATTCAGCCCACTTGTGCACCGGTAAATGAGCATTTAATGGAATTGCTGATTATGATAGATGCTATTCGGAGAGCCTCTGCGCGGAGAATTACAGCAGTTATACCTTACTACGGATATGCCCGGCAGGAAAGAAAGAGCAGGGCCAGGGATCCTATTTCTGCAAAATTGGTGGCAAATCTGCTTACTGCCGCGGGCGCGCGCCGGGTTTTAGCCATGGACCTTCATGCCAGTGCTATTCAAGGCTTTTTTGATATCCCGGTAGATCATTTGCCTGGAGTGCCCATTTTAGCGGATTATTACAAGAAAAAGAATATGGAAAATGTGGTCGTAGTTTCTCCTGACCTAGGGGGAGTGACCCGGGCTCGGGACCTGGCTAACCGCCTGGAAACGGGTATCGCTATTATCGACAAGAGGCGCCCTCAACCCAATGTGGCGGAGGTAATGAATATCATCGGTGATATTGAAGGGAAAACAGTAATTATGGCCGATGATATCATTGATACTGCCGGGACGATTACTTTAGGGGCGAAGGCTTTGATGGAGAGAGGAGCCAAAGAGGTTCATGCCTGTTGCACTCATGCCGTTCTTTCCGGTCCGGCAATTGAGCGTTTGGAACAGTCGGTAATTAAGGAAGTATTAATTACTAATACTATTCCTTACGATCCTAAGGAAAAAGTTTGTACTAAGATAAAAGTTCTGTCTGTGGCTCCTCTTTTGGGTGAGGCCATTATGCGTATCCATGAAGATCTGTCCGTCAGCAGATTATTTGACTAAACAGTCCCCCGCTCAGGCGGGGGTTATTCTTTAATTTCTTTGTTTTCTTCGGGAATTACTTTTATATTATCAGTTTGGTCCGCATCCATCGGGGGGCATAATTCTTGATTTTTTTCGGGAATCTCTTGACAGGGGGGTTCTTTATTAATTTCATTATCTTCATTATATGTGGGAGCTGGAGTCAGATTATCGGAATATTTTTGCTCAGATTTGTTTTGCCGGGCGTCCTTTTCTTCTTCCGCCAGTTTGGAAATGGAATTAGTAATAGCTTGACCTAATTTTTGCGAGGTTTGCACTGTAGTATCCCAAGCTTTAACGGTGGCTGCTTTTAAATCAAGCATCGTTTTTTGCAGGGGTTTGCTGCCTTCGCTGACAATCCGGCTTTCTGCTCCCTCCTTTACGATAATCGCATCTTTGCCAATGGTTATTACTTCCTCACTGGAGAGCAATGTTTTGCCTTTCCAAAGCCCGTCCGTAAATTTGCCGCTAAGCTCAAGTCGGGTAATTTTTCCGGTAATATCAAAATAGAATTCTTCAACATGTCCCAAAGCTTTGCCGGAAGTGCTGACTACTTTTGAGTTTATTATCCGGGCCGGACTTTTCATTAATTTGATGATTTGGGGAAAATTTGCCGGTTTTTCAGCTGTTCCTGATTTATCAATGACAATGGCATTGTCACCGATGTTTCTTACTCTGTTGAAAGGGATGATTTTGTCTTCTTTAAACCATCCTTTTTGATTAATGACAAAAGCAACAATTGCTTTTAATCCCGGGTCTATCACCAGGTTTTTCACATAACCTAAATGCTCTCCCTCGTCCAGGCTTAGTACGGGAAGGGAGAGGATTTTTTTGCTTTGTTTTTCCATTTAAGAACACCTCCTTCTCATGCAAGGTAAACTTGATAGAATACTATGCTTGAACTTTAAGGGATATGCAAAATATCTGGAAAAACCTGACTCTTCCGGCAAAAAGTCTGGACAATTGGTAATTAAATCAGGATAATGAATATAAAAACTGATGAAGATTTTGTGCCTTGAGAAAGGAATGAATGACAGTGAAAATAGTTGTCGGTTTAGGCAATCCGGGACCGCGATATGAAACTACCCGGCACAATGCAGGATTTATGGTGCTGGATTTGCTGGCGGAAAAACTAAACATAGCTTTTACAAAACAGGCCCATTTTTCTTTAATTGCCGAGGGGCGAATCCCGGGTGAAAAGGTATTGCTGATGAAACCTATGACTTATATGAATTTAAGCGGTAAGGCAGTTTTGGATGCGGTTAATTTTTACAAGACGGAGTTGGCCGATTTATTAATAATCTATGACGATATGGATTTGGATGTAGGCAGATTGCGCGTTAGACATAAAGGCAGCGGAGGCGGCCATAAAGGAATGAATTCCATCATCAATGTCTTTTCCAATGAAGAGATTCCTCGAATTAAAATCGGAATCGGAAGGCCAAGTAGGGAACTACCGGCAGATTATGTTACCATGCCTTTTACTGATGAGGATTGGGAGTTGGTAAAACCTGTCTTGGAAAAAGGGGCCGAGGCGGCGGAGTTTTGGTTAAAAGAAGGTATTTTTTCCACCATGAATAAATACAATGGTACATAATATGATAAGAGTAGCAGCAAACTAAGGCCATGAATTGGGTATGGACAGGAATTCTGGCTGCCATGGGAGCATGGCAAGTTAATAAAATTGTCATTAGGTATTGGGGAGATTGGGGCACGGTTTGGATTACTCCTGTTATAGAAGAAATGCTGAAAACAGGAGGAGCGTTTTTCTTTGGGGCCAACCTTATTCTAACCCACGGAATGTTTGGGACAATAGAAGCTTTTTATGACCTAAAGACTGCCCGACGTAAAGGGCCGGCTGCTGCTTTAGCCAGTTTCTTGGGACATTTGGCCTTTGGCATTGCTGCTAATGCTGGATTGATATTTCATAAAAGTTTGTGGGCGGCTTTAATCTATGGAGTTATGGGTCATTTGGCATGGAATGTCTTGGTCTCTCTCTTGGTTAACAAGGAAGGGAATGCTTGACGTGACAACTCTCATCGGATATACTGAAACATATTATCACGAGGGAGTATTATACCAGAGATAAAAGGCGCGGTCAGATTAGATCGTGCTTATTTCTGTGTGCGCTAATCTTTATGCGTTGAAAATTCGGAGGAAGTCATGACATTAAAAGAGGTTATTGAGTCTTGGAAAACAAAGGAATCCTACCCCTCAGTGCGGAGGAATCTATATCCCGGTTACGGTCAATTAATTGTAGGATTGACGGATGTGCCCAGGTCCTGCTGGACAACAGCTTTGGCAGTTGATATGAAACAACCTATTTTGGTAATTACCCCGACTGATGAAGGGGCAAAAACCGCTTTTGGGGATTTAACATCTTTATTACCTGAGGGCAAGGTTTATTATTTCCCTCAATTAGACCTTTTGCCTTATGAGGTTTATGCCCGAAATGTGGAAATTATCGCCCAAAGAATGAAGGTCCTTACTAAACTTGCCTTCGGAGAACCGGTAATTGTGATAACATCGGTAGATGCTCTTTTAAAAAAAATTGCTCCCCGGAAAATCATAAAACAATATTCTTTAACTTTAAGCGTCGGTGAAAGTGTTGATATTCACAAATTGGCAGCTGCTTTAGTTAATATGGGCTATACGAAAGAAGATCTGGTGGAAATACCGGGTACCTTCAGCACCCGGGGAGGTATTATTGATATTTTTCCTCTAACGGAGAACTCACCCTTAAGGGTGGAATTTTTTGATGATGAAATTGAATCCATCCGGTATTTTGATACAGATACCCAGCGCTCTTTGAAAGAAACAAACGAAGTTTTTTTGCCCCCAGCTGATGAATTTCCTGCCGCTGAGGAATTACTTATGTCTGCCGGTAAAGTCCTGGCTAAGGAGCTGTCTTCCATTCTTCCCTCATATTCCGGTGCTGCCAAGAGACATTTAAGAGATACTTTTTTTCCCTATTTGGAAAAATTGGAACAAGGTATTTGGACTAAAGGTATGGAACAGTTTTTAACCTATCTTTATCCTGATGCCGGGGGACTTGGAGATTATCTTCCCCCGGAAGGTTTGGTAATTATTCATGAACCGGATATTGTCAGGGAAAACATAGAAAAAATGAGAAAAGAACTTAATTCCTGGTATTACGATCTGTTGGAAGAAGGGAAAATCCTGCCCTCCTTTGGGAATAATTTTCTTGATTATGACCGGTATAGTGCCATGGTGCAAAAACACCCTTTCCTTTTGTTTGCCCTTTTGCCGGAAACGGCGGGACTTCCTGTAAAAGCAAAATATGATCTTATTACCAGGGATGTACCCTCATATAAAGGCCGGCTGCACCAGTGGGCGGAAGATTTAACATACTACAAGAAGGAGAAATATTCCGTTGTCATTTCTGCCAGTTCCCAAATCAGAAAGGAAAAGTTGCGGGAAATGTTGCGGGAAATGGATATTGAGGGTGTAGAAATTATTGATGCTGCTTTATCCAGGGGTTTTGACTGTCCGGCCTTTAAATTATTGGTTTTAAGTGAAACTGATATATTGGGGCAAAACATCCCGGCTAAGTCCCGCCGTATTAGGCGTCAAGGAAAAAAGATTGAGACCTTCCTTGATTTAAAGGTAGGAGACTATGTGGTGCATGTGAACCATGGAATTGGGCGCTATTTGGGAGTAGTGCGATTGGATATTGGGGATACCCAAAGGGATTATTTGCATATTCAATACTCCGGGGAAGACAAACTTTACGTGCCAACGGAACAGGTAGATTTGATCCAAAAATATGTAGGGGGGGACGGTCATACTCCCAAGGTATATAAATTAGGGGGTACAGAATGGAACCGGGTTAAAGCAAAGGTACGTTCTTCCGTCCAGGATATGGCCAAGGAATTATTAGCCCTTTATGCCGCCCGGGAAGCTATAAAAGGGCATGCCTTTTCCCCTGATACTGTCTGGCAAAAAGAATTTGAGGATGCTTTTCCCTATCCGGAAACCGTTGACCAGTTAAGGGCGGTAGAAGAAATTAAGAAAGATATGGAAGATCAAAAACCTATGGACCGGCTGCTGTGTGGTGATGTAGGCTATGGTAAGACAGAGGTGGCTTTGAGGGCTGCTTTTAAAGCGGTAATGGACGGAAAACAGGTAGCTGTGCTTGTTCCTACTACTGTTCTGGCCCAACAGCATCAGAGAACTTTTGAAGAGAGGTTTGCCGGCCTTCCTGTGACCATCGGAGTTTTAAGTCGTTTTAAAAGCCCTAAGGAAATTAAATCAACTATAAAAAGTTTAGCCCAGGGGGGAATTGATATTGTTATCGGCACCCATCGGCTTTTATCCAAGGACGTGAAGTTTAAGGATTTGGGGCTTCTGATTATTGATGAAGAACAACGCTTTGGTGTAGCCCATAAAGAGAAAATAAAAAAAATTAAGCAAAATATTGATGTCCTCACATTAACCGCCACCCCTATTCCGCGAACATTGCATATGTCCTTGGTTGGGGTGCGGGATATGAGTGTCATCGAAACTCCTCCGGAAGACCGGCAGCCTGTGCAAACTTACGTTATGGAGTATCAGGAACGAGTGATTAAAGAAGCCATATCCCGGGAAATAAATCGGGGCGGACAGGTGTATTATGTGCATAACCGGGTAAATAATATTTTTCGTATTGCCGATCAGATTAAAACATTGGTTCCTGAAGCAAAAGTTATTATTGGTCACGGTCAAATGAAAGAGCACGAATTGGAACAGGTGATGCTGGATTTTGTGGAAGGGTACTATAATGTTTTGGTATGCACCACCATTGTGGAATCGGGACTGGATATCCCCAATGTTAACACTTTAATTGTAGATGAAGCAGATAATTTAGGGCTGTCACAGCTTTATCAACTTCGGGGCCGGGTAGGCAGGTCTAATAAACAGGCCTATGCTTATTTTACTTATCGCAAGGATAAGGTACTAAGCGGGATTGCCAAGAAAAGACTGACCGCTATTAGAGATTTTACCGAATTGGGCTCCGGCTTTAAGATTGCTATGCGGGACATGGAAATCAGAGGAGCAGGAAATATCTTGGGCCCGGAACAGCATGGACACATTTTAGCTGTTGGTTTTGATCTCTACTGCCGACTGGTGGAGGAAGAAGTTAGAAAACAGCGACAGAAAGGAAGTATTCAGGAAAAGATTACCCCTCTTCTGGAGTTGCATGTTGATGCTTATATTCCTGATCAATATGTGCAGGAAGTTGATTTGAAGATAGAATTATATAAAAGGCTGGCGGCGGCAGAAGAGCTAAAAGATGTTGATGATTTGGAAGATGAGGTGGAAGATCGTTTCGGTACCATGCCGCAACCGGTGCGGAACTTATTCATCCTGGGAAAACTAAAGGTATTGGGTCAGAAATTAAGGATAAACGGGATCATACAACAAAAAAAAGCGGTCGGGGTTCGTTTTGCGCCGGATCATATGATTTCCGGCCAGGATTTAGCGGAAATTGCTAAGGAATTTGGCCGGCGCATATCTTTTAGTGTCTCCGGGGACTTGGAGATACGTATTAATATCGATAATTTGGCGCAAGAAAGATTGCTTTCCTTGATACAAAAAATATTAACAAAATTATTAGGTTTATCTCAAGGGAGGAGCGTGTTATAATTAGTTATCTTTGAAGGAGGTGTTTTGGTTGCGTTATCGTTCTTTGTTATTTTTGCTTTTGATGTCTTTATTATTAACTGTCAGCTGCGGTACTAAGCCGGTGGCTGTTGTTAACGGGGAAAAAGTATCACAAGAAAGATTTGAGCGTTATTTTACTCAGGTGAAAACCTATGCGGAGCAGATGGGAATGTCCTTCGAAGGAGAAGAAGGGGAAAAACAATTAGCCAATTTAAAGCAGGATGCCTTGGACAACCTGATTGATGAAATCCTGATTATGCAAACTGGGGGTAAGGAAGGCATCAAAGTAAGTGAAAATGAGATTAATGACTTTTTAGAACAACGGGTAAAAAACGCTTTTGAGAATAAAGAAGAATACCTGGATTGGCTTGAATCGTTTGGACTGACGGAAGAAGAATTTAAAGATAAAATTAAATATCAACTGACCGGTCAGAAGCTATTTGAAAAGGTCACAGAACAAATTACCGTGACAGATGAAGAAGCCCGTAAAACTTATGAATCCGATAAGACTCCCTGGGAAAAGATTAAGGTTTCCCATATTTTAATTGGTGTGGAAAGAGATACCGCCAGCCAATCTGAGTTAGAACAAGCAAAAAATACCGCGATGTCTTTGATTAGGGAATTGGATCAAGGGGCCGATTTTGCGGAACTGGCCAGAAAATATTCGGCGGATCCCGGTTCTGCAAGTCTGGGCGGGGTTTTGGATATGGAATTTGCCAGAAATGATCAAGGCTTAGTTAAAGAATTTGTAGAAGGATCCTTTGCGTTGGAAAAGGTCGGGGATTACAGCAATAGTCCTGTGCTGTCCCAGTTTGGCTATCATATTATTAAATTAGATGCCAAGAAAGGCTCTTTTGATGAGGTGAAGGATGATCTAAAGAATCAGCTTATCCAAAAAGAGAAAAATCAGGCCTTTTCTGACTATATGGAAAAAATAAAAAAAGAGGCCAAGATTACAAAAAATCTTTCCTAAGGATACTTTCGGGCAAAACAGGTTTTTCCGCTGTTTTGCTTTTTTGTCTGTCCTTTTGCTACTCTGTCGCGGATTCGTCCATGGCAAAAAATGAATAATAGACAGTAAAAAGTTATATACTATCATTGAAACAGTGCAAATGACGTCAAAAGTTTAGCAAAAAGGAGGGAAAAGATTTAGATGAAAGCAACAGGAATCGTACGGAGAATAGATGATTTAGGAAGGGTAGTGATCCCAAAAGAAATTCGCAGGACATTAAGGATTAGAGAGGGAGATCCATTAGAAATTTTTGTTGATCGGGAAGGGGAAGTCATATTAAAAAAATACTCTCCCATTGGTGAATTAGGCGATTTTGCCAAAGAGTACGCTGATTCCCTTTATGAAGCCATTGGTCACATAGCTTGCATTGCGGACCGCGATACAATTATTGCAGTAAGCGGAGCCTCGAAAAAAGAGTTTTTAAATAAGCCTATTGGGCCGGCAATAGAGCGGGTCATGGAAGAAAGGCGTTCCGTACTGATGAACAATCCCGGTGAAAACGCTGGTAATAAAGATTGTGCCATTATTGAAAGCGACAGCGAAGAAGAAGGATGTAAGTTTTCTGCCCAGGTTGTGTCTCCCATTATTGCACAAGGTGACCCTATCGGAGCAGTGATTCTATGCTCTAAGGAAGCTAATGTTACCATGGGTGAAATGGAAGTTAAGCTGGCAGAAACTGCCGCAGGTTTCTTGGCAAAACAGATGGAACAATAAAGAGCAATTAGGGTATCGTTCCAAAACTATTAGCTGCTGATTTAAAAAAATCGCCCCGGGGCGATTTTTTTGTTTCCCCTAGTTCAAGAACCAAGGTGCATTTATTAATTGGCTTGCGCTAAATGGATTTAATTGCTAGAATAATGTCAGTAGTTTAGAAGTAAGAAAAATCGAAACTAGGAAGGGATTCTTTTGGATTTCAATATAAATAAGAAGCTAACCTTTGAAGATTTGGTAGAAATAATGAGAATCCTACGAGGAGATAGAGGGTGTCCGTGGGATAAAGAACAGACGCATGAATCCATAAAAAAGTATCTTGTGGAAGAAACTTACGAGGTATTGGATGCCATTGATGAAAAAAACATGCATAAATTATGTGAAGAATTGGGAGACTTATTACTGCAGATTACCTTCCACGCTCGGATAGCTGAAGAAGAAGGCCGTTTTAATATTAATGATGTAATTAGAGAAATTATTGAAAAAATGGTGAGAAGGCATCCCCACGTTTTTGGTTCTGCCTCTGCCCAAACTCCGGAACAGGTATTGACTAAATGGGAAGAAATAAAAGACGTGGAAACAGATAAGCCCAGGCCGATACTGGATGTTCCCAAGAACTTTCCCGCTTTGTACAGGGCGCAAAAACTCCAGCAAAAGGCAGCGCGGGTTGGGTTTGATTGGCCGGATATTACCGGGGCTTGGGACAAGTTAAAGGAAGAATTAAAAGAATTAAAGGATGCGGAAACCGAGGGTATAGGAATTAAAGAAGAATTGGGTGATGTCCTCTTTGCCGTGGTTAACTTAGCCAGATTTTTAGGTGTAGATGCTGAGGAAGCCTTACAGGATACCAATAGAAAATTTATTCAAAGATTTTCTCATATTGAAGAAAAGGCCAAGCTTATTAATGTGGATATTAAGGAATTATCTTTAGAAGAAATGGACATATTCTGGAATGAGGCAAAGACAAATAAAAATAAGGAAAATATCTAGAAAAAAATAGAATTATGGCAGGATTATCTTGGATTACCGCGAATTCTAAGTTAAGTAACAACTTTTAGGAGGGATATATTTTGAATAAAACCGACCTGATTAACAGTGTATCGGAAAAAGCTGAAGTAACAAAAAAAGATGCGGAAAAGGTTATCAATGCGGTGTTTGCCAGTATAAGTGAAGCATTGGCAGCAAATGAAAAGGTTCAATTAGTAGGTTTTGGTACCTTTGAAGTAAAGGAAAGAGCTGCACGTGTGGGACGGAATCCTCAAACGGGAGAAACTATAAACATTGCGGCTGCAAGGGTTCCTACATTTAAAGCCGGTAAGGGCTTAAAAGATGCAGTGGCTAAATAAACATTAATATAATCAGGTCCCGTTCAACGGACCTGATTTTTGTTAAGGAGAGTTTTATGAGATTAGATAAGTATCTTAAGGTTTCCCGATTAATAAAAAGGCGTTCTGTTGCCAAAGAAGTCTGTGACGGGGGAAAAGTATCCGTTAACGGAAAGACAGCCAAAGCAGGTACAGAGGTTAAGGTGGGAGATGTTTTAGAAATAGGCTTTGGTCCCCGGATGCTGAAGGTGGAAGTTTTGGCTGTGGCTGATTCGGTAAGAGCTGATCAGGCAAAAGATCTATATAAAGTACTTCAGGATGTTCGAGTGCCTCAAGACTGGTCATAGTATAAATATGTTTCCTCCCGGAAAGGATAAAAAAGGACGAAAACAAAAGAAAAAAGCGGGAGGAATGGATATGCAGAAACAGATTCAGCGCATGATAATTTTTTGCTTAATAGTGTTTATGGGAATTGCCGGTGTCAGTTGTACCAATCCGGAGAAGAAACCTCAGGGTGAGGATGTTAAGCAGCGCGTCCAAGAATATAAAACCGAACCGACCATATCTTTGTATAATAATGAAACTAAAAAGAAAGAACGTATCAAACTGGAGAAATATTTAGAGGGTGTTGTAGCCGCGGAAATGGACCCCAATTGGCCGCAAAACAGCCTTGCCGCACAAGCAATTCTCGCCCGGACTTTTACTCTGAAGAAAATTAAAGATGGCGGGGTAAAAGCTCATGGTACCGATGCTTCAACAAGTGTAGAAGAGTTCCAGGCTTATGACCCATCCAGAGTTAATGACCGGGTAAGAAAAGCGGTGCGGGATACCAGAGGTATGGTGCTAATGTATCAAGGGGAGTATATTAACGGTTGGTTTCATGCCGACGGGGGCGGGCAAACAGCCGCCTCAGCCATAGAAGGATTGGAGTATCGCAAGGAGAAGGCGCCTTATATTACCAGTGTAAAAGACCCGGGCCAGGCTATTACCGTACCGGAGAACAAATCTTGGACGGCCCGTTTTGATCTGGATACGGTAAGAGCAAAGGTTAAAGAGACGGTGGGAAATGATCCGGGGGAGATTACCTCAGCTGAAATAGTTGAAAAAGGACCCTCCGGACGAGCTATGAAAGTAAAGATAAATTCCGTCATTATCAGTGCACCGGCTCTGCGATTAGCTTTAGGCAACGAAAAAATGCGTTCCAGCTTGATAGATAAATTTGCTGTAGAAAATGGACAATTGGTGATCCATGGCAAAGGATACGGCCATGGCGTAGGGATGAGTCAATGGGGAGCAAGAGCTTTGGCAGAGCAGGGAAAAAGTCCGGAAGAAATCGTTAAGTACTGGTTTAAGGATGTGGAACTTAAAAAATTGTGGAAATAATACACTCTGAATGCCCTTTAGGGCATTTTTTTTTGATAAAAATTATCGTTTTTATCAAAAAAGAGGGTAGTTGTGGAAAGGAAAATCAATTTTTTTGCATTATAAGCTATTGCTTTCATATCTGATAAGATTTTTCTATAAGAATACTTATAGGATAAAAAGTAAAAACGGCGAATTATATAAATTATAAGAATATTCTATATTGATTATAATTATAAAAGTATAACATGCGGGAGGTGAGTGTTATAGACAATTATAAGTTTAACAAATGATAAAAATGTGAAAGCGGCTACAAGTACAGGAAAAAATTAAAATTATTAAAGGAGGTTATGGAATGGCTAATCCCTCTCTACAACAAAAAGCTAATCCCCAAAAAGATTATTCTTTTTTGTTAAAGCATGAGGATTATTGGGCTATTTGGCTGGGAGCTATTATTTTAATCTTTGGTATGTTTCTTTTTTTTGGAAATCCTCCGGCGGATATGAATCAAATCATTGCCGACAGCAATGCCACAATGCAGGCCGAAGCGGAAAGAGCGCCATTTAAAACTGTAGCCTGGCATGATGCTAATGCTGCAAAAACCAATTTAAAGGGGAGCAGTGCACCTGCGGTAAAAGCAATAACCAAATATTTCGCTACTCCTGCCTCATGGAGCACTGACAACCCAATGAAATCATTTTATTTAAGTAAAGCTGATGCGGAAGCAAAAAGTGCAGCATCCGCTCAAGCTTATGAAGAGGCAAAGGCAGCTACCGCTGCAGCAAAGGAAGCCGCCTTGGCAGCGGAAGAAGCAGCCGCAGCGGCTGAGTTTAAGGATGCTGCTTTAAACGAAGAAGCAGAAGCAAAAATTGCGGCATGGCAAGACGCAAAAGATGCTGAAGCCAAAGCTAAGACTGCCGCAGAGACTAAACCATATAATCATATCCTTACTATGATTGTATTAATGATTGTTTTAGGTCTTTTCTTCTCTATAGGAAGATACTTCATCGGTGATTCTGTGAAGAAATTCCTAACAGCGTTTCCGGTTGTTTTCATTGTGGCTGCTTTATCCTTCTTCTTGGGAAATCATCAATTTTCCAAGGCGTGGGGTATAGAATATGTTCTGTGGGCTATTCTAATTGGATTTCTTATCAGTAATACGGTTGGTACACCTAAGTGGATTATGGCTGCAGTGCAGACTGAATATTATATTAAAACAGGTTTGGTGCTGCTTGGTGCTACTATTTTAGTGAATAAGATTTTGCTTATCGGTATACCAGGAATTTTTGTAACTTGGGTTGTTACCCCCATTGTTTTAATCGGTACATTCTGGTTTGGTCAAAAGATTTTGAAAATTGAATCCCCTACATTAAATATTACAATTTCCGCAGATATGTCTGTAAGTGGTGTTTCCGCTGCTATTGCTGCTGCTGCTGCAAGCCGGGCAAAAAAGGAAGAGCTGACATTAGCAGTTGGTATCTCAATTACGTTTACAGCGATCATGATGGTAGTAATGCCTTTGGTGATTAAAGCCATGGGTTTGAATCCGGTACTTGGCGGTGCTTGGATTGGCGGAACTGTTGACTCCACAGGAGCGGTTGTGGCTTCCGGCGAAATCCTCGGACCTGTGGCCAGGGATGTGGCTGCTACCATAAAAATGATTCAAAACATCTTAATTGGATTAATGGCCTTCTGTATTGCTGCTTATTGGGCGTTAAAGGTGGATGTAGACAGAGCCAAGGATACAGATTTGAGCTTTAAAGGTGCATTACGGGAAATATGGAATCGATTCCCCAAGTTTGTGATCGGATTCCTCGGTGCTTCTGTTGTATTTTCCATTATCTATGGGGCAATGGGGGCAGATTCCTCAAAGGTGCTTATTGATAACGGGATTACTTCCTTTATCAGCAGCTTACAAAAATGGTTTTTTGCCCTGGCTTTTGCCAGTATTGGCTTATCTACAAATTTCCGGGAACTTACCAAGTACTTTAAGGGAGGAAAACCGGTTATACTATATGTGTGCGGCCAATCCTTTAATATTCTTTTGACCTTTACCATGGCTTATATTATGTTTATGAAAATCTTCCCGCACATTACAGAAGCATTATTGAAGTAAGACATCACCATACCCATAAATGGGAGGTTTATAGATGCATTTACTAGGAGAGTCCTTACCTTTACAAAAAAAAGGGTTTAGGTTTAAGATTCCTAAATCGGCCGGTCTGGTTTTAGGATTAGTATTGATGTATTTATTTGTATCCATAGGTTTGCCTTTCTTATCCCAATTAGCCGGATTTACTGAGGAACATCAAGTAATCATAGAAGAAGACATTCATGCCGGTGAATGGTTTTATATTTTTGTTGAACAAATCAAGGAAATTGAACCTAGAGTTACCCATACTCTTCAGTACACACCCGGAATGGCAAAACCGGATAAATAAGGAAAGGACTTAATGCAAAAAACTCTCCCGGCTTACGGGAGAGTTTTTAAAACAAGAGGGTTTGAAAATGGCTGAACAGGGTCAAATAATCAAAGATGAAAAATATGAAAGCATTTTTGCGTATGAGAGTAAAACGGCACAAATCATTGCCTCCAAGGTAATGGATAAGCCGGAACTTTCTCCTTGGATGATACTCATACCCATAGTTTTTATTCCATTTTTGCAAAGATATCAAAAGTATAAGGATTCATGCAAAGTTTTTAGGGACGGTTTTCTCTATACTAAAACAATAGCCTTAGATATAGCTTATAAAGTTTACAGAAATGATCTTCCTCAAGAAGGTGTATCGGAATTAGTCTCTAAAATTGTACAAAAAAATTCTAATGTCGTTCCAGAAGTGCTAAACATTTACCAAAAGCAGATTCAGGAGATAAAATTGCTCTGTCAACATTATTTGGCATTATTGAATACAGAAAAAGTTCAATATAAGGATATGGTTATCTGTTATTATCAAAACGAGAGTAAATATCGTGATTTCTTGTATAAACTGACAGAGGCTGAAAATGAAGTTAACAGCGCAGTCAATGCCACATTTAAAGAAGGGTTAATTGATGTTCCTGGAATCATGGAAAAAATGGAAAAATATCTTTTGCAATTCAGGCTTGATGAAGCAAAGAAGTTCTTTAATTAATTATTTCAAGTAACCAAGATAGTTCTTTTATTTAGTATTCTCTCCCTTTAGGGGGGAGTTTTTTTTATTCCTGGGCATATCATGGATTTTTTCACATAATCATTTATTAGATAGGTTTCTTAAGAGGGGAGGAAATAAGATGCCTGATCAAAAGGTGCATTATTTCTCTTTGGATAATCGGGAAGTGTTTAAGTTAAAAGGAGTCACCAAGGTAGAAACCTTTGACGATGCGGAGATAGTGTTGGAAACGAATGCGGCGCCGATGGTCCTGAAAGGAGAAAATTTGCATATTAATAATTTAAATTTAGAAGCAGGGGAACTTACTGTGATCGGGTTGATGAAAACTATCCAATACTTAGAACCGCAAGGATATAAGTCGGTTAAAGGTAAAGGAAAAAGCATATTGAACAGGCTGCTTAAATAGAGGGGAGAAGAGCATGGACTTTCTCATTACCCAGATTTTTAATTTTTTTATGGCTATTGGCATCGGCCTGCTTATCGGAGTGCTTTTTGACCTTTATCGCGGCTTGTGGAAAAAATACGCCCCGCCGTCCAAAACCATGCCTTTGTGGGATGTATTTTGGTGGCTTCTGGTGACCGCTCTGGTTTTTTTTATTTTACTGAACTTAAATTGGGGAGAATTGCGCCTTTATTTATTTTTAGGCCAGATTATTGGTTTTGTGTTTTATTATAAAAAAATCAGCCCTTATTTTTTAAAAAAAATCATTGCTTTTTTGTATTGGATGGAGAAGATTTTTAAAAAACTGGTTATTATCATCGTGATTCCCATCAGAATTATCAGAAAAATTTTGCTATGGCCTTTTATCATGATAACTATTGTGATAAAGAGAATAGTGTTTTTCCTCAAAAAAATTAGATGGGCAG
>DUPU01000040.1 GCA_012838175.1 Clostridia bacterium
ACCGCGAAACTGTGCAACAGATCACGGAGAATCCTTATCTTCAGTACGTGTGTCACGAAAACATGAAAGGCTGGTGGTAAACACCAACATTTCAGTGTTATGCTCTATGAAAGATGAGGGCTGGCCCCTCGGCATCGTTTTACAGGAAGGGGTGTCAAACTACTTCAAGGTGCTGCAGTCAAAAGCTGTGGTAATAAGCTGGGACTGACCCCTAACTTATTAACTTATTGACAGAAAACACCCCCTATGGTTAAATTGACCATAGGGGGTGTTTTTATGCCGCGCGGGAGACGAATGTTGGAAAATGGTGGATATTATCACGTCATCCAACGGGGAAACAACAAGGAGTACATATTTGAATCAGCGAATGATAAAGGTTACTTATTAGAACTGTTAAAGCAGATACAGAATGAGCTGCCTTTTTCCCTGTATGCTTATGTAATTATGGATAATCATTACCATTTGCTCTTGAAACCGGATGATAGAACAAGACTTAATGAACTGATGCAAAAAGTAAACAGCAGGTTTGCCCGTTATTATAATTGGCAGCACAAACGGAGTGGCCATGTTTTTCAGGGGCGATATAAATCAATATTGATTACTGAAGAACGTTATCTATTCGCGGTATTGCGCTATATTCATCAAAATCCGGTGAGAGCAGGGATTTGCTCAAAGGTTGAGGATTATCGCTGGAGCAGTGATTGGTTTTACCGCCATGGGCAAAGTTCTTTTGTAGACTGTAAATTTATTTTACAGATGTTGGCAGATGAGAGCCGGCAGGCGATAAAACTATATCGGGACTTACTAAAAAATAATGAAGATAGCACAAATTATGAAAATTTCCGGGTGCTGGGAGAATTAAAAACCTGTGAAACAATACCAAATAAAAAGATAATTAATCAAGAAGTTATGGGAAATCCGGTTCAGCGTCCGACCTTGGACAGCATCCTAAAAAAAGCGGCACAATCGGAAAAAGATTTTTTACTGATAAAAAATGCTTCCAGAGAAAGACATTTGACACCTAAAAAAGTTAAATATATTAAAGCAGCCCAGGCTGCAGGATATACCTTTCAGGAGATTGGAGCAAATATCGGTATGAGCGGAGTGGCTGTCTATAAATTGCAAAAATAATTACGTTGAATAAATACGCCAAAAAATAAGGTGCATAAATTTCCATTTAATGTTAAACTAGGTTTAGTAAATGAAAAATATATTTGATAAACAAGCAGGTAATATAACTAACCCATGAATAAACGGAATGGAGAAGAAAAATACAATGATAGATAAAAAAAGCCGGTATCAAGTTATTAATGAGGTAAGAAAAATTGTCTTAGCTGAACTGAAAGATATACCAGCTAGGGTTTTTCTTTTTGGCTCTTGGGCCAGAGGAGAGGAAAAGAGAACATCAGATATTGATATTGCCATTGAAATAAAAGACTATTGCAATGAAAAAGCAATTACCAGACTTCGTTCTGTATTAGAGGAATCTTATATTCCATACAAGGTGGATATAGTTAATCTGAATGAAACGGAAAAAAGAATTTATGATAAAGTAATGAAGGAGGGTATTCTTTGGAAAGGTTGAAGGAAAGGTTGGAGATTGCCCAAAAAGCGCTGGAAAGACTGGAAGAAATTTTAGTAATAGAAGACTATTCAGATGTGGAAAGAGATGCCGCTATACAAAGGTTTGAATTTACTTTTGAAACTGTATGGAAAGCAGCAAAAGATTATTTATTCGTAGTTGAAGGCATTGAGGCCGGATCGCCTAAAGGTGTCATTCGCTCATGCCGGGAGATTGGGGTTCTTGATGATGAAGAAACTGAGATGGCACTACGTATGACCGATGATAGAAACTTAACAGTGCATACATATAATGAAAAACTGGCCGGGGAAATTTTTCAGCGGATTCGTGTTTATGCTCCTCTTCTCAGAAAATGGCTGAAGGGACTGACCCCGTAACTTATTAACTTATTGATAGAAATTACTCCCTATGGTTTATCAACCGTAGGGGGTATTTTTTTGGATTTTTTTTGCCATGGAGCAAGAGAAAACTTAGAAAACTTTACAGGATTTCCGATTGAATAAGTCGAAATTAACAAGGAAAAGGAAAGAGGAGGCGAATTTGTCGATGATTTCTTTGAAAGTCATGAAATGCCGTAATAATATAATTTGGGGCCTTACTATGATATTGACTATGATAATATTAACAGGGAGCGGCGTTGCAGCGTCTGCTGCCGAAAGAATCTTTTCCGATGTGCCGGATAATCACTGGGCGGAAAGGTATATTGCCCGCATGAGTATGATGGGGGTTGTTGAAGGTTATGAAGACGGAACCTATGGCTTAAGTAGACCTGTCAGCCGTTTCGAAATAATTGCCTCGATCATCAGGGTCATGGGACTGGAAGATGAGGCGGAGGGAAAAAGTATCCCGGCCAGTTTCCGGTATCCCGCTTCCGTCCCGACCTGGGCGCAAAAATATGTGGCCATGGGCGTGATCCAGGGCATTATTTCCGGGGATGACCTGGTTTCTTTCCGGGGTGGGGAACCGGCAAAAAGATTCGAGGTAGCTGAGTTTGTCGGAAAAGCCATAGAGTTGTCCGTAGCGACTGAGCAGAAAATTATAGATGTTCTTCCATATGTTGATGCGGAGGATATTCCGGCCCGGGCAAGGGGTTATGTATCATTACTCAGGGACAATGGGATAATGGAAGGCAGTGAAGACGGTTTTAGACCACTGGCCAATGTGACCAGGGGAGAGATGGCGGCTTTAATGGCCAGACTGGATGAAAAAATAAATAAGCTTCCCCATAAAGCAATTAGGGGGACGGTAAACCAAGTTACCCAAAGCACCGTTACGGTGAAAACCCCGGAAGGCTATGAAACATTGATTGTTGACGATGACTGTTTAATTTTTCTCAAAGACGGGAAGGGTGCGCTATCTGACCTTACTCCTCCAAGTGATGAGGTACTGGTGGTGAAAGAAGGTTTTCGGGCAAAGCTGATTGATGTGAACAGCGGCATTACTACAGTTTCTCCTATACAGAAATTATCCGGCAAGGCTTATGGAAATATGGTATCTATTAATTATTACCCTCAGTTGGAAATAATTATTTCCACTTCGGACGGGGGAAGGCAGACCATACCTATCAGCGATGATTGCATCATTGAAAGAGAAAAGGAAGAAGTTTTATTAAAAGACATTCTTCCCGGTGACAAGGTGGAGATTACCATAGAGGATGGCAAAGGAGCCGAAATCCTGGCTGTGCTGACAGAAGGGAATACTGAAGGAAAAATTAAGGAAATCATAATCCGGGATAAAGCTTTGCTGACTGTAATTGGTAAAAATGAAGAAGAACATTCTTTTGAAATAACAAGCAACACTAAGATCAGAAAAGACGGCACAACCGTATCTTTGCTGGACTTAAAGGCAGGAGATTACGTAGATGTAGAATGGGAAAGCAGTTTTGCCACCAAAGTGTATGCGGAATCCCGGCCATTAAGAGAGCAGGTTACCGGAAAAGTAACTCAGGTGAACACTGATTTGAGCATGCTGTTCATTTCCCGGGAGGGCGCCATTGAAGACGGTGACCATGAGCAAACAGTGGTTTTTGCTTCCGGGGGCACCAGGATTGTTACCTTGGACGGTACAGTTTCAACCCGCCTGAGCCGGGTGAAAACCGGCGATAAGGTTGTGGTAGTGGGCGATTGGGGTGAAGGATTTATTGAAGCCCAAACTATCATTATTTTAGGTGCAGCCGAATAAAAATTGGTATTGTAAAGCTGGTTCATGTCATTGATTGTTTGGATATCAATGAAATGAAAGCAGAATCTCATGATATTCATATTGAAGTGCTTAATCGGCTTAGAAAAATAAAGTGGAGTAAAAAAATTTTGTAATAAATACCTCCCAATAATCGCAAGATATTACACCAAGAATAATTGACAGCAAATATTTCATAAATTAGAATATATTATATACTGACCGACCCGTCGGTCAGTTAAACATATGGGGCATTAATTTATGTTGTCAAACAAAAGGGGAAAGAGAGGAGAACTGTTTTGTTAGTTAAGAAGTATCATTGGATATGGGTATTGCTGCTGTTAGTCAGCATTGCTTTCGCCGGGTGCGGGGCACCGGAAACAACAACTGACCAACCTCAGGAAGAAAAGGCGGCTTTGGTGGATACGGAGGAAGTTGTCACAGGAAACATTTCCAGTTTTGCTACTGTCACCGGGAAGATTGCCGCCGATACAGAAGTAAGCATTATCCCGAAAATGGGAGGAAAGGTCGCGGAAGTAAATTTCCAGGTGGGTGACCGGGTACATAAAGGAGATGTACTGGTGCGCTTGGAAAGCACCGAGCTGCAGGCGCAGCTGCAGCAGACCAGGGCTGCTCTGGCTATGGCCAAGGCAAATTATGAAAACGCCAAGGCTAATTTGGAACGGATCAGAAGTTTGTATGAACAGGGGGCGGTATCCAAGCAGCAGTTGGAAGCGGCTGAAACCGCAGTCGCTACCGGTAGCCCGGATAGTGCGGCTGCTGCCGTGCAATTGATAGAAGCTCAACTTGCCAATACCGTTATTAAGTCTCCCATTGACGGGATTGTTGCTTCCCGGTCGGTAGAGGTGGGGGAAATAGCCGCGCAAATGCCGGTTATGACCATTGTAGATATTGATAAGGTAAAAGTAGCAACAAGTGTAACCGAAGGAGTAGTAAACAGAATAAAACTCGGTCAAAAAGTAGAAGTAATTGTTTCTGCTGTAGGCGAAGCCCCTTTTACCGGCTCCATTGCCACCATCAGTCCTGCAGCGGACAGCTTGAACAGTACTTTTCCCATTACCGTGGAAATTCCCAACCCGGAACATAAACTGAAAGCGGGTATGTTTGCCGAAGTGAGGATTGCTTTGGAATCGAAAGAAGGGGTTTTGATCCTGCCGAAGCAGGCCGTGGTAGACAGCGGGGACAAGAAATATGTTTATGTGGTCAAGGATAACAAGGCCTTGCTCACCGAAATATCCACCGGCATCGAGGATGACCAGCGGGTTGAGGTCGTTTCCGGTGTGCTGGCAGGGGACATGGTTGTCATTTCCGGGCAGAACAAATTGCAAAATGAAACTCCTGTGACGATTGCGGGAGGTAAATAATTTATGAAAATCATTGAAACATCCGTCAGACGTCCGGTAACCATAGCCATGCTGGTATTGGCCATCGTTTTGCTTGGTTATGTTTCCTTGACCAGGCTTTCCATCGACCTTCTGCCCAAGATGGATTTGCCCTATGCAGTGGCGATTACCGAGTATTCAGGAGCCGGGCCGGAGGAAGTAGAATCTACCGTCACCAAACCCTTGGAGGATGTTTTAAGTACCGTAGAAAATTTGGACGCAATTTATTCCCAGACCCTGGCAGGCCAGTCTCTGATCATGATGGAATTTAAATACGGTACAGATATGAATTTTGCTACTTTGCAGATGCGGGAAAAGATTGATATGGTCAAAGGCTTCCTACCCGATGCGGTAACCGACCCCATGGTGGTTAAAGCCGACTTGTCCATGATGCCGATAATTCAGTTGGGCTTGTCCGGCGGGAAGAACCTTAAGGATTTAAAAGATTTGGCGGAAGACGTCATTCAGCCCAGACTGGAAAGACAGGCGGGAGTTGCTTCGGTATCCGTCACCGGAGGCTATACTAGGGAAATTCAGATCCTGGTTAACCCGGTAAAGATGGAAGCCTATGGAGTGGGAATGAGCCAAGTCATCCAAGCGCTGCAGGCGGAAAACATGAATGTGGCAAGCGGCTCAGTAACGGAAGGGAATAAGGAGCTTTTTGTCCGCACCATGGGACAGTATCAAACCTTGGATGATATTAAAAATGTGCGGATCGGTCTTGCCGGAGGTCAATCAATTGCCCTGAAGGATTTGGCCGAGGTCAAGGACGGCTATGCCGAGCAGAAAACCATCAGCCGCATGAACGGTGAACCCTGTGTGACGATTTCCATTCAAAAACAGAGTGAAGCCAACACGGTCCAAGTATCCAGACTGGTACAAAAAGCCATGGAGGAACTGGCCGAGGAGATACCGGAGAATGTTCAGGCGGTGACTGTTTTTGACCAGGCAAAATTTATCAATGAATCTATTAATAACCTGTCTGATCATGCTATCGTGGGCGGCTTGCTGGCGATTATCATTGTCTATTTATTTTTGCGCAGTATCCGAAGTACTTTGATCATCGGTTTAGCTCTCCCCATTTCCATCATTGCTATTTTTACCATCCTCTATATGGGGGGACTGACCTTGAATATGATGTCTTTGGGCGGATTGGCCTTAGGCATAGGGCACTTGGTAGACTGCTCCATTGTGGTGCTGGAAAGCATCTACCGTTACCGCCGGGACGGCTAT
>DUPU01000041.1 GCA_012838175.1 Clostridia bacterium
AGACCGTTTCTATGAGCATTTAGGTAATTCATGCAGAATTGGTCTTTGCCCAGTAAAGCCTGGGAAGCATATACAAAGCCCATCATAGTTTTGTCCAAAGGATCTAAGATGTATCCGTCCATCCCCATGGTCATGGTCTGAATCATGAACACCTGATTTAAGATTTTCCGGTTGGGAAGACCGTAGGAAATATTGCTTAAGCCGCAAATACCGTGTACTTTGGGATACTTTTGCTTAATGGCGTAGATGGTTTCCAATACTTCCATTCCGGCCTGATCTCCGGTGCTGACCGGCTTTACCAGGGGATCCAAATAAATATCATCTTCCGGAACACCGGCAGCTACTAAATCAGTTACTAATCTATCGGCAATTTTCAACCGGTCCGCAGCGGTTTCCGGCATGCCTGAATCGTCCATGCAAAGCCCTACGATTTTGGCTTTGTATTTCAGGACTAAAGGCAGGACGGTAGCAAAGCGTTCTTTTTCCGCTGTAATGGAATTAATCATGGGTTGGCCGTTCTTGGCCAGAGAAAGTCCCTTTTCCAAAGCCTTGGGATTAGGACTGTCGATACACAAAGGTGCACTTACCTGGGATTGAACGGTTTCCACCAACCAGGCCATGGTTTCTTCTTCGTCAAAAACCATAGTGCCGCAGTTAACGTCTACATAATCTGCCCCGGCGTCTACCTGCTTTTGGGCAATGTCTTTGATAAAAGCCGCATCTCGGCTTTCCACCGCCGGTTTAATTGCCTTCCGGCTGGTATTAATTAATTCGCCAACTATTAACATCTAATTATCTCTCCTTTTTAAGCAAGCAGTTTAGTGCAGAGTTCCACAGCAGATGCTGCATCAGGAGCAAATCCGTCAGCGCCGATTTCATCAGCAAAATCTTGAGAAATAGGTGCGCCGCCGACGATACATTTAACTTTTAAACCTTCTTCTTTAATTAATTCAATGGTGTCTTTCATATGTAACATGGTGGTGGTGAGAAGAGCGGACATAGCTACGATATCCGGATTGTGTTCTTTGGTAGCCTCAACGAATTTTTCCGGAGCAATGTCAATTCCTAAGTTGATTACCTTGAACCCGCCGCTTTCCATCATCATAGCCACCAGGTTTTTCCCGATGTCATGAAGGTCGCCTTTTACGGTGCCGATGAGAACGGTACCTTTATTTGGCATATCTTTGTCGGCAATTAAGGGTTTTACCATTTCAATACCGGCGGCCATGGATTTTGCTGACATAAGAACTTCCGGAACAAACATTTCCCCGTTTTTAAAACGGGCACCGACAACATTCATTCCGGCAATGAGGCCGTTATTGATAATTTCAAGGGGATCTGCACCGGCGTCAATCAATGCCTTGGTTTGCTCTTTTACCTGTGCTTCTTTACCGGAAATAACACTTTGGGATAACGCTTCAAAATTCGCCATAACTCTCTTTCTCCTTTATCTTGAAATTTTTGATACTGCCTTACACGGCAATTGCTTCCCGTTATTGAAACCGGGATTTTATTTTAGGTGTCTTTTTATTGATTTTTTCTCATCCCTCCTTTATCAAATAAAATTAAACTGACTTAATATTATTATTGCGCCACAAGGTCAAAGAAAATACTTAAACCTTGTAACAAAATTAAAATCTAAGAAAGAAGGAGATTACAGGCCTGACCCATAATGTTGAGTCAAATAGGTGGCTGAATATTTTTCCAACTTCCATTGAGGTATTTTACAACCTTTGCACACGCCGAAAAACCATTTGTTCCTTAACCACCTGGCCGCCCGGGAATTTCTGGAATTACGCACAATAAACCTTTCGTTACAGTGAGTAACAATTTCAGCTGTGTTGCCATGAATTTTTATGGATCTAATCCCGTGCAAAGTACCGTTTCTGGACGGCCACAGTTTTATCTTTTCCAATAATTTAAAAAAGTCTACATTTTTCCGATAGTATCTCTTTTTTTCTTTACTTGCCTGTTTTTTTGTTTTTTCCTGTTCTGCCACATTACCGACCCCTATCACTTTTATAATTTCAGTTGTCCTCCGGCAGAAGGTCAATATAGTCTTTAATACCGCACTGGTTAATAATCCGCTCAATTACCCGGCATCTTTTTTCCCAAGCCTCCTGCCGAGTACTCCCTGTATTAATTAAGGTTGCCACCCATTCTTTCTCACCGGTACGATAATTGGTAATTGCTTCGTCTGCGCCAAAAAAGCCCGAAATCAGGCACAGGGGACCGGCCTGTCCCATAATATGCTCACCGCAAACCTTCAGGGCATTTTCCCTTAGCTGAATATGTTCATATACCGCCCCTTTTGCTGCTTTCACTTCTACCTGCTCCAATTTGCCTCGGATAAAACTATTACCTAAAACCTCCACCAAATTAACCCCTGTGGAATGAAATACTACTGTCGGTGTCTGACTGGGGAGACGGGCATCTATCTCCAGAACTTTTAATTCCCCACGATGCAGAATTACTTCCACATCCATAATACCCTGAATGCCAATACGACGGGCCAAGGCTATACCTATATCATTAAAAGCACGGGTAAGATCCTCACTCAAGGGAGCAGGTGCCAGTACCCTTTTGCAATCATAATGCTCATCCATTTCCAAATCAGTTGCCTGATAAGCCTGATACTCTCCTCTGTATCCGATTACTTCTATGGAATACGACGGTCCTTCTACAAATTCCTGCACTACCCATTGGTTTAAAATCTCCGGCTTTTCTTTAAGTTTATTTAAATCCGCCAAGGTACTTACCTTAAATACCCCTTCACTGCCGCTGGAATCGGAAGGTTTTACCACCAATGGCAGGGAGCAATCCGGCCAAAGACGGGGCATAGGTATACCGGTCTCCAAGAAAATCTGATTTGACTTAATCTTGGAAGATGAAATCTGGTAAGCATGGTTATCAAAGGCAAAGGGTATTCCCAATTTTTCAGCGTTTTGGGATAAAACTCCTAAATCTTCCGCATTTTCCATGGCCGGAAGAATAAAGTCCACCTGTTTTAATACGGGGTACACTGCCTCTTCGGTGGCATCCCGGTAAATAAACTCATCACATAATCCCTGTGCAGGCACATCCTTATTCCGGTCAATTAGAATAACATGCCAACCTGCTTTTTTTGCTAAATAACAGGCTTCTGTTCCCTGCAATTTTCCACCCACAACTGCTATCTTCCTCATGGTTTTCATTGAAACCTTTCTTCAACCTGTCTTTGTCTTTCCTGCACCCAATCCAAATAAGCCTTCTTCGGAGCAGGGGCCAGTCCCATTTCCTCCAGCACTTCAGTTACTTTTTTTACCGTTCTGTTCCCGTCTTCAATATCCAAGGAATTATTGGAAACCCCGGCCAATCCGGCCTGAGGAGGGATAATTGAAGTGACCACATTTGCTCCGGCATCAAGGCGTTGTTTTAATCCCTTAATCCCGTCCACGTCCAAAGAAGCGGGAATTAACCGATCCGGAAAAAGCAAGCGCATCACTGCGATAATCAACAATTCATAAAGACGGGGAGGCGTGTCCCAATGCTCCATAGGAGTATTTTCCTGAGGCACAAAACTCATTACCCGCACCTGTTCTGCATCCAATTCTCTCATGGCCAACATAGAGTCCGCATCATCTTCCCGAGTATCCCCAACCCCTGTGAGCAGCCCTTCTTCAATAAGCATTCCTGTCCTATGGGCAGCTATCTTAATATTCCATCGCTGGTCATAATCCTGTTCTACTCTCAGTTTGGTGTATAAATCCCGGTTATGAGTCTCTTGATAAAGGGCATACCAATTAACTCCTGCATCTTTAAAATCCTTTAAATACTTTTGGGGAACTACTCCCGGCGATATCATCAAAGGCAAGCCGGTTGCCTCCTTGACCTTTTTAATCATCTCCAATAATCTTCCCAAACCTTGGGGGCGGTCCAGCAAGAATTCAGGATCCTCCCCCATAGTAAGATCAAGAAGATGAACCCCGGATTCAGCCAAGGAAACAGCAGTCTTTAAAATTTCCTCTTCATTTTTTCGATATCTTTCCAATGAATGATTCCCTCTTCGGTATAAGCAAAAATTACAATTATTTCGGCAAAAAGTGGAAAAATAAACAAAACCATATAGAAATATTTGATTATTAAAATATCTTTCCCGCATTTCCCGTGCTGCTGCATAGATCCGGTTCACCGATTCTTCATCCGTCCGGGAAAGAAGAAACAAAATCTCATCCTTGTTTAGAAATTCTTCCCGGTTTACTTTATCTAAAACAAATCCCATGTTTAAATGAGGGCTCTGCATCATTATTCACCTGCTTAAATTGATTTCCCCTAATTAAATGTTCAGTCTCACTCCATCCAAATATGTAATGCTTTTAGCCATTCTATGAATATTTTGCCCGCCTTCTCTCACCATCAAAAGTCGCTCCAGTCCAAAACCAATACCCACCCAGGGGTCAATAATTCCCCAATTTTGGTCCAAGGGATGGGGACCAAAAGCTCCGGAACCTAATTCAATTCCGGAAACGACATCATATGTTTCACCATAAACAACCGAGGATTCAGTGATAACGGAATAATCAGAGATTCCTGCGGTTTTCATAATCAATTCCGTCATCTCTTCCAGCCATTCTTTCCTCTTCTCCAGGGGCAGCCCTAACTCAGTTACATTGAGCATGGTAAACTCGTTCAGATGATGCTGACCCTGGGACTCCTTACGAAAACAGGAACCCACTTCAAAAATTTTAATGGGTTTTTCCCACAAACGGATAAGTTCCCGCCATAAGGAATAAAGATTAGGCGCCAGCATTGGCCTTAAGCATTTCTTTTCATCAATCCAAAAAACCTGCGCGTATAAAGGATGATTGTCATCTATGGACATTTTGGCCAACAATCCTTTGGCCAAAATAATCGGAGTTACAACTTGAACAAATCCTTTTTCAGTTAAAACGTCAACCAATTTGCTTTCCAGTTCAGCTAAGGCAGGGCGTCTCTTTATCTCTTTAAGCTCATTAAGTTTCATCTTGCCCTTTTTTACCAACTGCTGTTCCAATTCCTGAAATGTCCGGTTTCTTTCTTGAATATCTTGAAACAACATTTCTTGTTGTTCATCACTGGCATTAAGCTCTATTAATCTTTGTTTTTGAATAGGCGTCCACCCACAGCTCAAATTAATTCCTCCTTATGAAATTCAATTCATGCTCCTTTGGGTCAGCCTAATTATATTTTTTAACCATACATAGGTACAAAAAAAAACCACTAATTCTTTTGGCGGGGAGTCCGGGAGTTACACCCGGCTACACGAATTTAGAGTCCGCGCGATCTATCCGATCCACCCCCCATATTATGGTTTTTTTCCCTTAAACATATCTTTTGCAATTTTGATGCCAAATATCAAAAAAAATCAATTGAATCAACACGAATCCATAAACCCAACAGGAACATGAAAAACAAGGCATTATTTTTTCTTTCTCCTTTAAAAACACCTCCTCTAATCCATCATTTGGAACCGGTTTTTGAGTCTATAAAGACTCTATTCAGTCAAAAATAACTTGAAATCCTAACTTATTATAGTAATTTCACCACTATTATAACAAAGGCTTCCGGTTACTAGTCAAGCAATATTTTAAGTTCCCTTCTGTTTCTCGGGGTTATACCGGTCCTTTTTATGATTCCCTTAGCGGTTAAATAATCAAAGATATCTAAAGCCCAAGGTTTAATAAGATTTGCCTGTTGCATAATTTCTTCATTACGAAATATTTCTTCCGGAGAACCTTCAGCAATAATCTTCCCCCTATTAATAACAAAAACAATGTCCGCCCAAGCATACACTTGGTCCAAGTCATGGCTGGATAAAATCACCGTGGCCCCGTTTTGATTAAATTCATCCAATAAAGTCATCATCTGAGCGGTACCTATAGGATCCAAGCCTGCCGTTGGTTCATCTAAAATGATCACTTCCGGTTCCATCGCCAGGATACCTGCAATGGCAACTCTTTTTTTCTGTCCATGACTCAAAAAATGGGTTGGTTTGTCTTTTATGCTCCAGGTATTGGTTTTTCTTAAAGCCTGTTCTATTTTTTCCCGCACCACCTTTTCCGGCCAACCCATATTAACAGGTCCAAAGGATACATCCTGATAAACACTGGCGGAAAAGAGCTGATTGTCCGGATCTTGGAAAACTATACCAACACTCTTCCTCAATTCTTTCATCTGTTTACGATAATAATTAATAACTTCACCCTTAAACCTTATTTCACCTTTATTGGGACGGTGTACCCCGTTAAAATGCAGGAATAAGGTGGTTTTACCCGCCCCGTTATTACCTACCAGGGCAATTTTTTTCCCTTTTTCAATCCTGATATTAAGCCCTTTCAAGGCCTTGGTACCATCTAAATATGAAAATTCCAAATTATAGGCTTCCAAAATATACTCTGTCATAGGGGCCTCCTTTTTGTCAAAAACTTTTCATTTCAGTACACAGGCAACGCCAGGGCTATGACAATCAGTGCTAAGTCAATGGTAACAAAGAAAAAAATATTTTTCCCGGAAAATTTAGGTGTAGCGTACAAAACCCGAATTTCTCCCTCATAACCCCGGGAAAGAAGACTTTCCATTAAAAACCGGGTTTTAAAATAAACCTTCCCCCAAAGATTAGCAAAGAGCATTCCGAAAGAGTAAACCGATCGTTTGAAACCGGAATAACCCCAGCGGGAAGATTGGGCGGTATAAATATGAAAAGCAGTTTCCACAAACACAAAAATAAAACGGTAGATCAAGAGCATCATCTCAATAATCAGGGAAGGTACCTTAAGAAGCTTTAAAACATAAATCATGTCAATCATCGGTACGGTAAAAGCAAGAAAAATTAAACAGGTTACAGAACTCAAAGCCCGAAGGAAGATTCGCCCTGCCGACATTAAACCTTCTTTGGTTGTTCCCAGAAAGTAATCTCCGATTCTAACAGATGCAAGCATGCCTATACCATCATTGTTCCAGGATAAAGCAACGGTTATGACCCCTAATAACAAAAAGACTAACGGGACTAAGAGTATCTTGCCCAGGACATACCCGGGAATGCGCGCTTTTCCCACTAATAGGCCGATCATAACGCCAATCACTGTCAAATGCATGAACGGGTTGTTTATCAAGAGACATATGATCATAGTTATTAAGGAAAAAAACAATTTTTCACCGGGGTGGAAAAAGCGCATTTTATTTGTATATACAAATTGGTCAATATATAACATTAGTCTTTCAAAGCCTCTTCTTGAAGGATAGCCTTGATTAATCCATCAATGGTATAGTCCTTGGCTGTAACAGCAACATCCAATCCCAATTCCTCCGCCGTTCGTGCAGTTACCGGTCCGATACAAGCAATTTTCACATCCTTAAGGAGAACAATATTCTCCGGACCTAAAATCTTGATAAAATTCCGCACAGTGGAAGAGCTGGCAAAGGTAACAATATCTATTTCTTTTTGCTCCAGCCATTCCAAAAGTAAGTTCCGCTTACCCTCTCCCGGCAAGGTTCGGTATAAGTCAATCTTATCAACGACGGCGCCATGATCCCGAAGTTCATCTTCCAGGATTTTTCTGGCAATATCCGCTGTAGGTAGAAGGACCTTTTCTCCTGCTTTAATCCTCTCCTTTAATCCTGCTGCCAAGGCTTCTCCCTGGTATTCTCCCGGAATGTAATCAGCAAACACACCCTTTTCTTTCAAAAAAGCGCCGGTCTTTTCTCCGATGGCTCCAATCTTGATTCCTGCAAGGTCGCGGATATCTTTTTCTATGGTTTTCAGACGGCGGAAAAATGCCTCCACCCCATTCACACTGGTAAAAACAATCCAATGATACTTTTTTATTTTCCTTAGTTTTTCATCAATAAAAGAATAATCTTCCGGTTCCGTAATCTTGATGGTTGGGAAAGAGTATACTTCTCCTCCTAAATCTGCAATTTTTTGCGCCAGCTCACTGGCCTGGCTGCGGGTTCGGGTCACCAGGATTCTTTTCCCGGATAAAGGTTTTCGTTGAAACCAATCCAACCTGTCATGGAGGTTTACTACCTCACCGACAACAATTATGGACGGAGGGAGCAATCGTTCCCTAATTACTTTTTCCTGAATATCAGAAAGGGTTCCCACCACCTTCTTTTGAGCAGAGGTTGTCCCTTTGGAAATTGCAGCTACCGGAGTATTTTCCGGTTTTCCGTGTTTTATCAAATTACGGCAAATACCACCTATTTTTGATAAACCCATAAGAAAAATCAGGGTCCCCTTAAGGTGGGCCAATAATTCATAATTGATATTGGACACATCTTTTTCCGGCCTCTCATGACCGGTAATAATATGCACTGAGGATACAAAGTCCCGGTGAGTAACAGGAATCCCGGCATAGGCAGGAACCGATATGGCCGAGGTAATTCCCGGAACAATTTCAAAAGGAATACCCTCTTTCGTAAGTTCCTCGGCTTCTTCCCCGCCCCGGCCAAAAAGATATGGGTCCCCTCCTTTTAATCTCACTACTATTTTTCCTTCTTTAGCCTTATTAACTATTAGTTGATTGATTTGGTCCTGAGGAAGAGAATGGCAACTGCTAGCCTTACCCACATAAATCAGTTCCGCCTCTTCTTTCGCAAAATCCAAATATCTTTTGTTGACCAGGCGGTCATAAATAACCACATCAGCTTTTTTTAGACATTCCACAGCCTTTAAGGTAATTAATTTATAATCCCCCGGACCTGCTCCGACCAAATATGCCCTGCAATTAGTATTTGTCATCAGCTTTCCCCCCGTTTTAAACTGAGTTTTTCTCTGATCCTATTTATTGTTTGGTTTACCAGCTCTCTTTTTCCGTCCTTAATTAAACCTGGCAATTCAGAATAAACTAAGGCCTCAAAATAAGCCTTCCGTTTATTTATCTCCTCTACTTCTTTTAATGCCCACACCCGCTCCCGGCCTAAGATAAGTAAAAATTCCTCATACTCCGGACCGTATTTTTCCTCCAACTCCCGGCGTATTTTTTTTGCCAGCATCGGGCTTTTTCCGTTGGTGGAAAAAGAGAGAATTAAATCCCCCCTGCGGATTTGGGCAGGAACAATAAAGTTGCCCCGCTCCGGGTTATGGGTCATATTTAAAAAAACCCCTTCTTCTTCGGCTTCCCGGGCAATCTCTGCGTCTGCTTCCACATCGTCAAGAGCTGCATAAACCAAAGAAAAACCTTTTAAATCGCCTCTTTGGTATTTCCTCCGGATAAACTTGACCTCACCTTTTTCAACCAAAGAATAAAAGGGAGAAATAACTTGGGGACTGAGCACAGTTATATCGGCACCCGCTTCTTTCAAAGAAAGAGTTTTTCGTAAGGCTACCTCCCCTCCCCCGATCACCAAACACTTTATTTTATTTAAATTAATTAAGAGAGGATAATAGTTTCCCAATTTATTTCTGATCCTCCTTATACATTGCCGACAGGACCTTTGTCAGTCCTTCCTTATTCTCCAATTTTCCAAATTTTTTTAATCGGAGCAAGGGAGGCGCATAAATCTTTTTGACAAAGCTTTTTAAAACAGCCTCCATTTTCCTATCATCCTGGGTTTGTTTTAACCGCTGGATTAATTTGGGCATTTCTTTTTGCAATATCTCTTCATGATAGCTTTCAATGCTTTTAATTACAGGAAACAAGGGTACTAAATCCAACCATTGGAAAAATTCTTCAACGGCTTGCTGAATCAACGATTCCGCCTTTTCTCCGGCTTGTCGCCTTTTCTCTTGATTTTCTTCCTGAATTTTTTCCAGTAAATCCAGGTCTATTAAAGTAATACCCTCCAGTTGCCCTATAGCAGGATCAATATCCCTGGGTAAAGCCAAATCCATATAAATACTGTCTTTTTTATAATCAATGATTTCATCCCTCTTTAACACTAAATGAGGTGCTGCTGTGGAACTAATCACCACATCACAAATAGGAAGAAATGATTCAATCTGATCAAAAAGGATTACTTCAAGAGCCGGGTAAACTTCTTTGAAGGATTCAGCCACTTCATAGGTTCTGTTGGCAATAAGAATCCGGGCAAAACCCATATCTTTTAAATAATTTAAGGCTAAGCGGTTCATTTTTCCCGCCCCGATTAAGAGCACATTTTTCTTTTCTGCCGAGGCCAGCCTTTTGGCCAGGTACCGGACGGCAATATAACTAATGGAAGTGGGATTCTGGGATATTTTCGTCTCCTGACGTACCTTCTTCCCATAAGTAATGCTGTCTCTGAACAACCTGTTCAGTACCGGGCCGGTACCCCCTTTGTCCAAGGCAAACATATGGGCTTCCTTTACCTGTCCCAGAATCTGATCTTCCCCTAAAACTTGGGAATCCAAGCCTGCCGTAACCGTAAACAGATGCTCCACACAACTGCGATTCTTTTTAATGTAAAAATATCGGTCCAAAGCACCTTGAGGCATACCGTGAAAATTGTAAATAAAATCTTTTATTTGGGTAACCGCCTGTTTGCCGTCAGGACTAACTCCATAAATTTCACTCCGATTGCAGGTTGACAGAATTACTTTCTCATCGAGAATTCCACTCAACTGGGAATATGCCTTTTCCATCTTCCTTTTGGTAAAGGACAGCTTCTCCCTTACCTCAATAGGTGTATTTTTATAGCTTACTCCGACCACTACAATATCCATTTTGTACACTCATTTCCTTTAAATAGAATCTAAAATGAACTGGGATTTTTTAGTCCACTGCTAAAGCCCGGTCCAGCAGAATATCCGCCAGAACAGGTTCCACTCCTATGGGTTTGGCTAACTTAAATTTAACTTCCGGATATTTTGTAAAAATCTCATTAAGTTTCCGGGGAATATCCTCCTTAATATGAATTCCTTCATATAAGAAAAAGGGTGCAAAAGTAATTTCTTTTGCTCCGGCCGCTGTCACCAGAGCAACAGCATCTTCAATTGTCGGTTCATTATGCTCCATAGAAGCACCTGTCACCTGGTCAAAAACGTCCTTTTTCCGTACCATCTCTACAATTTGATTAAAAGCATCAACCGCATCTTTAGATCTGCTTCCGTGACTGATAATTACTAATGCTTTACTCAAAATTCTTCCCCCTTTTCCATAAAAAAAACCTTAGCTTAGAGCTAAGGACGGTACCCGCAAAACCAATCCACAAGTGTTTCAGTCTGCCCCTCCCCAGGCAGGAACTGACTTTTAGGCAGGTCTTCTGGCTTTCGTGTCATTCTCCTCCCCACCTTCCCGCAAGAATGGTTGCAGTGGTATTTTTGGGGATTCGTCTCCGATTACAGCAGCGGGTCCGCACCGGATTTGCACCGGTTTCCCTATTCTCCATTTAAGGCACCTAAAAGCATATATCCAATTTTAAGTAAATTATAACATATATTTATTTAATTAAAAGTATTTTTTACTTCCAACTGTGATTATATTGTATATCAACTTGCCAACTAACTTAAATTTTAAAAAGGCTTGATTTAATAAAGATTTATTCTAACCGAGAATCAATCTTTCTAATTCCAAAGGCTCTACCCGGCGATTATTTTTGTACGCCCGCATATTTCCACCGGAAATTTCATCAATTAAGGCAATATGATTATCATCACCCACTCGGCCGAATTCAAACTTAATGTCGTATAATTCCATATCCTTTTTGGCTAATTCATCTTTAACAATGCCGGCAATTCTTTGGGTCAGTTCCTTTAATACCTTATACTCTTCTTTGGACAAAATACCCAACATATCCAGAGCATCTTCGGAAATAGGAGGATCGTTTCTCTCATCATCCTTTAAAGTCACTTCTACAAAGGCATCAAGGGGTTGTCCTTCCACAGCATACTCTCCGTAACGACGAATAAAACTCCCCACTGCCCGAAAGCGGCAAATAACTTCAAGACCTTTACCGAACACCTTGGCTTTTCTTACAGTCATGGTCACATTTTCCAAGTCGGCGCTAATGTAGTGGGTAGGAATTCCCATTTGGTTTAGTTTTTCAAAGAAGAATTTTGTCAGACGCAGACCGGCTTTTCCTGCGCCCTCCATGGTAAGGCCAACGGTATTTGCCCCTGGATCAAATACCCCGTTCTCTCCGGTGACATCATCTTTAAACTTCAAAAGGTAATTCCCGTCATCCAGTTCATAAACATCCTTTGTTTTTCCCTGATATACCAACTGCATAATCATCAACTCCCATACCAAAAGAATATAGATTTCATCACTAATTGCCCTTATTGTACCAGAAATTTGTGCCCGGGGGAAGAAAGCAGAGAATTTTTTGAGGAAAGGCTGTAAAACCTTGCAAATTAGGGTATAATTCTGGTAAACAATACCTGAAACTGAAAGCTGGAGGAAACCGCAATGAAAACTACTTCTATTAAAGAATTATTTCGCGAGACAAACAAATTTTTAAACCAAAATATTAAAATTGAAGGTTGGGTGCGCACTATCCGGGTCTCAAAAAATTTTGGATTTATTGAAGTAAATGACGGTACTTTTTTTAAAAATCTACAAATTGTTTTTGACGATAATTTAAAGAATTTTAACGAAGTTGCCAAGCTTACCATTAGTTCCGCCATTTGTTTAGAAGGCACTTTGGTAGAATCCCCCGGCGCAAAGCAACCTTTTGAAATGAAAGCGGAACACATAGAAATTGTCAGCCTATGTGCTCCTGACTATCCCCTGCAAAAAAAGCGGCATTCTTTCGAGTTTTTAAGAACGATTGCTCATTTGCGCCCTAGAACCAACACCTTTTCCGCCGTTTTCCGGGTCAGATCGGTGCTGGCCTTTGCTATTCATAAATTTTTTCAAGAAAGAGGATTTGTTTATGTTCATACCCCGATAATTACCGGTAGTGACTGTGAAGGGGCAGGAGAAATGTTTCGGGTTTCCACTTTGGATCTTTGTCAAATTCTTCAGGACAAAAAAGGGGAAATTGACTTTTCCCAGGACTTTTTTGGACGAGAAACCAACCTCACCGTAAGCGGACAATTAGATGTGGAAACATATTGTATGGCATTTAAAAATGTTTATACCTTCGGTCCGACATTTCGGGCGGAAAAATCCAATACGCCCAGACATGCGGCGGAGTTTTGGATGATTGAACCGGAAATGGCCTTCGCAGACCTGAATGATAACATGTCCTTGGCTGAAGATTTACTTAAATACATCATTAATTATGTCATGGAAAAGGCTCCGGAAGAAATGGACTTTTTTAACAGTTTCGTGGACAAAAACCTTTTTGCCCGTTTGAATAATGTGTTAAATTCCGATTTTGCCCATATCACCTATACAGAGGCAATTGACTACCTTAAAAAGTCCGGGGAAAAATTTGATTACCCTGTAGAATGGGGTAAAGATTTGCAAACGGAGCATGAAAGGTATTTGACAGAAAAAATATTTAAAAAACCGGTATTTGTTACCGACTACCCGAAAGAAATCAAAGCCTTTTATATGCGTATAAATAACGATGAAAAAACCGTCGCTGCCATGGACTTGCTTGTTCCCGGTGTAGGTGAAATTGTAGGAGGAAGCCAAAGAGAAGAACGCCTTGAAATCCTGGAAAAAAGAATGTCCGAATTTGGCTTAAATAAAGAAGACTACTGGTGGTACCTGGATATCAGAAAATACGGAGGCACCAAACACTGTGGTTTTGGTCTGGGTTTTGAACGGGTGATTATGTATCTGACCGGAATGACCAATATCCGGGACGTGATTTCCTTCCCCAGAACCCCTAACAATGCGGAGTTTTAGTTAGGATTTTTCCCAATTGAAAAGGAAGGTTAAAACCATCAGACCCCGGGATAAGCTGCTCCTTCAATCCCGGGGTTATTTTGCACCCTGAAAATTCTTCGATGATTAGTTTTAGCATAATTACAAAAAGCATTCTTTGTTACTTTACTTTTACCCCTTCTTTTAGGGTTTCATCAGGAGAAAGAATAATCACTTCTCCTTCCCTTAATCCCTGTAACACTTCAGCTTTCTTATCACTCTCCATACCCTTTTCGATACTTCTTAGTTTTGCTTTCCCATTCTCCACCACAAAAACATGGTCTCGGCCTTGATAAGCAAAAATCGCACTTTCTTCAATAAGCAATACGTTTTTCTTACTGTCAGTTATCACCTTAATGTCCATTTCATATCCCGGCTTTAGGACGGAACCGTTTTCAATGTTTTCATGCAGATCAATTTCTATCTTTACCCTTTTTTGTTCTATGCCTAAATCAGATATTTTACTAAAGGCTTTGGGGTAAATCTTTCTTACTCTACCCTTTAAATCTTTAACATTCAAATCCTTATTTTCAATTAATACAGGTGAACCCAACTTTATATCACCGACTTCATCCACCAAAATATCACTTTCCAGATATATGCCTGTATCCCTTCCTATTTCAAAAAGAAGACCACCCGGTTGGATAAAACCGCCAACTTCTGCTTCCTGTGTAAAAACTATTCCATCAATAGGCGATTTAACTGTTAAATCATTGGCCTGTTTTTTCAGCAAATCAATTTGCGCTTGAATCCGGTTAATCTGTCCTTCAAATTGTTTCCGCACATTGGAGGAAGCACCTTTTTGCGCTATCGCCAAATTGCTTTTTGCTGATGCCAAATTGGATTCCGCTTCTGCCAGTCGGGTTAAGGAATTTTGATAAACATCGAAACTTACGGCACCGCTTTCGTATAAGGTTTTATTATTATCTGCATCTCTCTTCGCCGCATTGTATAAGGTTTCCGCTGCCTTTACCTGTGCTTTCAGCATTTCTATTTCTTCTTTATCTGCCGGGTTTAATGCCTCAGCATATCCCGCTTCCGCCGATTCCTTCTCCGCTTCCAAAGCCTGAATCTGGAGAAGTACTTCTTGATCATCCAATTTTGCCAGCACATCTCCCTCTTTAACCTTATCTCCCGCTTCTTTAAAAACCTCTTTGATTCGGCCACCTGCTGCTGCATGAATTAATACCCGGTCTTCCAATTGTACTACTGCCCTTTCTTCCACATACTTTTCAAGATCACCTTTGATAACCGGGGCGGTCTTCACCTCAATTCCCCCTTTGGCCAACATCGCCACAGAAACTAAAATTATTACCGGTATTAAAGCCAGGATAAGCCAGATAAATCTTTTTTTCTTTTTCACAAGTATCTCCTCCTTATGAAATGCGGCTTTTTAGGGCATCAATAAAATTTAAATTAAAAATTTTCTTCCGGGCTGCCAATTGAGCAATAATAACAAAAATTATCGTCGCCAATGCAGCATAAACAAAAATCTTAGGAGACAGCATCAATGGAATGGTATACATTTCCGTATTATATGCACCGGTCAGTCCCCTAATCATGCCAATACCCAAGGGTATACCCAAAAGGATTGCCAGACCTGTAATTAAGGCGTTCTCTTTACTTACCAACCGGTAAACATCCTTTTTATCAAAGCCCATCACCCGCAGGGAGGCAAACTCCATCCTCCGTTCAGAGATGCCAATTACAGTAGCATTATAGATAATGGCAAAACCTAATAATCCTCCAAAAATCAACAATACCCCTACGGAAACCATCATCATATCCATAAATTCTAGAAAGGAGTTTTTCATATCAACTACTGAGTTAACGGAAGCAATATTCTTTATATCCTTTAATTGATCTTTTACCTTGTCAGCACTATCTTTGGCGGCAATAGATACCCCGGTAATCATACCCTGGTCCACCAGGAGTTTTCCCATGGTATCCATGTCCATATAGGCATTGGATCCCAAGTATTGTTTGACAATGCCTTTTACTTCTATTTTAATATCCTTTTTTCCCGGGATGAAATTTTTGACTGTGATTATGTCTCCCTGGTTTATATTCAGAATCCCGGCCATAGCCTCTGAAAGAAGCAAACCTTTTTGGGGAATCTTTATTTCCCGGTTATTGATATCTTCAAACAAATAAAAAGAAGTATCCCGGGGCACACCAATCACACTGACCGTTTTTTTCCGCCACCCGTTTTGCAGTTCAAAAGGATATTCCAACTTAGGTTCAATGTTATCCGCTTCCACCAAGTGGCCAATCTCTTTTACCACCCTTTTAGGCATGGGTCGGGTGAATTCCACATTATAATCCATTTTCTGATATTTATCATATTGTATGGTAAACATGAGAGGAAAAACATCCGCCAAATAAATCGGCACTGTATTTATTCCAAAAGCCATTGATAACCCAAGGACCAAAAAGGCCAATCTTCCTTTTGTCCGCATGGCATTTCTAATAACCATCTTCCAGCTGAAAGAAAAACGCCGCCAGAGAAAGCCAATTTTCTCCATCATAATACGCTTCCCGAATTTCGGTGCTTCCGGCCGCATGGAATCAGCAGGCATAATCTTTAACACCGGCCTAGCCCCCATAATCCCTGCCGAAATACAAAAAAGCCCGGTAAGAATCAAAGCTTTAAACATAAAAGAATAATAAATGTCAATTTTAATTATGGGAAGACTAAAATAAAGAGCATAAAACCGGCACATGGGTTCGCAGAATAAAAGTCCGCTCCCGATGCCTATCACTGCGCCCGTAAAACCCATCACCAGGGCGTACTTGATATAGTGGGCCAATACCTGAAAATTACTATAGCCTAATGCCTTTAAAACCCCAATACCGATCCGGTCGTTCTGCACAATTCTGGACAGCATAATAAAAATAATAATTGCCGCCACGGAAAGAAATAAAACCGGGACGGTCTCCGCCATCATCTCCAGTCCGTCTAATTCCTGAGTTAGCACAGTATGACTTAGTTGATCCTCTCTTTTAATAATTCTCTTAACTCCGTACCGGTCCAGCTTTTTTTCCATACTGTCAATAATATCATCTATATTACTTGCCTCATCTATCGTCACCAGAAGTTCATTATAACTATCCTGATAACCAAAAACCGATTGGACAAATTCCTCACTTACAAAAGCCACACCAAATTTCTCCGGGGCGGGCAAAATCGTCTGCTCATTTTCCATCACATAAACAAATTCGGAACTGGCTGCTATGCCGGATACCCTGAGTTCATATAACCTGCCGTTAATTCTGGGAGTAATTACATCACCGGGGTTGATATCTCTCGCCACAGCAAACTGCTCCAAAAGGATCACATCCTTGTTGCCAAGTTTAGCCTCCCGCTTTCCCGGTTGATAGAGAATATTAATTTTTTCTTCCTCCCGAGGCAGAGATATCAAACGAATCTTTACCTTCTCATCCTTATTTTCCACCTCCATAGGGACATCAACACTTACCCGTCCTTGGACTTCTTTAATCCCTTCCATGTTCTGGATTTCTTCCGCA
>DUPU01000042.1 GCA_012838175.1 Clostridia bacterium
CATCCGAAAATTGGTAGATATTCAGTATACCAGGAATGAAATGGATTTCCACCGGGGTACTTTTCGGGTGCGGGGAGATGTGGTGGAAATCTTTCCCGTTGCTTTCAGTGAAAAGGCCGTTCGGGTGGAAATGTTTGGTGATGAAATCGAACGGATCGTGGAAATAGATACTTTAACGGGAGAAATATTAGGCCAGTTACGCCACGTGGCTATTTTTCCTGCCAGCCACTATGTGACGGAAGAAGAGAAAATGAAGGCTGCCATCAAGTCCATTGAAAAGGAATTGGAAGAAAGGTTAAAAGAATTAAAGGGTCAGAATAAGCTGTTGGAAGCCCAAAGATTGGAACAACGTACCCGTTTTGATATAGAAATGATGCAGGAAATGGGCTATTGCCAGGGGATTGAGAACTATTCCCGGCATCTTACCGGACGGGCTCCCGGGGAACCTCCCTATACCCTGATGGATTATTTTCCCAGGGACTTTTTGCTGGTAGTGGATGAGTCCCATGTCACTCTGCCCCAGCTCAGGGGAATGTACGAGGGAGATAAATCCCGGAAAACTTCCCTGGTGGAACACGGTTTTCGCTTGCCTTCGGCTTTAGACAATCGGCCTTTAATGTTTCATGAGTTTGAAGAGAAGGTAAACCAGGCGGTTTATGTATCTGCCACACCGGGACCTTACGAAATGGAGCACAGTGAAAAGATTGTGGAGCAGATAATTCGTCCTACCGGATTGGTGGACCCGGAGATTGAGGTACGGCCGGTAAAGGGGCAAATTGATGATCTGGTGGGGGAAATCAGGATGCGGGTGGACAAGGACCAGCGGGTTTTGGTAACCACTTTGACGAAAAGAATGGCGGAAGATTTAACAGACTACTTGAAAGAATTGGGGATTAAAGTACGCTATCTTCATTCTGATATAAAAACTTTGGAGCGGATGGAGATTATTCGGGAATTGCGCCTAGGCGTCTTCCATGTATTGGTGGGCATTAATCTTTTACGGGAAGGGCTGGATTTGCCGGAGGTTTCTCTAGTTGCCATACTTGATGCGGACAAGGAAGGTTTTCTCCGCTCGGAACGTTCCCTGATTCAGACCATCGGACGGGCGGCCCGTAATGCGGAAGGCCGGGTAATTATGTATGCCGACCAAATTACTGACTCTATGGAGAAAGCCATTAGTGAAACAAATCGAAGGAGAATGCTCCAAATCAATTATAACAAGGTGCATCATATTGTACCTCAGACCGTTAAAAAGTCAGTGCGGGAGTCATTAGGCGTAACCATAGCGGCGGAACCCCAGGCCAATTACCTGGTGGACGGAAAATCGGAGAGTTTATCCAAGAAAGAAAGGGAAAAACTGATTCGTACTTTAGAGAAGGAAATGCGGGACGCCGCCCGGCATTTAGAATTTGAACGCGCTGCCCAGCTCAGGGATGCCATTATCGAATTAACCGTGTCAGGGGACGGTTCTCTGACACGCTGAGACGGGTTTTTTGTCACATTAAAAAGTTAATGGGGCAGGTTGAAAGCATTAAAGGAGATTGATTATTTGCTCCCACCTGTTCCTCAGACCCAGTATCAGTCAATAAGGAGAAAAACTATGTCTAAAGAAAAGATTATCGTTAAAGGAGCACGGGTACACAATTTAAAAAATATTGATGTGCAAATCCCCCGGGATAAACTGGTTGTAATTACCGGGTTAAGCGGGTCGGGAAAGTCTTCCTTGGCCTTTGATACCATTTATGCCGAAGGTCAGAGAAGATATGTGGAATCTCTTTCCTCCTATGCCCGCCAATTTTTAGGCCAAATGGACAAGCCGGATGTGGATTATATAGAAGGACTTTCCCCGGCAATCTCCATAGATCAGAAAACCACCAGCCGCAATCCTCGTTCCACGGTAGGCACGGTAACAGAGATTTATGATTATCTGCGTCTTCTTTTTGCCCGAATTGGCCGGCCCCATTGTCCAAAATGCGGCAAGCCCATAACCCAGCAAACAGTGGACCAGATGGTAGATGCCCTTGTAGCTTACGGGGAGGGCGTAAAAATGCAGATTTTAGCGCCCTTGGTGCGGGGGAAAAAAGGAGAACATGTAAAAGTCCTGGAAGAGGCCCGAAAGGCCGGATATGTCCGGGCCAGGGTGGACGGGGAAGTGCATGATTTAGGAGACCCTATTAAACTGGAAAAGAATAAAAAGCATACCATTGAATTGATCGTGGATAGAATCATCACTAAACCCGGTATAGAAAAAAGAATGGCGGATTCATTAGAACTGGCTCTCGGGATGGGAGAAGGTTTAGTCATAGTTGATATTATCGGTCAAGGGGAAGTGATTTTCAGTCAAAACTTTTCCTGTGTGGACTGCGGTATCAGTATGGAGGAAATCACGCCCCGGATGTTTTCGTTTAATAATCCTTACGGGGCCTGCCCGGCCTGCGGGGGTATCGGGCATACCATGAATATTGACCCGGATTTAATCATTCCGGATCGGAACCTTTCCATCAGAGAGGGTGCCATCGCCCGGTGGAGCTGCAATACCCAAGGCTGGTATTACCGAATTATTGAGGCTTTGGCCGATTACTACGGATTCAGCCTGGATGTGCCGGTAAAGGACTTACCGGAAAGATTCATGAATTACATTCTTTATGGCACTAAGGGGGAAAGAATCAAAGTTACCTATGATCATCCGGAACGGGGCAAGCGGTTGTATCAGGTAGCTTGGGAAGGTATTGTCAATAATTTTGAGCGGCGGTATAAGGAATCAAGCTCCGGTTATATCCGGGATGAGTTAGAGCGTTATATGTCTCAAAAGCCTTGCCCGGAATGCCGGGGAGCGCGCCTGCGTCCGGAAAGCTTGGCGGTTCTGGTGGGAGGAAAGAACATTTATCAAGTCACCAATTTTTCAATCTTGGAAGCAAAGGAGTTTTTTCATAATTTGGAACTGACTCCTCGGGAAATTATTATTGCCAAGCAGATTTTAAAGGAAATTCAAGAACGGTTAACTTTTTTAGTCAATGTGGGGCTGGATTACCTTACTTTAAGCCGGATGTCCGGAACCTTATCCGGAGGGGAAGCCCAGCGTATTAGGTTGGCCACCCAAATCGGGTCCAGTTTGGTAGGAGTATTGTATATTTTGGATGAACCCAGCATAGGATTGCATCAGCGAGATAACGCCCGATTGATTGCTACTTTGAAAAAATTGCGGGATTTGGGAAATACCGTACTGGTGGTAGAGCACGACGAAGATACCATGCGGGAGGCGGATTACATCATTGATATCGGCCCCGGAGCCGGCGCCCACGGGGGAGAAGTGGTAGCTGCGGGCACCTTAAAGGAAATTCTCCAGGCGGAGAATTCTGTTACAGCCCAATATTTAAGCGGAAGAAAAAGAATTCCCCTGCCTCCGGTAAGGCGCAAGCCCAACGGAAAGTGGTTAGAAATATTGGGAGCCAGTGCCCATAACTTAAAAAATATTGATGTTTCCATTCCTTTAGGAGTTTTTGTAGGGGTGACCGGTGTGTCCGGTTCGGGAAAAAGCACTCTGGTGAACGAAATTCTATATACAGCTTTGGCCCATCACTTGAACGGAGCCCGGAACCTTCCTGCCGCCCACCGGGAAATTAAGGGTATGGAACATCTGGACAAGGTGATTAACATTGACCAGTCTCCCATCGGTCGTACGCCTCGTTCCAATCCGGCCACCTATACCGGAGTTTTTGACGCTATCCGGGAATTATTTGCTCTGACTCCGGAAGCAAAGATGCGGGGATATCAACGGGGCAGGTTCAGCTTTAATGTTAAAGGAGGGCGCTGCGAAGCTTGCCAGGGGGACGGGATTATTAAGATTGAGATGCACTTTCTTCCCGATGTTTATGTTCCCTGCGAGGTGTGCAAGGGGAAGCGCTACAACCGGGAAACCTTGGATGTGCGCTATAAGGGGAAAAATATTGCTGATGTTTTAGCCATGACAGTGGATGAAGCAACAGAATTCTTCCAAAACATTCCCAAAATCTATCGGAAATTAAAAACCCTTCAGGATGTTGGTTTAGGTTATATCCAGTTAGGCCAGCCGGCAACAACCTTGTCCGGAGGGGAGGCCCAAAGGGTGAAGTTGGCCACAGAGCTTAGCCGGAGGAGTAACGGCCGTACCTTGTATATTTTGGATGAACCCACTACAGGTCTCCATGCCGCAGATATCCACCGTTTGCTGGAGGTTCTGGATCGCTTGGTGGAAGCAGGAGACACGGTTTTAGTAATTGAGCATAATCTGGATGTAATTAAAAGAGCAGATTACCTGATTGACTTAGGGCCGGAAGGGGGAGACCGGGGGGGACAAATTATCGCCACAGGAACCCCGGAGCAGGTGGCGGAAACTGAAGGCTCATATACAGGTCAATATGTGAAGAAGGTATTGGAGCGTGAAAGGTATGGACTTGGCCGCCCAATTGAGGGTATTACCGGATAAGCCAGGGGTTTATTTAATGAAGGATGACCAAGGCCGCATTATTTATGTGGGCAAAGCCACATCCCTAAAACAGCGGGTCCGGTCCTATTTTCAACAAAATAAACATCATACCCCGAAGGAACTTTCTTTAATTAATAAAATACGGAATGTGGAAACCATTGTGGTTGATTCCCCGGTAGAAGCCTTGATTTTGGAATGCAATCTGATTAAGCAGCACCGGCCGAAATACAATGTGCGGTTAAGGGACGACAAGCATTACCCGTATTTAAAGATTACTTTGGATGAGCCCTTTCCCCGAGTTTTGGTGGTGCGATCCATGAAGCCGGATAAAGCAAAGTATTTTGGTCCTTATACCAGTTCCACCGCAATGAACAAGACACTGAAAATTATCAGAGATATTTTCCCCCTCCGTTCCTGTCGTCAGGAGAAATTGGACGGAAAAACCAGGGCTTGTTTAAATGCTCATATCGGCAAATGCGCCGCTCCTTGTGTAGAAAATATTTCTTCCGAGGATTACCGGGATATGGTGCATCAGGTGATTCTTTTTCTGGAGGGACGCCGTTTGGAAATAATCAAGGATTTGGAAAAGAAAATGGAAGAGGCAGCCCAGGATTTAAGATTTGAGGAAGCGGCCCGGCTGCGGGACCAAATTCAGGCTATGCGGCAAGTGGTGGAAAAGCAAAAAATTGAAAATGACAGTTTTGAAGACCGGGATGTGGTGGGACTGGCTACCGATAAGGATTTGGCCGTAGCCCAGGTGTTTTTCGTAAGAGGGGGTAAGGTGGTAGGCCGGGAACATTTTTTTCTTACCAACGTTGACAATGACCA
>DUPU01000043.1 GCA_012838175.1 Clostridia bacterium
ATATTCCTGGTGATGAAGGCGGAGAGGCCACACCTGTTCCCATTCCGAACACAGAAGTTAAGCTCTCCAGCGCCGATAGTACTTGGGACGAGAGTCCCTGGGAGGGTAGGTCATTGCCAGGATTAAAATATTCCTCGATAGCTCAATGGTAGAGCACTCGGCTGTTAACCGAGTGGTTGTTGGTTCGAGTCCAACTCGGGGAGCCATTTTTCAAAAGGGAGTGCCGTTTTCTACTTCCCCAAAAGTAGTTAACGGTACTCCTTTTTGAATACAATGCCCCCGGCAAGGAACTGTCTAAAGGGTACAAGTCCTGCGTGCGGATGATGGTATCCAGCTGGTTTTATCACTTAAGCAAGATAAAAACCCACTGAAAGAAAGTTAATTGACAGTTGTATAAACGGGTACCCTGGCTTCTGTTGGAATTGCCGGAGTCCCAGGTGCCGTGCTGATTTTTTCCTTGTCCACAGATTTTCAAGACTACATGTTCACTATGCTATATTTATGCTAAAATAGATAAGTACGCTATAGAATCTAAGGAGTTGGGCTTATGTATTATGCGGTTACCAAAAGAGGATTTAAAAATGGTCTCTATGTTTCTTTAGAACTGGCAAAAGCAATTATTCCCGTTTATTTCTTAATTAAAATTATGGAGAAAAGCGGAGTACTGCATGTACTTGCCCAGTGGTGTGAGCCTTTTATGAAACTTCTTGGTTTGCCGGGAGAAGCGTCTCTGTTGCTGGTTATTGGAAATTGCCTTAATATATACTCGGTTTTAGGTGGAATTAGTGCAATGAATTTAACGTTTAAGCAAATTAATATTATTGCTCTAGTTTTACTTATTTCTCATAGCCTTTTTGTGGAAAATGCAGTTTTAAAAAAAACAGGGATTAACGCGTTAGCCTTAACCCTCTTTAGACTTAGTTTTTCAATAATTTGTGGTATAATTCTAAACTTTATTTGGTAGGGAGTGGCTGAAAATGGACTGGATCTGGCTGATGGAAACTGTTCAAGGATGTATTTGGAGTTTGATTAAACTTGTCTTAATAGCAATTCCTTTAATGATAATGATTGAATTTTTTAAAGAGTTTAAAGTGGTGGAAAAAATTGCACCTTTATTTTATTCGGTATTAAGGTTGCTGAAATTACCCCAGGAAGCTGTTCTTCCTTTAATTGCCGGATTGGTATTCGGCATTGCCTATGGGGCCGGTGTTATTATTCAAAGTGCTCGTGAAGAAGTTATAAAAAAAGAGGATTTATTTACAGTCAGTCTTTTCCTGGTGATATGCCATTCTTTAATTGAGGATACCATGCTTTTTCTTACTGTAGGAGCAAATTTCTGGATTATTGTTTTAGGTAGGTTTTTGTTGGCTATTCTTGTAACATATGCTTGGGTGATATTTAAACGAGGGAAGCATTCAATAAAAAATAGATCAGCTCATTATAATAATCAGACGCCTTAACGGGCGTTTTATTTTTTTATCATATTAGTTAGTTTTTTTTAAAAAACCCTCTTGCATAAATGGGAAAAAAGTAGTATATAATATATATAAGGTCAGTAATAGTCAAAAAATCAATTAAGGTCAAAAGATGGAGTTGATAGTTTTGAGCACATTGGCAAATGAGATTGAAAGATATCTAAAAAGATTGTTAGATAAGAGTAAGAAAGGTTTTTTGGAAATCAAACGCAATGATTTAGCAGAGATGTTTATGTGTGTACCATCCCAAATAAATTATGTTTTAGAAACCAGATTCAATAACAGTCAAGGTTATCATGTGGAAAGCCGCCGGGGAGGCGGGGGTTATATTAGGATTGTAAAACTCAGTGTGGAGAAGGATGAAGATTTATTAGTATTAGTCAACAGTACTGTGGGAAAAATGATTTCTCAGCAATCAGGGGAAGGATTAATCAATCGGTTGGAGGAAGAAGGATTTTTGACAAAAAGGGAAAGTATTTTAATTAGGGCAATTATTGACGGAAAAACATTGGATTTAGATGTGCCTGAAAGGGACTTGGTCCGGGCAAGAATCTTAAGGGCAGTTTTAATTTCTCTGTTAAGGGAGGACTTATAATGTTGTGTGATAAATGCAAGCAGAGGCCGGCAACGGTTCATTTTACTAAAATTATTAACAATGAAAAATATGAGCAGCATTTGTGTGAAGAATGTTCTAAAGGAATACCCCATTTTAGCTTTAGCATAGACCCAAGCTTTTCATTGAATAAAATTCTGGCAAATCTCCTTACCAATGATCCTACTTTTTCCGGAATGGGTCTCGCTTTTAAATCGGAACGGTGTGAAAATTGCGGGTTAACTTACAGTCAGTTTGCTCAGGGCGGAAAACTGGGGTGCAGTAATTGTTATGAGGTTTTTAAGGATAAACTTAATCCTTTGATTAGGAGAATTCATAGTTCGGAAAGACATAAGGGAAAAGTCCCTGCCAGAACGGGCGGTAAATTAAGGTTGATTAAAGAAATTGAATCCCTTAAAACCGAGTTGGGCAATTTAGTAAAAAATGAAGAATTTGAAAAAGCAGCTGAAGTTAGAGATCGCATTAAGGATTTAGAAAAGAGATTAGCTGATTAGGAGGTGGCGGGATGACCGGTAGGGATATTTTTTCTGATGCAAGCAGCAAATGGACTGAGGGGGTAGGCCCTAATGCGGATATTGTTATCAGCAGCAGAGTTAGATTAGCGAGAAATATAAAAAACGTGCCATTCCCTCACATGCTCAGTGAAGATAAAGAAAAGGAAATTTTGGATTCAGTTAAATATATTATTAATACGCCTGGTTTTAGAGAAAAGGCAGGTAATTTTAACTTTATTTCCTTACATGTATTAAGCGACTTAGAAAAGTGGGTATTGGTGGAAAAGCATTTAATCAGTCCTCAACTGGCCCAAAGCCAGGGACAGAAGGGTGTAATTATTTTAGAAGATGAATCTGTAAGCGTGATGATTAATGAAGAAGACCATTTACGTATTCAGTGTTTATTGCCGGCTATGCAATTAAACGAAGCATGGACCTTGACCAATAAAATAGACGATGCTTTGGAACAATCTCTGGACTTTGCCTTTCATAAAGAAAAAGGATACTTAACATCCTGCCCCACTAATGTAGGCACAGGCATGCGGGCTTCGGTGATGCTTCATCTTCCCGGATTGGTTTTGACCAGACAAGGTTATCAAGTTTTTGCCACCATGACTCAAATCGGTTTGACTGTGAGAGGGATGTACGGAGAAGGATCAGAGGCGTTAGGTAATTTATTTCAGATTTCCAATCAGGTTACCCAAGGATTAACGGAGGAAGAGATCATTAGTCATCTTAATTCTGTCACCCTTCAAGTGGTAGATCAGGAAAGAAACGCCAGGCAAATGCTGCACCAAGAAGCAAAAGAACAGTTGGAAGACAGGGTTTGGCGGGCATATGGCGTTTTGTCCAATGCCAGAAGTATTTCTTCTCAGGAGGCCATGGAACTCTTATCAGAACTTAGGCTAGGTATTGATATGAAGATCATTCAGGACATTGACCCCAAGGTATTTAACAAATTAATGGTTTCGATCCAAACGTCGTTTTTGCAGAAAAAAATCCAGACAGATATGCAGTCGCCGCAACGGGATATAATAAGGGCGACAACAATTCGAGAAATATTATCAAAAGTTTAGGAGGGAAAAAGAAATGTTAAATAGATTTACAGAAAGAGCGCAGAAGGTAATATATTTGGCGAAAATGGAGGCAAAGAGATTAAATCATCCGGCAGTAGGCACGGAGCACTTGCTTTTAGGGCTTTTAAAAGAGGGAGACGGGGTTGCGGCAAAAACCCTGCAAAGTTTAGGGATAAATTTGGTCGCAGCTGCTGCCGAAATAGGAAAAATGATAGGGCCCAGCGGGGCGCAGGTCATTGGAGAACCTGGTTTTACACCCAGGGCCAAAAAAGTATTGGAATTAGCAGGAGAAGAAGCCTTATCTCAAGGAATTAACTATATTGCTACGGAACACATTCTATTAGGCTTAATTCGTGAAGGGGAAGGACTGGCTGCTCGTATTCTGATTTCAGCAGGTATTAATTTAGATGTAGTACGGGAAAGGGTAATGGAGATTTTAGGCGGGGGAAGCCCCCAGGCGGCAGGAGGACAAAACATGGGAAGTTTTAAACCAAAAGCAGTTAATAAGACGAGATCTTCAAATACACCGACTTTAGACAGTTTTAGCCGGGATTTAACGGAAATGGCAAAAAAGGACAAGTTAGACCCTGTCATTGGACGGGATAAAGAAATTGAACGGGTGATTCAAATATTAAGCCGTAGGACCAAGAATAATCCGGTCTTAATCGGGGAACCCGGGGTTGGTAAAACTGCTATTGCTGAAGGATTGGCCCAAAGAATCGTGGAAGGAAAGGTACCGGAGACCTTAAAGGGGAAAAGGGTCGTAACCCTAGATCTTTCTTCTCTGGTGGCCGGTTCCAAATATCGGGGTGAATTTGAAGAAAGATTAAAAAAAGTTATTGATGAAGTAAGACAGGCGGAAAATATTATCCTTTTCATTGACGAAATGCATACTTTAATTGGCGCCGGTGCTGCGGAAGGGGCCATTGATGCGGCAAATATTCTGAAACCGGCTTTAGCCCGGGGAGAGTTACAATGTGTGGGGGCTACTACCCTGGATGAATACCGTAAGCATATTGAAAAGGATGCTGCTTTAGAACGGAGATTCCAACCTATTAATGTGGATGAACCGTCCAAAGAGGAATCTTTGGAGATATTACGAGGCTTGAGAGACCGTTATGAAGCTCATCACCGAGTAAGAATTACGGATAAAGCCTTGGAAGCGGCGGTAAATCTATCTGACCGTTATATAACGGATCGTTTCTTGCCGGATAAAGCCATTGATTTAATTGATGAGGCATCATCTAAGGTACGATTGACTGTGCATACAGCCCCTCCCGATTTACGAAAATTGGAGGAGAAGTTAGAGACGGTTAGAAAGGAAAAAGAGGCAGCTGTAAACAGTCAGGAGTTTGAAAAGGCAGCTCAACTTCGGGATCAGGAAAAAGAAGTAATAAAAGAGTTGGAAGATTTAAAAAGCCAGTGGGTAAAGGACAAGGAAACAGAAAAATGGGTAGTTGATGAGGAACACATCGCAGAGGTTTTATCCAGCTGGACCGGGATTCCCGTAAGCAAACTGCATCAGGAGGAGACAAACCGTTTACTTCACATGGAAGACATACTTCACCAGAGGGTAATCGGTCAGGATGAAGCAGTTAAGGCTATTTCCCGGGCGATTCGCAGGTCTCGTTCCGGTTTAAAAGACCCTAAAAGACCGGTTGGTTCATTTATTTTTCTCGGTCCGACAGGAGTAGGTAAAACGGAACTGGCTCGGGCACTGGCAGAGGCTATGTTTGGGGACGAAGATGCCTTAGTGCGTATTGATATGTCTGAGTACATGGAGAAACATGCTGTTTCCCGGTTAGTTGGCGCACCTCCCGGGTATGTAGGTTATGATGAAGGCGGTCAACTGACGGAAGCAGTACGGAGAAAACCATATACCGTGATTTTATTGGACGAAATAGAAAAAGCCCATCCGGAGGTTTTCAATATCCTCTTGCAAGTACTGGAAGACGGCAGATTAACGGATTCCAAAGGACGGACTGTGGACTTTCGGAATACCGTAATCATTATGACCTCTAATGTGGGAGCAAGGACTATTCGACGGGAGGCGACCTTAGGCTTTACGGTAACAGAAACAGAAGAAGATAATTATAACAGCATGAAACAGCGAATTATGGATGAAATGAAAAAAACCTTCCGCCCGGAATTCTTGAATCGGATTGATGAATCTATTGTTTTCCATGCTCTTAATCAAGGCCATATTAAGGAAATTGTCACATTAATGATTAATGAATTGAATAAGAGAGTAGAAGAACAAGGATTTACCTTGGAAGTAACAGACGAGGCCAAAGAGTTTTTAGCTAAGGAAGGATTTGATGAAGATTTCGGTGCCCGTCCTTTACGAAGAGCGATTCTTAGACATGTAGAAGATAATTTATCTGAGGCATTGCTTAAACAAGAGTTTAAGCCGGGAGATCATATTGTAGTTGATTTAAAAGAGGGCGGGATAGTGTTTAAAAATAAAAAGGATTTGGTATTGGACGCGTCGAAAGAATAGACGCCGGGGGCAGGGCAGAGAATTAAGCCCTGCCTTTACACTTTTACAGCTCTAAAGGGGGCATTTATTTGGCTAAGAGCAAAATTGTATATGTTTGCCGGGAGTGCGGATATGATGCTGTTAAATGGCAGGGAAGATGTCCCGGTTGTGGGGCATGGAACACTATGGAAGAACAAATTATATCCGGCAAAATCAATGGTTTGAACCTAATGAGTGGGATGATTTCCGCGAAACCTGTGTCTATTAATGATGTTAAAGCAAAAGAAGAAGCGCGGATGATTTTGGACAATGAAGAGTTAAAAGGGGTTCTGGGGGGTGGAATTGTTCCCGGATCGTTAATTTTAGTAGGGGGAGAACCGGGGATTGGAAAATCAACATTATTGTTGCAGGTAGCTTATGAAATCGCTCAAAAATACGGAAAAGTATTATATGTTTCGGGAGAAGAATCCGCTCATCAAATAAAAATGCGAGCAGAGCGCTTGGGAACGATCCATCCGGATATATTAGTTTTGACAGAAACAAATATGGAGAATATTATAAGTTGCGCTAGGAAGGAAACCCCTGTATTAATGATTATTGATTCCATTCAAACGGTTTTTTTACCGGAAATCTCCGCGGCACCGGGAAGCGTGTCCCAGGTAAGACAGTGTGCCGCAGAAGCATTACGTTATATTAAAGGCAACAATCTGGCACTGGTATTGGTAGGGCATGTCACAAAAGAAGGAATGTTGGCCGGACCCAGGGTATTGGAACATATGGTAGATACGGTTTTGTATTTTGAAGGAGAAAAACACAATTCCTTTCGGCTGCTAAGAGCGATTAAAAACAGATTTGGGTCAACTAATGAGATTGCTGTCTTTGAGATGCAACATCAAGGTCTGGTTTCTGTTGCTGATTTATCTCAACTATTTCTTTCCCAAAGACCTGAAGGGGTATCAGGTTCCGTTGTGGTAAGTGCCATGCAGGGTACCAGGCCTGTTTTGCTGGAGGTGCAAGCATTATCAGTTGCCACTTCTTTTAACAATCCCCGGCGTTTGACATCTGGAGTGGACTATAATAAGACACTTATTATTCTGGCTGTCTTGGATAAGATTGTGGGCATGAATCTAAGTTCTCAGGATATTTATGTAAATATTGCCGGTGGGGTAAGAATTGAAGACCCTGCATTGGATTTGGCCATTGCTGTAGCTGTAGCATCCAGTTTTCGAGAACAGGATGTAGATGGGCATACTGTGGTGATGGGGGAAATAGGGTTAAACGGAGAGGTAAGAGCGGTAACAAACATAGAAAGAAGATTAAAAGAAGCCCAAAAAATGGGCTTCAAAACAGCCGTTATTCCTATGGGAAACAGATTATCCAATTCTTTTGGACTTACCCTGCTTCCTGTAAGTAGTGTAACAGAAACTTTAAATGTTGTTATAGGAAGATAATAAAAAATAAAGCACCGCAAAAGCGGTACCTTTGGAAACGAATTTAAGTTAAATTAAAAATACGCAAAGTTGATAGTTTTTTATGTTCTTTTAATATAACATCATAAAGATTCAAGTCCATAGCATTACATAACGCAACCAGATAAAATAGTGTTTTACCCAATTCATTTTCTAAAGTATCCTTGCAGTCGGGGCAAATCTTTCCTTCTAAGTTATTATCCAGTAATTTCGTTATGGCGAAATCATCAAAAGATGCATCAGGAGGAATTTCTTTTTTTGCGGCATGAATCTGTAAGCAACCACAAGTAGTCACAGCTTTGACAGTGGCTCTGTTAACTCGAGCGGATGATTCTTGGATTTTTGACAAAATATCAAGAATGCTTTGATGCCGTACTAAATATTTAGAAACCGTATTTTGAAATTCATCGCAGATAAGATCCTTCACCCAGTGTCCACTCCTTTAAACGTGCCTTTATGCTTCATATTATACTTTTTATTGTAATCCATTGTCAATGTGGTAATTTAGGGTCTCAAAAAAAGATATTGACACTGTACAAGCGCTATGATAAAATATCGTTTTAATTGACAAAACAGATTTTCTTTGTTACAATAAATACATTAGGTGATATTGGGGGGTGCGGGATGTTTCATGTAGGTGATAAGGTAGTTTACCCCATGCATGGTGCCGGTATTATTGAATCTATCGAAGAAAAAGAGATATTAGGGGAAGTCAGAAGTTATTACGTCATGCGAATTCCCATTGGTGATATGAAAGTTATGGTGCCAATGGACAGTGTTGAGGAAATTGGACTTCGCCAGGTTATAGATGATAAAGGATTTCAAAAGGTCATGGCTATCTTAAGGGACCGCAAAAGCCCCATGTCGGCAAATTGGAACCGCAGATATCGTGCTAATATGGAAAAAATTAAAAGCGGAAACATTTATGAGGTTGCGGAAGTTGTCAGGAATTTAATGCTTAGAGACAAGGAAAAGTCATTATCATCAGGGGAAAAAAAGATGCTGGACTATGCAAGACAGATACTTATCAGTGAATTGGTATTATCCAGGGGTCAAGAGGAAGCCAAAGTGCTTTCTATGATTGAAGGAGCGCTTGGGGAAAAAGCCAAGGCACTTTGTTAGTTTCTCATAAAAGCCCATTTTTGTGGGCTGTTTTTTTTATAGAGTATTTTTTTATGAAGTAGTTGAAACATTTTCCATTCATAACGTATAATGTTATCCATGGTGCACAAAATATTATTAATTGATCAGAGAGGAGGTGAAGGGATAATAATGCTACAAAGATTTATTCAAATCGTTATTGGGTTGTCCACTGCTGTAGGGGGTTATTTCTTAAGTAAGTTATTAGTGGAGTATTATTTTGTTTCTCCGTCTGATGAAATCTGGTGGTCTACTATATCTTTCGGGGTTGTCCTATGTCTTTTAATAGGGTTAAGCATTGCTCCGAAAATAATGGTAGCTGTCCAGCGTTTTACCAATTGGTCATTAAGCCAGTTGTTTAAGGTCCCTGTTCAGGATATTGTAGGCGGAGCAATTGGACTTATAATTGGCCTTTTTATTGCCAATCAGTTTGGCTCTTCTGTGGCCCGAATCAAATATGTAGGCCCTTATTTGTCATTAACGGGAAGCTTATTCTTAGGATATGTGGGACTTATTTTCGGAGTGAAGAAAAGAGATGAAATGCTGTCTTTCTTTTTTGCTTTAATGCGTTTTACCGGTAAAGACAAAGATAAGACAAGTAAGGCCGGGGGAAATAAAACACCTTGTAAAATACTTGATACCAGTGTAATTATTGACGGGAGGATTTCTGACATATGCCGGACAGGTTTCTTGGAAGGTACTCTGATTATTCCTAATTTTGTACTGGAAGAATTACGGCATATTGCAGACTCGTCGGATTTGTTAAAAAGAAATCGTGGCCGCCGGGGTTTGGACATTTTAAATAAACTTCGCCAAGAGTTTGATATGATGATTGAAATTGTGGATAAAGATTATGAAGATGTTACCGAAGTGGACAGCAAATTGGTACGATTAGCCCAGGAAATGAAGGGTTTTATCATAACCAATGATTTTAATCTGAATAAGGTAGCCCAGCTGCAAGGGGTGAAAGTTTTAAACATTAACGAACTGGCTAACGCTGTGAAGCCTGTGGTCCTGCCCGGAGAAGAAATGATTGTGCGAGTAATTAAGGACGGAAAGGAAATGAATCAAGGTATTGGATATCTAGATGATGGGACCATGATTGTGGTGGAAAATGGCAAGAAGTATATGGGTCAAGTTATTGGAGTGGTAGTTACCAGTGTGCTGCAGACGGCGGCCGGAAGAATGATATTTGCGCGCCCCAAATTGTTAGATAAAAAGATGGGTGTCATTCATGAGTTGGATAACAGGGGTGAATACCAGTGTCTTACATAACTGCGGTGATACCGGCGGCAGGCCGGGGGACCAGGATGAAAGCAAGCTGCAATAAACAATTTCTTATGCTCCGGAAAAAACCTATTTTGATCCATACTTTAGAGGTTTTTGAAAAATGCAAATTGGTAAATGATATAATTTTAGTATCTTCTCCCGGGGAGGAAGATTTTTGCGGCAGCTTACTGCAAAAATATGATTTGAAAAAGGTTACCCGGGTGGTTACGGGTGGTTCGGAACGACTGCATTCGGTAGCTTCCGGTTTGAATCAGGTTTCAGAAGATTGTGATATAGTGGCCGTGCATGATGGCGCGCGGCCATTAATGTTGCTTTCTCTCCTTGAAGAGGTATTGAATGCGGTAGCAGAATATGACGGCGCAATATTAGCGGTACCGGTTAAAGACACCATAAAAGAAACCATAAATGGGCATATAATAAAGGGTACCTTGGACAGGTCCCAATTATGGGCGGCTCAAACACCTCAGGTTTTCAAAAAAGATGTATTAACTTATGTATATAAAAAAGCTTTGGAGGAAGGAATAACCGGGACGGACGATGCTTCTTTGGTTGAGTATTATGGTTATAAAATCAAAGTGGTGCCGGGAAGTTATGAAAATATTAAAATAACTACTCCTGTAGACTTGGATTTGGCAGAGTTAATTCTAAAAAGGAGAGGATAGGGTGAGGGTAGGCTTTGGTTATGATGTGCATAGATTGGTGAGAGAACGCAAATTGATCTTAGGCGGAGTGGAAATCCCTTATGAGTACGGGCTATTAGGTCATTCCGATGCCGATGTTCTGGTGCATGCTTTAATGGATGCTCTTTTAGGCGCATTGGCTTTGGGGGATATCGGAAAACATTTTCCTGACACAGATCCCCAATTTAAAGGTATTTCCAGCATGCTGCTTCTGAAAGAAGTTAAAAAATTATTGCAAGAAAAAGGTTACCGGGTAAACAATGCAGATATTTTGGTCGTGGCGGAACACCCCAAGCTGGCTCCGTTTATTGAGGCAATGAGGGAAAACATTGCCGATATGTTGGAAACAGAGACGGACAGAATAAATATTAAAGCTACCACCACTGAAGGGTTAGGCTTTACGGGAACGGGTGAGGGCATGGCCGCTTATGCCGTGGTAACCATTTGTAAAAACCCTGCATCGTAGATGACATTTGAAAAATAGAAAAGTTACACGGGAATTTAAGACACAAAAATTTGAATAAAAAAGCACCGGCCAAGTATGAAATGACAAAAGTTGTGGTGTCACTATTTTCCCCGATGACGGAAAAGAAGTAAATATACTTTTAAAGAACGCGGATATGGCCATGTACCAGGCTAAAAAGAACAGAAAACCAAATGTATGTACTGTTTAATCAAATAATTGAGGAAGTTAACTTGGAGAAAAGCTTGAGAAATGCTTTGGGAAACAATGAATTTGCTCTTTATTATCAACCTCAATATGATCTGGCTACCGGTAGGATTTATAGTTTTGAAGCCCTGCTTAGATGGGTGAGCCCTCAATATGGTAATGTTTTGCCGGCAAAATTCATACGTTTTGCAGAAGAGTCCGGTTTAATTATTCCTATTGGGAAATGGGTATTGAAAACTGCCTGCAGTTTTCTTAAGTCACTGCACGACCGGGGATATAATGAGATAGTCATTTCGGTAAATATTTCAGTGGCTCAGCTAATGCAGAATGATTTTGTTGAAATGATTACGAATATACTTAATGAAGTTTCCTTAGATCCCACTTTTTTGGAATTGGAACTTACAGAGTCCATTATTATGGAAACCTTAGATACCAATTACAAAAAATTAGAAAGACTGTTACAACTGGGAATTACAATTTCCATTGATGATTTTGGAAAAGGATATTCTTCTTTAAGTTACTTGAAATCCTTGCCTGTTAATAAGCTGAAAATAGATAAATCCTTTATTGAGGGAATTGGCAGTAATAAGGATTTTACCGGGTCTATTGTGGAAATCGGCCATCGAATAGGCCTGGATGTTGTGGCAGAAGGAGTAGAGACAAAGGAACAATTAGATTATCTTTCTCAGGCTAAATGTAATTTTGCTCAAGGGTATTGGTTGGGTATGCCTGTTTCAGCAGATGAAGCTCTAAAACAATTAGAAGGAATTTAAAAGTAAGTTTTTGCTCTGGACAAATTATTTGAATTAGGGACCGTAAGGTCCTTTTAGTTTTATTAAAATTATAACCTTATCCGGCTGATCCGGGTGCAGGGAGATTCTCTCACAGCATTGGATTTTCCGGGCATGGAAAAAATGAAAATATTTAATTAATTCAGGAGCAGCCATGCCGATAGTTTGGAGCATCCAAGTTCACTTTAATGGGTTGTATTTCAATTTAATGGGTATGCTAAATAAAAATAATCATGATACGGAGGTTATTAGCATGCTCTTGAAAAAAGTACCGGCAATTATTTTATTTATCTGGTTAGCTTTTTCAACCGTGTTTGTAATGGCCGATAACATAAGGGTAATAAGCTACGGGGCAGACTTAACCGAAGAACAAAGGGATAAGGTATATGAAATTTTCGGATTAAAGGATCAAGAAAAAAAAGATATTGCGGTTACTGAGGTTAGTAACAGAGAGGAAAGAAAATACCTTCAGGATCTGGTGGAACCGGAGGTTATCGGAGAAAAGGCTATTTCCTGTGCTTATGTAAAGCTTTTAGGTGCCGGTGATGGGATAAGTGTTAAAACTCATAATATTACCTGGGTAACACCGGAAATGTATGCCAGCGCTTTGACAACAGCCCAAGTAAAGGATGCCGAGATTATAGCGGCAGCCCCTTTCCCTGTTTCCGGAACGGCAGCCCTTACCGGCATTTTCAAGGCTTTTGAGGCAGCTACAGGAAGAACTTTAAATACCGAAGCCAAAGACCTAGCTAATGAAGAGATGGTGCGTACCGGCGAAATCGGAGAATCCATTAAAAATAACCGCAAAGCGGCGGAATTTGTCATCCGCATTAAGGAAGAGGTTATTGAGAGGGATTTAAGTGACCCGGAACAAATTCGCCAGGTGATTATAAATATTTCCCAAGAGATGAATATAAATTTGACGGATAAGCAAATAGAGGAATTGGTTTCTTTGATGCAACGAATAAACGGTTTGGATTTGACCGGAATTAGAAATCAATTGGAAGACATTAGGTCCAAGCTGGATAATTTGGCTGTTCAGGAAGAAGGGATAAAAGGTTTTCTCCGGCGTATTTTAGATTTTCTGGCTCAGATTTTAAACAGTATCAAAAATCTGTTAAGTTAAAAGGGATAGTTTTGGCTTGTTTAGGCTGGGAACGTTTAATTATTGCTTTTTCATCTCAGTTTAATTGTCAATACTAAAAACACCGTGGTATAATGAGGAAAGATTTAATCAAGGCAAATATTGGAGGTTTAATAATATGGAAAAGATTAGAGTGCGTTTTGCCCCCAGTCCTACGGGACCGCTGCATATAGGGGGAGCCAGATCAGCACTTTTTAATTATCTGTTTGCTAAACAAAATCAAGGTGATTTTATTCTGCGCATGGAAGATACGGACCTGGAACGCTCATCCCGTGAGTCCGAAGA
>DUPU01000044.1 GCA_012838175.1 Clostridia bacterium
CAATGAGGGCAGCTACTAAATCTAAACCGGAGTGAATTGCTTCCGATATTACGCTTACCGATCCCATGAACAATCCTGCGCCCAGTTTTAGAATAACCAGGGAAGAATTGCTGATAACGGATATTTGTGCCGCTTTTACTCTGGCATCCATTTAATTTCCTCCAAACTTTAATGAGTAAAAAAGCACCTGAGGACTTAAATCCTTAGTCCCACAGGTGCTTACCTGCTGCCCATTAGGCCCGGCGTATTGAAAAACGCCTGATCTAAATATACAATATAATATTAACAAATATTCAAAATTTTGTCTAGTATCATTAAATCTTTCGGCAGCGTTTTTTTACCCAATAATGTGCTAGTGCCTTTTTGAATAAATTATCATATGCAATGGTCATATGAATGGTGACTATGATACCGCCTTAAAGCAACTTATTTGGCAAAGACATGATTGCCGATTCTTGCTACAATAGGTCGGGAATTCAGAAATTTATTATTAGGAGACTTTGCCGGATTCCAGTAGTACAGTGCCCCGTTAGAAGGATCCCAACCGTTCATAGCATCTTCTGCCGCCTTTATTGCTGTCTGACTGGGAGTAAGGTTTATTTGCCCGTCGTTAACTACGGAAAATTCATTTGGTTGGTAGATAACTCCGGAAATTGTATTGGGGAACAGGGGACTGTCAACCCTGTTCAGTACTACCGCTCCGACAGCCACTTGGCCTGTGTAGGATTCCCCTCGGGCTTCGCCGTTAATTAATCGGGCCAATAGCATTACTTCACTGCGGGAATAACTTGACGCTCCCCGGGAAGCGCTGGAGTAAGTCCTGCTATTAGTATTACCTGATGTCCCGGTTCTAATATATAGGTTTTGACCTACATACAAGTAATCGCTTTTAAGGCCGTTGATTGATTTAATAGAAGCAACTGTTACTCCGAATTTTTTCGCCAAGAGATATAGGGTATCCCCTTTTTTTACCACATAGTTAAATCCTGCGGAAGGGACCTTAAGTACTTGTCCCGGGTAGATATATGTCGATTTCAGCCCGTTGATGTTTTTTAAATATTCCACTGTGGTGTTAAAGTTCCGGCTGATTTTATATAGGCTGTCCCCAGATTTAACTACATAGTTACCGGTACCGTCCGGTACCGTTAACACCTGTCCGGGATAAATGGTGTTACTCTTTAATCCGTTTGTTGACTTTAGTGTGTTAACGGAAGTGCCGAAGCGCTGGCTGATTAAGTAAAGACTGTCCCCAGGCTTTACTGTGTACTGGGCTGCAAAAGCTTGTCCGGCTCCGCAAATAAAAAATATACTTACTAACACGGTGACGATAAAACTTTTTTTGTTTCCCATCTTAACCTCCTGTCTATTATAAGGCCTAGCTGGTCTTTCATAGGCGGTACTAATATTATAATGGAAGGAGAACTATATTTCATTAACATAATAATACCATTGTTTACATATAATTACATTTATATTCCTGTTGCAGCCTTTGTCAGTGAAAAACTTGTATTTGGTACTCATTATTGAGAAATTTCTCCAACAAGTCAAAACGACGCAAAGGATTGTATCCATCGTAGGTAACTCCCCCATCCCTTCGGTGACGGGTGGTTCCGTTAAGAAGAGCCAATGCTTCCAGGCAATCACCGATAATGGTATGGGCAACCATTTTGGTGTGGAACAAGGATTTATCCCTTGAGCCTAGTTGATGATGGGAAACGGCAGCGGCTACGTCAATTTTTAGGCCGGCCATTTTGGCATAAGCTATTTCTACCGGGGGTACGGCTAAGGAGGGGATGGGAATTGTATCCAAAAGCCTCCGGGAAACAGCATGTGGCCCGTGGGAAGGGGTAGCTAATCCTAGCTGATGAAACAAACCAATTTTTCTGTTTAAGATTTCTCGGTATTTTAATACTTTTTTAGTTAAAGGATGCCGGGAGTAAATATAAGGGTAACAATTGGTCAGGGCACAGTCTGTTCCTGATTTTATCGCTGTAATTAATAGGTTTAAGGGCTGGGTTAAATTTCCGTTCATATCCCCGTCAATAAATAAGACCCCCGTTGCTCCCAAGGTATGGGCAAAATGAGCCCCGACAGCCCTGGGAACATCAATACCCAGGGAAATAGGGGAATGGAGGGTATACATTTTGGGGGATTTCAGCGATAAGCATACCCCCAGCGTATTATCGTGACAACCGTTGATTACGGGAATAATAAAATTTAAAGGGAGTTTCAACAGGTTTTGGATTACCTGCTTGATTCTGATATTTTCATTTTGGGCAGGTATTACGGCTGCAAACATGCCTTCCATCCTTTCCTGTGTAATATTATATTATATGGCACTGTTCATCCCTCCGGTGCAAAGTTTTGGATTGAAATACCTTTGTCCCAATAAACTTCGCCACACCAATAAAAATGTTTGGTCATAATATATAACGAGGCGTGAGATGTCCCTTCCGGGAGATAGGCAGAGGGGTGATGCTTCCATGGTTAATATTCAGCCTGGAGATATTGTGGCAAGAAAATCCTACGGATGTGATATAATTTTTAGGGTAAAAGCGATCTATGAAAACCAGGAAAAAAGAATCATAGCAGTATTAAAGGGGGTAGATATCAGGCTCATTGCAGACGCACCCATAGAGGATCTAACGCAGATAGTGGAGATTGACTATAGCCGCTATAGAAATGAAAATATGATGCAAAACAATGCCAAAGTTAAAAATGTGCTGGAACACAGAAAAATTATGCGCAGTAAAGGGCCCTGGAGGTCTAATGCATTAGCTGTCCCGGAAGGGGAAGAATACTTTGATATTCCGGGAAAAGTTTTGCATATTGACGGGGATGAAGAGTATCTAAAAAAATGTCTTGATGCATATCGGAAATTAAAAATCCCTCATCAAGGTTTTAGTGTTCCGGAAAAGGAACAGCCAAAGGTAATTCTGTATTATCTCCAAAAATACCAACCGGATATTTTGGTCATTACCGGACATGACGGTTTAATCAAAGAAGCCCGGGATTTTAAAAACTTGGATAATTACCGTAACTCCCGGCACTTTATTGAAACGGTAAAAGTTGCCCGGCGTTTTATGCCGGGTCGGGACGATCTGGTAATATTTGCCGGTGCCTGCCAATCTTATTATGAAGAATTATTAGCGGCCGGAGCAAACTTTGCCAGTTCTCCCCGGCGGGTTTTTATTCATATATTTGACCCCGTTTTTATTGTGGAGAAGATTGCCTTTACTTCTATTAAAGAAACACTTACTTTAAATGATGTTTTATCCAACACCGTTACAGGGGTTGAGGGCGTAGGAGGGATAGAAACCCGGGGATGTTTTCGACTGGGATATCCAAAATCTCCCTACTAAAAGTTAACAATTAGGAATAAAATTTACTTAAACACTTATAATAACCTAA
>DUPU01000045.1 GCA_012838175.1 Clostridia bacterium
AGGCACATCATAATCGTGAACGACAATCACATCTGGTTCTCTTTTCAAAACTTCTTCGTAACTGGCCAGGAACCATTGCTTGTCGGTAACGTCATCAAAGATGTTTTTACCTCCGGCTTTTTCTATCAATAAAGTTTCAAAATTCGTCCCTCCACAGGTATATACACCTTCGCCGCCAAAGTCGTACACCAATACTTTCAGCGGTTCTTGCCGGCTAACCTTTTCTTCTACCTGAGCAATTCTTTCTTTTTGCTCAGCAATAAATGCCGCCGCTTTATCTTCTATCTGGAATATTTTACCCATGTCTGCAATCTCCTGATACGCTTCTTCTAAAGTAGCGGCTTTATTCATATAAACGTTAATTCCATATTCCTTCAGTTCCTCAATATCCAAACCATCTCCGCCGAATTCCCAATCAATACCATAAATGAAATCCGCTCCGCTGCTGATAACTGCTTCTCTGGTGGCATTGGCATAATTTAGTTCCGGAATCTTAGCATAATCCTCGGCATATTCCGGCAAAGGGCCTCTGCTGTGATTGTCTAAACTATTACCGATAACTTTGTCCACCAAGCCGAGGGCCACAAACAATTCACTGCAATTGGGTCCCAGGGTCAATACCTTTTGGGGCATGGCCTCTATTACCACCTCTCTGCCGTAATTGTTCATGGTTAGTTTTTCATAATCCCCTGGGTTTTCAGTTGCACCTTGATGCTCAGAAACATTGTTACTATTACCGCACCCGGATAATACCATAATTATAATAAGGATTGTGCTTAGGAAACAAAATAAAAGTCTTTTCTTTTTCATTAATGGTTCTCCTCTCTTAATTAAAATTTAGGCTTTGGGGCAAAAAGGTGATGGTGACCTTTTGGGTAATGGGATGTATTGATACATCAGCTTTAATGCCATAGACCTCAAAAATAATTTCCGGGGTTAATACCTCCTCCGGTGTACCGGTTGTATAAATCCGGCCTTCTTTTAACACATAGAGCCGGTCGCAGTACATGGCGGCAATATTCAAATCATGGATTGCCGTTAAGACCGTTACCTGCAAGTTTTTTACCAAATCAAGAATTTGCAATTGATAACCAATATCCAGGTGGTTGGTAGGTTCGTCTAAAATCAAAATATTAGTTTCCTGAGCAATGGCCCTGGCAATAAGTACCCTTTGTTTTTCCCCCCCGGACAAGTGCAGGTAATTTCTTTGGGACATATCCTCAATTCCCAGATATTCCAAGGAACTTCTGACAATCTCCTTGTCCTTGGGGCTGTCGCCGTCGAAAAGCTTTTTATGAGGGCTCCTGCCCATGGCTACGATTTCTTCCACAGTAAAATCGAAAGGCAATACATTCTCCTGACCCACAACACCGATTTTTTTCGCTGCCTGCTTATGGGTTAATTTAAATAAATCCCTTCCGTCCAGCATTACTATCCCGGCATCAGGCTGCAGGGCCCGGTAGATATTTTTTAAAACAGTTGATTTGCCGCTGCCGTTAGGTCCAATCAGACCGACGAATTCTCCTTCTTTCACATTGAGGCAAATGTCCTCAATAATCGGTTTTTGGTCATAGGCAAAGCTTAAATTTTCCACTTGTAATTTCATTTTCCCACCTCACGATTTTGATGTATTTCGTTTTAACAGCCAAATAAAGAAAGGTCCGCCAAAAACTGCAGTTAAAACACCTAAGGGCAATTCTTCAGGGGCAATGACCAGCCGCGCCGCTACATCCACCCAGACCACCAGGATACCGCCGATTAAGGCGGAAACGGGAAGCACCCTTTTATGATCGGAACCCACCAGGAGGCGGGTGATATGGGGAACCATTAAACCCACAAAGCCAATGGTACCGCTGACGGCAATGGTTGTTCCCGCCATCAGAGAGGACACCAAAACCAGCATCTTCTGCAATCGGGCTACATTAAAGCCCAAGGTTCCCGCTGTCTCATCCCCCATTAAAAGAGCATTCAAAGCACGATGGTTTATTAATAAAATAACCATGCAGATGATGATCACCCCAAAGGGAAGGGTTAAATAACCCCATTTCGCCCCGGCCAGGCTACCCGACAGCCAAAAGGTCACATTGTGTATCCCTAAGGCATTGGGAGCGCTTAATGTGATAATTCTGGTAACGGCATCCAAGATTAATGAAAGAGCCACCCCGGATAACAGCAACTGGGTAATATTGATTCTTCCCCGCACCCGGGAGATGGTATAGACCAGTACAATGGTAAAAGCCGCTCCGATAAAAGCGCTGATGGATAATGAGTAAATCCCTAAAAAGGAAAAAACACCAAAGAGCATGCCTAGGGTTGCCGTGGCTGCCGCTCCGGAGGATACCCCCAGAATAAAGGGGTCCGCCAGATGGTTTCTAACCAGAGCTTGCATCGCCACACCGGTTACAGACAAAGATGAGCCCACAATCATTCCCAGCAAAACCCGGGGGAAACGAAGCCCCCAGACAATATTTTCCTCCACCCTGGACCAATCAGGCACAATATAGTTTTCTAATAGGGGGATTCTGCTGCCCACAATTTTCGCCACATTGCCGGGAGCTACACTGACCGGCCCTAAACCAATAGCCAGAATAATCGAGATTATCGCTGCAATAATTAATGTTATTATAATAATTGGCATATGGGGTTCATCTCGGTTAAATACTCCCTTAATTCCTTTTAATCTGGCAGGATTTGTGCCCATGGTACTCTCTCCTTATTATTAGACTTAAATCACTTGCTATTTTTCTCCGCAGATCAAAAACATCGGGGTAGACCGGTTAAGGATCTTTTCTTCTTCATCCCATATTCTCTCGGAAACATTTGTATCAATCCAAAGACGGCGGAAGCCTATGTTGAGCAGGGCTTCAGCATCCCACTGGGGACGCAGTATTTTGCTAAAAAACAGTTCCTTGGCAATACTGTCACATTCCTCAGGGTCAACATGGTCATTTTTTCGGATACCAAGCAGTTTTGCCCGTTCTTGGTCTTCTTCATACATTTTCTGCATCTTGGCATCATGAAAGCGCAGATTCCAATTGGCATCAAAAACTAACAAACGTCCTTCAGGTTTAAGGATCCGGTGCCACTCCCGGTATGCTTTCCATGGATCCTGCAAAATCCATGTTAAATTGCGGCAGACCAACACATCAAAGGTATTGTCGGGAAATGTGAGGGCATGGGAATCCATTTTATAAAATTCCACCTGAAAGCCTGCTTTTTGCGTATTGAATTTTGCTTCCTCCAGCATCTTATCGGCACAATCGATGGCCGTAACCCGGTGTCCCATCTCAGACAAAATCATGGCAAAAAACCCCGGGCCGGTGCCAATATCAAGAATTTTCAAAGACTGCCCCTGAGGGAGATATTCATTAATCAAGGTCTGCCAGGCTGCTTTTTTAAATCCATTCATTTCTTTCCAGATATTCTCACTATAACGGGCAGCCTCTCCCTGCCAATATTTTTCGATTCGGTTTTGCATATTGTTTTTGCCTCCCTGTCTTTTTGCTAAATGAGGAAATTGCATAATTCAAAAATATTTTTTAATGATACAATATATTGATCCTATCATCAGTGGCACTACTATATATTGTTACAGGTTATTCAAAAGTGTAATTATGCAATTTGCTCAAATA
>DUPU01000046.1 GCA_012838175.1 Clostridia bacterium
AAAGCCGTGGGTGGATTGCTTATTTTGGCTATTGCCCTCAATATGCTGGAATTAACGAAGATACGGGTGGGCAATATGCTCCCAGCTGTAGTATATGCGGTGCTATTAACTACTTTGGTGGTAAGATTAGGTTGGGGTCTTTAAAAAACCCTTTACTAAGAGTAATCCCCCTCATTGAGGGGGATAAATTTTTTAGGGTGCTGTTAATTAGGAAAGTTAAAATTGGGTTAGATCAAAAATAGATAAGAATTTAATACCCAGCTAAGGAAAGAAGGAGTTTTGTGAGTTCTTTAACGGTATTTACGGAATAAGTGGGACTATGCTCCAAGAGCTTGTCAATGGGTGCCATTCCCCAACCAACAGCAATAGTGGTTACGCCGGCACGATTACCGGATTCAATATCAAAAGGACTGTCCCCTACATAAGCAGATTCCTGCGGGGTTTTGCCCAGCTTTTTCATGGCGTATAAAACCGGTTCCGGGTTAGGCTTATGTTTATCCGTATCGTCAACGGTTACTATGATGGAAAAGAATTTGTCCAAATTAACGGAGGATAAGGTTAAATCTGCCCCCGTTTTGCTTTTAGAGGTGACGATGCCTAAAGAAAAGTCCATATCATTAAGCTGATGAAGCATGTCCTTGATTCCCGGGAAAGCTTTTATATAATTATGGTGCAAGAGTCGGTATTGTTTTTGATAATTATTAAAAAATTCATCCTCTTTGCCCATGCCGGCCATAATTCTGCCGATATCCCGCAAAGGCAGCCCGATCATTTTCATCACATCATCATTGCCCCAAGGAATGTTCATTTCCTCAAAAACCCTGGCATAGGTTTTCTTTATTAAAGGCAGGGTATCGGCAATTGTGCCGTCTAAATCAAAAAGAATTGTATTTATATACACTTAGTCGCCTTCTTTTCAGTTAATTGTTCCAATCATTACAAAATTGATTTTGCTTTAACTATCGCTTCCCAATAAACATCTTTTAAGGGAACTTGGTGTTTGCGGGCAGCGTTTTTACACTCTTCAAATTCCGGTGCCAGGTTTTTAGTCCCCTCGATATTTCCTACTTTTACATTGATTTCACCATATTTGGTTTTAACTTTAATATTTTCTCTGGGGCAATAAAAACGTGTTTCACTGCGTACCCGCACGCCGAGAGTACTGGTTTCTTTTAACAAAGTCCCAGCCACATCCTTTGCTTTGTCTTTAAGACACAGTACAGTCACAAGAAAACCGGGACGGCCTTTCTTCATATAAACTGGGGTAATAAACATATCCTTGGCGCCAACAGAGAAAACCCGGTCCCAGAGATAAGAAAAAAACTCCGGGTTCATATCATCTATACAAGCTTCCAGGATGTTAATTTCTTCTTTCAGAAGTAAAGGAGATGAACTATGTTCCTCTCCAATGGAAACCGCCAGGATGTTAGGAATAGAAAAATCTTTGGTGCCCGCCCCGAAACCAAAGGCATGAACAGACATTTCCGGAAGGGGTCCGAAAGAATGGGCTAAAGTAGCAATGATGGCGGCCCCTGTAGGAGTCACTAATTCGCCCTCGATATTAAGACCATACTGAGGTACTCCTTTGAGTATTTCTCTGGTAGCCGGTGCGGGGAGGGGAATGGTTCCGTGGGCACAGGTGACGAACCCACGTCCCACGGGCAACGGAGAAGAGACAATTTTCTCTATTTTCAAAAGAGATAGGCAGATAACCGTACCTACAATGTCAATAATGGAGTCAACAGCTCCAACTTCATGAAAGTGAATTTTATCCGGAGTAGTCCCGTGAACCTTTGCTTCAGCCTGGGCTAGCCTGGTAAAAACATCCTTTGATCTTTCCTTGATTTCCGGAGCAAGATTAGCAGTGTTTATAATATGTAAAATGTCCTCCAAATTTCGATGGGGTTGGTCTTCGGCAAATTTAACCGTAAATTTGCCGGCAGTTATATTGTTCTTCAGGATAGTATCATATGAAATCTCATAATTATTTAACGGCAGTGTGGACAGTTGCTGCCTTAAAGATGAAAAATCAGCTCCGGCATGAACAAGGGCGCCGATACACATGTCTCCGCTGATTCCTGAGTCGCAGTGAAAGTAGGCTGTTTTCACTTTTTCGCCTCCCCGCTTTTGATGATAGCACTGGCCAGAGCCGCAGCGCCAAATCCGTTATCAATATTGACAACACCAATGCCACTGGCACAACTGTTTAACATGGTAAGTAAGGGGGCTAAACCTTGGAAACTGGCTCCATAACCAACACTGGTGGGGACTCCTATCACCGGCGCTTCTACCATTCCCGCAATCACACTGGCTAATGCCCCTTCCATTCCTGCTACTACAATTATTACCTGGGCTTTGTGCAGGGCTTCATAATTATCTAAAAGACGATGAATCCCCGCTACACCGACATCATAAAGCTTGTCTACATTATGACCCAGAGCATCGGCTGTAATAGCCGCTTCTTCCGCTACAGGCAGATCCGCCGTGCCGGCGCTTACTACCAAAACTGTGCCTTTTTTAGGTAAGGATTCTTTTTTGTATTCTATGATTCTGCCCAACTCATAGTATTTCACTTCGGGAATGGCTTTAACTGTTTCCCGATACATCTCCGGGGTTGCTCTCGTCGCCAAAACAACCGGATTATGACGGACCAGATTTTCCATGATCATCCTAACTTGCTCAACAGTTTTTCCTTGACAAAAGATAACCTCCGGGTAACCGGTTCTCAGGGAGCGATGATGGTCTACTTTGGCAAAACCTAAATCTTCGTAAGGAAGGCACCTCAGATCCCATAAGGCCTCATCGATGCTCGTATCACCCGCTTGTACTTTTTCCAAAAGAGAACGCAATTTCCCCATATTCATTTTTTTATCTCCTTAAGTTATTTCCTTTAGGTATGAAGGGTGTTAAAGGGAGCGTATTATTAGTTGTGTCCATTGTAATATAGGGGAAATTTTCTTGTCAACCAAGTTTGGGAGAGAGGGACAGTCCGTTCCGATTCTTGAATCTGAAGGAATATTGCTCAGGTCTAACCACGCTTTGCTTTTTTAATTCCGATGATAATACTATAGGCTATTTTTGTAGCCATTTGCATCACAATATTGAGCCTGGTGTTTTGTAAAACCAAAAATTCCATATGGCCGGACACATTGACAATCCCGGTAAAGTAAATATCACCAACAGGGGGAAGTTTTTTATGCACTCCTGCTCCGGGAGAAATTTCTCCTAATCCGATATTAATCATACCTACATTTTGAAGTCTGCCCAAACAAGCATCAACGGCAATAATGAGAGGTGAGTGATGAGTTGCTTTTATAGTTTCTAATTTTTCTGACAGATTGGTGGCATGAACCGGGTCGTCCAGGGTTCCGTACAAAGCAAAGTTAATAGGGTGCCTTTTGAGGATCCAGCCTACCAAAGGTCCTAAACAATCACCGGTTGCACGATCGGTGCCGATACAAACGACGGCAATTTCTCTTCTGCCTTGAGGATCTATCTCCACTAAGAATTTACTTAATTGGTCTGACAAAAGAGAAAGAGCAAGGGGGTTTTCATAATGACATTTAAATTCTCTTTCTGAATATAATTGTGAGGGAAGATGGGAAAAGCCCATTTTTTACCTCCGTAAAGGTTTATTTCATGTAAGTATATGCGCAAAGTTTTTTTATTATACAAGCTTACACTCATGTTCAGGCAAATAAAATCATATTAATCTAGAAAGGGGGCGTAAGGGTGAGGATTAGGAAGATTGACTGGCAAATTGCTGCTGCTTATGTAGGCACGGTAATCGGTGCCGGATTTGCCTCAGGACAGGAATTAATGCAATTCTTTGTGCGTTTTGGCCATCTGGGACTTTGGGGGGCGGCCATAACCGGCTTTCTATTTTCCCTTTTAGGGGGGATTACCGTTCTTATGACCCAAATATATGGGTTTCGTACCTATAAAGATTTACTGGAGTTGAAACTGGGAACAAAAATGACCGCAATTATAGACAGTTTAATTATGATATTTCTTTTTTTAGGTTTAAGCGTCATGCTTTCCGGCAGCGGCGCTTTATTTAAAGAACATTTGGGAATGCCGGCCTTAGCTGGGGTGATGATTACTGAGGCATTGGTTTTCTTGGCCTTAATAGCCCGGGATGAAGGAGTGCTGTGGTTCAACAGTATTCTAATGCCTATATTGGTGGCTATTCTTGTTATCGTAATTGCAGACGGTATTGCCGGTACACCTGCGGCAGGTACAGAAAGAACATTTGACCCTTTTGCCGGGTCCCTGGTATCCAATAGCTGGTTATTATCTGCATTTCTTTATATTTCATATAATATGATAAGCGCAGTTGTTGTGCTGGTAGCATTAACAGCCAATAACAGAAACTGCAGTATTAAAGGAGGAGTTTTCGGGGGTATAATTTTATTTGTCCTCGCTCTGGGTTCGGTAACTGCCCTATTATGGGCCGGTTCGGGTATTTTCTCATACCAAATACCCATGTTATATTTGGCATACCAGGTGAACCCTTTGGTGTTTTATCTTTATGGTACGGTACTTTGGGGGGCGATGATCACAACAGCCATAGCCAATGCTTACGGATTATGTAATCGTCTCCAATTTGCCTGGGAAATGCCGTATTTTTTAGTAGTATTAATGGTAATGGTTTTTGTGATACCTTTTTCCCTGTTTGATTTTGCCCAATTAGTATCTAAGGTATATCCAATTTTTGGATATACCAGTTTGATAATTACCTTTGTGTTGGTGGGAGAAGTTTTATTAATTATAAAACAATTCTTTGGCAATTTTTTAAAAAGGCTAACGTAATTTAAATAACCGGCAGGAAAATATCTTTATAGGGTCGAACATAATAAAATGACCAAAAGGAGGTGAAGCGGCTTTAGTGCCGGAACAAAGTGTCAAGAAAGTCAAAAATATTAATTGTATTCTTTGTTCTGCTCCTATTTATCTTAACTGGTTGCATATGGGGCAAGGACAAACCGGCTGATGGGGATGAATCCAATTCCACCAAGAAAAGCACAGATTCCTTGGAGAGAAAAGCTTTATTGGTTAAGGATCAGGAGTTGGTGGTAGTTTATTTTGCTACCCCTGACAGGAAAAATTTGGTTCCGGTTACCTTATCCACTAAACCCACCAATGAGGCGCCCAGAATTGCTGTGGAAAAGCTTCTTGCCGGGCCGGAAAATGATTTTTCCTTGCCGACAATTCCTGAAGGGACAAAGTTAAAAGACCTTTATTTATTAGGTAGTACTGCTTATGTTGATTTGACAGAGGAAATAATGAATATTTCCGATGATATGGCAAATCAGACGATAGATGCCCTGGTTTTTACCCTTACAGAGTTTCCTGCAGTGGAAGACGTGCAAATTTTGATAAACAGTCAAATATACCAAGAGATAGGTCCTGTTGATATCAGCAAACCAATTAAACGGCCTCACTTAATTAATTATTACGGCAAGGATTCACCGGGCAATAGTTTGGCCAAAGTTTATTTTGCTGATGCCAATGCTATGTATTTGGTGCCTATTACCGTTGAGGTAAATGAGAAAAATCCTCCTTTAGCAGCATTAAAGAAATTGGTAGCAGGACCCCCGGAAAAAAGCGGTTTAATTTCCACTGTGTGGGAGGGGACAGGGGTTAACAGCCTGGAGGTAGTGGATGGTTTAGCTACTGTCGATTTTAATGCCGAAACCTTAGGTTATGGTGGAGGGAGTACGGCCGAAACCATGCTGGTAAATTCTGTTGTGCTCACGTTGACTCAGTTTCCTGAAATAAAAGGAGTACAGTTTTTGATTGACGGAGAAAAAATTGAGTATTTTCCTGAAGGGACTGATGTTTCCAATCCCTTATCTGCACCGACAAAAATTAATTTTAGCGAATAAAAGCACCTGCCGGGGTGCTTTTATATTTTCGTTTTATAATATTTGCATGAGACTGGATAATGATATATATTAGAAAGTGTTAAAATAAGGCAAGGGAGGCTTATGCTGTGGAAAATATATATAAATGGTTACCGGCTGTGGATGAGTTGTTGCTGCATGAAAAAATAAAAGAATTCCACGGTGTCCCCCGCATGGTAATTTTGGATTCTATAAGAACGGTTTTAAGTTATTATCGTGATCGTTTAGGCAAAGAAAAAGAAAAATATCAAAGTGCGGATGCATTAACAAATGATATTCTTAAGGATATTTCGAAGGAAATTAATAAAAGATCTCAACCATCTCTGAAGCAAGTGATTAATGGAACCGGGGTGGTCTTACATACAAATTTGGGCCGGGCCGTTTTAAGTGAAAAAGCCCGTCTATCCGTAAATTTAGTGGCATCAGGTTATGCCAACCTGGAGTTAAACCTTGCTTCCGGCAAAAGGGGTTCCCGATATGCCCATGTGGAAAAGCTAATAACCCTCCTGACAGGGGCACAAGCCTGCCTGGTAGTAAATAATAATGCTGCCGCGGTGTTACTTGCCTTAGATACCTTAGCCCGAGGCAAAGAGACTATTGTTTCCCGGGGTGAATTGGTGGAAATCGGGGGTGCCTTTCGTGTGCCTGAAGTAATGGAGCGGAGCGGATCTCGTTTAATTGAGGTTGGGACAACTAATAAAACTTATATAGAGGACTATAGGAAAGCCATTACTCCCGATACTGGGCTTCTTTTGAAGGTACACACCAGTAATTATAAAATTATTGGCTTTACCCATGAACCAAGCATCAGTGAACTGGTTGAATTAGGTAGGGAGAATAGGATTCCGGTAATGGAAGACCTGGGAAGCGGGTGCCTTTTTGATCTTAAAGAAAGGGGAATCGGCGATGAACCGACGGTGCAGCAGGTAATAGCCGGGGGGGTGGATGTGGTCACCTTCAGCGGTGATAAATTACTGGGCGGTCCTCAAGCCGGCATTATTGTGGGAAAAGACAAATATATTGCCCAGATGAAAAAAAATCCCCTTACCAGAGCATTGCGTATAGATAAGATGACGGTGGCAGCTTTGGAAACCACACTAAAAAGCTATTTAAATCCAGAAGAAGTGATTCATGATATTCCTACACTGGAAATGCTCACCCGCCCTCTGGAAAGATTGGAACATGAGGCAAATCAGTTAAAAGAAATGCTGATGAAAGATTTAAGCGCTTATATGCAAGTAATCACGGAAAAAGGGGTCTCTCAAGTGGGGGGTGGTTCTTTGCCCGGGGTTAATTTGCCCACTTTTTTAGTAGTAATCAGGCTGAAAAATCAAAAGGTGGATCAATTTGTATCTGCCCTAAGGGAAGGAACCCCGCCGGTCCTGGTATATATTAGGGATAACCAGGTAATCATTGATCCCCGAACCGTTTTTCCCGCTCAGTATCATCAACTGGTATCTGCC
>DUPU01000047.1 GCA_012838175.1 Clostridia bacterium
ATTGTTCTGCTTATGGCAAAGAAATATTTATTAAAATTCAACTGGCGGAAATTTTAGTATATGTCAATTTTTTATATAAATCTTCTCTTCGCCCACTTCCCCCTAAGGAAAAGGATATTACCAAAATGATTCCGATTATTAAATATATTAGAGAGAATGCGACAAAAAACCTTAACCTGGATATCCTGGCCCAAAAGTTTTATATCAGCAAATATCATCTTTGTCATAATTTCAAAAAAAATATGGGTTTTACAATTAATGAATACATTATCAGTCGCAGGCTAATGGAGGCTAAAACACTACTCAGAAAAGGATACAACGTATCAACTACTGCGGAAAAAACCGGTTTCAACAGTACCGCCCATTTCATCCGAACCTTTAAAAAATTTGAGCATATCTCTCCTAAACAATACGCCAAACAATTTCAAATATATATAAATTCCTAAGACAAAAAATAACCGGACCTTTCCGGTTATTTCAATCTTTAGTTTCCACTTAAAAGTTATGCCAAATTAAAAAGTTATGCTAAAGCCTGGGGTAAAATTTACCTAATTTATTTGATGCTTCCATCTAAACCGATTACTACCTCCCGGTAAGGGACTATTTTCTTGGAATTAAGCATAGCAGTCTTTACTGCATTGACAATACCGCTGCAACAGGGCACTTCCATGCGTACTACCGTAATACTTTTTATTTCATTTGCTGATAAAATCTCTGTCAATTTTTCTTTGTAGTACTCATTATCATCCAATTTCGGACAGCCAATGACCGTGGTATGTCCTTTAATAAAATCCCGGTGAAAATTACCGTAAGCAAATGCAGTACAATCTGCCGCTACCAGCAAATGAGCATCCTGAAAATAATCTGCCCGAGGATTAACTAATCTTAATTGTACCGGCCATTGGGTCAGTTCTGAAGGTCTTGCTCCATCTTCCCTGGCTACCTCCTCTGTCTTAACCTGAGGAGTTTTTTCCCGGGAAATCCTTTTAGCCATGGTACCGGGACATCCACAGGGTAGTTTTCCGCTTCCCTGATTCCTCTTCATCTCCTTTTGTTTTTTCAGTGCCTCTACCGCTTCGTCACTGTACGCTTCAGCTTCCCTTTCAATAATTTTAATGGCATCTGTAGGACAAGCAGGTAAGCAATCTCCTAAACCATCACAATAAATGTCACTGATTAACCGGGCTTTACCGTCAACTATTTCGATTGCCCCCTCATGGCAGGCATCAACACACAAACCACAACCATTACACTTACTCTCATCAATATGCACAATCTTTCTTTTCATTTTATATTTCCTCCTCCGTTTAACTTTAACTTGATTATAAAGTATATTACAATGTATTTATGTAACAAATGTTACGAATTAAAAATTTTTTAAAAAAGGATGATTCTTATGAACCAATACTTGGCTGTTTTAAAAAACTGTACTCTCTTTCGGGAGGTTAATCCTTCGGAACTCAAGGAAATTTTAAATAGAATGAAAAGCAAAATTGTTTCATATCCTACTGAAGCCATTATCGCCGGAGAAGGAGAAAACTGTGACCATATAGGAATAATCCTAGCAGGAGAAATCGAAATTCAAAAAATTTATTCTTCCGGCAAAACTGTCACCATGGCCCGGTTTCAAGCAGGAAATATTTTTGGCGAAGCCATTATTTTTTCCAAACAGCATTTTTATCCTGGCACCGTAGTCAGCCGTTCTGCAACAAAAATTCTCTTTCTCCATAAAACTGCTGTAATTGCTTTATGCCGGAACTATCCCCCCGTTTTGGAAAGTTTCATGAAATTATTATCCGAAAGAATTTTAATGTTGAATAAAAAGATCACTGAGCTTTCTTTAGGTACCATCAGACAGAAAATCTGCTTTTTTTTGCTGGAAGAATATAAAAAACAAAAAAGCCCACTGATTAAATTGACCATGTCCAAAGAAACCCTGGCCGAACACATGGGCATTCAACGTCCTTCCTTGTCCCGGGAACTGATAAAAATGCGGGAAGAAGGATTAATAGATTTTAAAAAAAAGTATATCACCATTAAAAATTTAAAACAATTGGAAGAATCCTTGCTGGAATAAGCCTTCTTTTAACGTTCAACAAATTGCTGTGGGACGGGAATATCGGCCGGATAAAATGCCAGTCCGACTACGCCCGGTCCGGTATGAACCCCGATAACCGGCCCTACTTCACCAAAACCAATTTCCTTTATTTTTTTTATTTTCTTTAATTCATCCAAAATATACTTAGCTTCTTCTTTAGCGTTCCCATGCATTACCGTAAGTTTAAGAAAATTCTTTTCAGCCGCTTCTTTTACAATTTCAATTATTTTGTCCAAAGATTTCTTGCGTCCTCTTACTTTTGCCAAAGTAAAATATTTCCCTTCTTGATTCACGGCAATTATCGGTTTTAGATCTAAAAGGCTCCCCATAGTAGCGGAAACATAACCGATACGTCCGCCTCGCTTTAAATATTCCAATGTTTTTACAACAAAAACTACGGACAAATTCTCTCTAATCTCATGAATTCTCTCCACTATTGAAGATAATTTCATCCCTTTCTTAATATAATTTGCCGCCTCCTGAACCAATACACCGATTCCCATGGAAATAGACTTGGAATCGATAATCTCAATCTTTATGGAAGGAAAATTAGCCGCCGCTAAACGGACTGAGTTTATTGTCCCGCTAAGTCCACTGGAAATATGAATGGACAAAATCTCTTGATACCCTTCCTTAACTAATTTGGAAAATAAATCGGTAACTTCACCTACTGAGGGCATTGATGTGGACGGAACTTCTTTCTCCAGGCTCTCATACACCTCATCAGGTTTTATTTCCACCCGGTCTAAATACTCTCTGTTTTTATACACCACCTTTAGGGGCAGAACATGTATCCTAGAATTTTCTACTAACTCATGGGGCAAATCACTGGTACTGTCGGTAACCAGGGCAATTTTTCCTTCCACTAAATACCCTCCTAATAATATTTTTTGCTTTTTTTATCCTTTTTCCCCTTTGTATATAAGGTTTCCTCGGGAATCACTATACATACTTAACTGTTCTCCCACAGCAGTGGAAGCCTCTCCAAAGGACAAATCAACATTCCGGTACCATATAATCGTATTATTACAATGAGGACATCTCCCCTTAAACCAAAAGCCTTTCTGATCCGTACCGTAATTATAAATACTCTCCGGTTGAACCAAGCATTTAGGACATAATATTTTTTTCTCATACCGGATTCCTTCAAATAACTTACCCATAATTAACTCCAAACCTTCCATCCTTTTCGGGTAAGTTCTCTAAAAAAAACTTATTTCCTGCTAAACTATATATTTTTCTCCCCTTAAGCAAAATATAATAAGTTTCTTTAAATTATACGGGAAACATCCTGGGGTAAAACATATTGATATATTTCTCCTCTTTCTTCCAATTTTGCAATTTCCCCATCCAAAGGTAATACCGCAGTAGCAGAAATCCCTGATTCCCGGGCAATTTCTTTTACTTTACTTTCACCGAAAATGAAAGTATCTTGCCCACAGCAAGGACAGCGAAAATAACTCATATTTTCAATTAAAGCCAGCACAGGAATACCTACTTTCCGCACCATATTCACCGCCTTTTTTACAATCATAACTGTTACATCATGGGGAGAAGTTACCAGGACCATTCCTTTTAAAGGAATGGTCTGCATTACTGTCAAAGGTACATCTCCTGTTCCCGGCGGCAAATCAATCAGCAAATAATCCAAATCACCCCAGGCACTTTTAGTCCAGAAATCTTTAATTGCTTTAATAACTAAGGGACTGCGCCAGATTACAGGAGAACTTTCTTCTTCCAATAAAAAATTAATGGACATGACCTGGATCCCATTAGATTGAGGAAGTACAAAGAAACCTCCTGACACTTCCGCCCTGGCTTTAATCCCAAACATTTTGGGAATACTCGGCCCGGTAATATCCGCATCTAAGATGCCGACACGGAATCCTTTTTGAGCTAGATTTGAAGCCAACAACGCCGTAACCGTGGACTTGCCTACTCCTCCCTTCCCGCTCATGACGGCAACAATGTTTTTTATATTACTTTTCGAGTTTTGCGGTATTAAAAACTTAGCCTTTGACACTAATGCCCACTCCTGTTTTGCATATTTTAGAATTCTTTACGGTTTTAAAGAGATAAGTATCAGAAAAATTAATAATCCTGCCGGGCTTTTAGCTCTACCAGGTAAGCTCTGCCTGCCTCAATTGCCTTTCTTACTGCCTGAGGAGCCGGACCGCCGGGTACCTTCCTTGCTGCCACACATTTTTCCGGGGAAATTTTTTCATAGATATCGTTCTCAAACACCGGAGAAAATCCCTTTAACTCTTCTATACTCAGTTCTTCCAAAGACATACCCTGTTCTTCACAATAGAGAACCATTTTGCCCACTATTTCATGGGCTTGACGAAAAGGCACATTTCTGGCCGCCAAATAATCCGCCGCATCTGTAGCATTAATAAAGCCTCCTGTGACACCCCTTAGCATCACCTGTTCGTTTACCTTCATGGTTTTAATCATTGGTGCAAATACCAACAAACACTTTTTTACCGTGTCTACGGCATCGAAGAGAGCTTCTTTATCTTCCTGCATGTCTTTATTGTATGCTAAAGGAAGACCTTTCAAAACAGTCAAGAGGCCAATTAAATCACCGTAAACTCGGCCGGTTTTTCCCCGTACTAATTCCGCCACATCGGGATTTTTCTTTTGGGGCATTATGGAGGAACCGGTACTAAAGCCATCGTCTAAAGTAATAAAACGGAATTCATGACTGGACCAAAGAATGATTTCTTCGGATAATCGGGACAGATGCATCATTATCAGGGAGGCCGCAGCACAAAATTCAACGGCAAAATCTCTATCACTTACCCCATCCAGGCTATTAGCGGAAATCTGGGCAAAACCTAATTGCTCCCGGACAAAGTCTCTGTCAATCGGAAAGGTTGTCCCTGCCAAAGCTCCCGAGCCCAACGGCATAACATCAGTTCTTTTGTAGCAATCTTTAAGCCTTTCTATATCCCGGGCAAACATTTGGAAATATGCCATTAGGTGATGGGCAAAAGTAATGGGCTGTGCTTTTTGCAGATGAGTATATCCAGGCATCACCGTTTCCAAATGTTTTTCCGCCAAGTCCAGCAGTGTATCCTCAAGCCCAGCTAAAAGGTTGATTATTTCTTTGATTTCACCTTTTAAATACATCCGCACATCCAAAGCCACCTGATCATTCCTGCTCCGGGCGGTATGAAGCTTTTTCCCTACCTCACCTACTTTTTCCGTTAAAATTTTCTCCACATTCATATGAATATCTTCGGCATCAATTTCAAACTCTACTTTTCCGCATTCTATATCATCTAATACTGATTGAAGCCCTTCCACCAGCTGCTGAGCTTCTTTTTCCGTAATAATTCCTTGCTTTCCCAACATTCTGGCATGGGCCATAGATCCCATGATATCCTGATAGTACAATCTTTGATCAAAAGATATGGACGAGTGAAAATCTTCCACTAAACGGTCGGTTTTTTTAGAAAACCGGCCTCCCCATAATTTCATAACAAAACCCCCAAATATATGCCATTTTTCTTATCAGTATATCAGATTAATCATCCATTGAAAATATACCCTTAACCGCCCTGTTTTATAATCTTCAAGCTACAAGGAAGTTATTCTGTATCCGGTAGATAAAAAGAATAAAAAATCTCGGATCAAAATATTTATATACTTTTTCTTAAGAGGATTTATCTTTTAGATCGCGAAAAAGGAAATAATATAATTATCGAATGATTGGGAGGAAGTTATGTGAAATTAGCCTTAGGACAAATGCAGGTAATCCCCGGCAGACCGGATATAAATACCCAAACCATGAGGCAAATGATTGAAGAAGCAAAAAATAACGGTGCCCACATAGTTGTCTTTCCGAAACTCTGCATTTCCGGGTATTTATTAGGTGATACCTGGGAACAAACGGCCTTCCTCAAAGACTGTGAAAATTGGGGTAAGAAAATTATTGAACTATCTCAAGATATCTGCATTATTTTTGGCAATGTAGCTGTTGATTGGAATAAAACCGATTATTCCGGACGGGTTCGGAAATACAATGCTTGCTTTATTGCTTACCAGGGAAGGCTATGGGGAAAAGAAAACTTTCCTTACCCATTTCGAATTAAGACCTTCCCCGATAGCCGAGGCTTTGATGAAATCCGGCATTTTTTCAGCTTGACGCAGCTGGCAGGAGAAATGGGGGTAAGTACCCGGGAACTTCTTCAGCCGGTAAAACTGTTTATTAATGGAAAGCCCTTTCACCTGGGCTGCTTGCTGTGTGAAGACGGGTGGAGCAATGACAATGCCTTAAATCCCATGGCAGCTCTAGCGCAAAGCAACCCTATCGATCTTTTTGTCAATATCTCCAGTTCTCCTTTTACACTTGGAAAAAACCAGGAAAGAAACCGCGTCTTTTCCCGTCTGGTAAAAGAAATTGCTGTCCCGTTGGCCTATGTAAACTGTACCGGTATTCAAAACAGCGGTAAAACAGTCTATTCCTTTGATGGCTTAAGCTCCTTATATAATAGGGAAGGTAAGATCACGGCCGTTTGCCCGGCTTTTACTTCTATGTTAAAATACACTGACCTTTGCCATTTGGACCCTACATGTAACCAAGAAGGAAAAACTGTTCTTGATCTGGATTGGGACATTGACTATATTTATCAAGCCCTTTACTACGGCACCAAACACTTTTTAGCCTCCATTGGCATGAAAAAAGTAGTAATCGGTCTTTCCGGAGGCATTGATTCGGCGGTAAACGCTTGCCTTTATCGGGAGATCTTAGGAGCCGAAAATGTCTTGCTGGTGAACATGCCTAGCATCTATAACTCAGAAACAACAAAAAACTTGGCGGCAAAACTGGCACAAAATTTAGGCTGCTATTATACCATTATACCCATTCAGGAATCTGTGGATTTAACCGTGCGGCAGCTGGAAGAAACCCCTGTCACTAACCTGTCCGGCGGTGAGAACATTAATATCAGAATCAGCCCATTTCATAAAGAAAATATTCAAGCCCGAGACAGATCGGCCCGTATACTGGCCGGGCTGGCCTCTGCCTTCGAGGGCGGATTTACCTGCAATGCCAATAAGAGCGAGATAACGGTTGGCTATTCTACTTTATACGGGGATCAGGCCGGATTTTTGGCTGCTCTCGGTGATTTATGGAAACATCAGGTTTATGACCTGGCGCGCTACTTTAACGAAAAGATATATAAAAGAGAAGTAATTCCCCAAGAAATGATTGATTTAGTCCCTAGTGCGGAGCTGTCCCCCAACCAAAACGTTGACGAAGGAAAGGGCGACCCGATTCACTACCCATATCATGACTATCTTTTTCGGTCTTTTATGGAACACCGGAATCAGGCAGCGCCGGAAGATATTTTAACCTGGTATCTGGAAGGAACCCTGGAAAAAAGAATCGGTTGCCGGACCGGGTTGGTTAAAGAATTGTTCCCGAAGGTCCAGGCTTTTATTAAGGATTTAGAGTACTGGTGGCGGCAGTTTACCGGAATGGGGGTAGCAAAAAGAATTCAAGCACCGCCTGTTTTGGCAGTAAGCAGAAAAGCCTATGGTTCTGACTTTCCGGAAGCACAAAACCAACCTTATTTTACAGCTAAATACCTGGAACTTAAAAATAAGATCCTGAAAAATTTAAAGTAATTTAAACTATTATAAACAACTGTACCAGATTGACTTGCTGCAAAGAACTTCGGGAGGTAAAGCATGAAAATCAAACTTATTGGCTGCAATTCGACTAAGAATGAAGTGCATTGGCTGGGAGTACCCCAGAATATGAACTGTGAATTTCTCGATTTTGACCTGCACGGCCGGCCGTCGAAACTGCATGAAAAATTACAGGAAATCATAGACCAAAGCCAGGATTACGATCTCATAATTCTGACTTATAATAGATGCTCCAATGTGCCGTTTAATCTAATTTCTCCAAAAGTACCCTTAGTCTTTCCCAAAACCCATGATTGCATTGGATTATTGTTAGGCTCCAATGAAAAACATATGGAGTTTTATCAAAAAAATCCTGCCGTGTACTACTTCAGTCAGGGTTGGCTGGACTACGGCAAAACTCCTTATGCTGAATATTTGGAATATGTAGAAAAATATGGGGAGGATAAAGCAAAAACCTTGATTAATACCCTGTACGGAGGATATAAAAAGGCCGTTCTGATTATTACTCCCGGTATAAAAGATATCCACCGCTACCGGCAAAAAATGAAAGAAATTGCCGACTTTTTTGGATGGGAAACAGAAGAGGTAGAGGGAGATATAGGGTTATTAAATGATTTGATCAAGGGAAAAGAAAACCCGGACATAGTGCGGATACCTCCGGGAGTCCGGGTGTCGGAAGAGCATTTTTCTTAGGACTCAATATTTCTTTGCACCAATCCCCTGGAACCGTCAATGGTTATTCTTTCCCCATCCTGCAAGATACTTGTCGCTCCGTTTACTCCCATAACAGCAGGTATACCATACTCCCGGGCAATAATTGCCGCATGGGATACGGTGCTGCCATATTCCACCACCAGTCCGGCAATAAAGGAAAAGACCGGAGTCCAGGCCGGATTGGTATATTGAGCCACCAGAATATCACCGGGGTTTAAGCGGACAAAATCACGGGGATCGGTAATGATTCTACATGGTCCGGAAACCATGCCGCTGCTGGCCCCGGTACCCCGCAAAATATTTTCTCCTTCTTCAGAAATCGTAATATTTCTTCCGGACCATTGTTTTCGACGTCTTTCTTGTTTTTGCATCCGGGAATGAATCTTTTCCGACATTTCCAATTTGCTTACCTTTTGGTGGCTGTATAAAGCATAAATTAAGTCTTTTACTTCATAAAATGTAAGATACATAATTTCATCCTCCCGGTCTAAAAGCCCTCGTTTTACCAAACGCTGCCCTATTTCCAAAAAGAGGGTGCGAAATACGGTCATCGCCTGGGTAAGATAAAAGTGGCTGTTTTCCCGAAAGGCGTTGTATTGGCGGGCTGCAGTAATCAATCTTTCAGAAAAGTTTTTTAAAGGCAACAACTTAAAAATGCCTTTACCGGTGAGTTTCTGTAATTTTGCCTCTGCTTCTCTTCTCCTTTCCGGCAGGTTTTCCGAACGAAGATAAGAATTTTCATCGGCAATTAGAATTCCTTTCAACATCCCCCATACAATTTCCGGTCTTTCCCGCCATGTGGGAGCAGCAAGACCCCCTAAACCCTGTGATAATTCCCGGTCTCCGTATTGATCCAGAAAACTGTTAAATTCTTGGAGAAATTCCTTACCTTCAGGAATATCCTCTAACACCCGGGACAGTTTATCGGCTTCCTGCTCCATAATTATATTTTTCACGGCAGGACTTATTTTCGCCTTTAAAGCCAGTTGCATTAACCGGGCGTTTACCTTCCCGGTCACATGTGTTTGTCCTGAAAGCAAGCCTTCCAAAATTTCCGGACCTTCTTTCTTATTGAGAAAAGCTAACCACCGGGACAATAGATTATACATTGTACCATACTGAATATATAATAAGTAACGAAAGGTCAAAGCCCGCTGGAAATCTCTTAAAGCATCCTCCACATATTCCCAAATAATCTCTAAAGGAAATTGTTTGATGCTTTCATCTTTTAATAATTTTAAGTACTTATTAAAAACAGCTTCATTTTCCTCCCATTCCCGCGCAATATCCCAGTCAATGGTCTTTTTCAACTTGAATAAACGGCTTGGGGCTACTTTTATGCCGGGAGGAATAAAGAATTCCGGGAATATTCCTTCTTCTACCCGGCGCCAATCCACATAAGGAACGGAAAAACCTAAATCCTTATAAGCATTGAACAAACTCATATAATAAATTTTGGCGATAATCCCGTCAATAGGAAGGATAGGTTCCGGAAAACGTTCATTAATGTTGGTCAAGATTTCTTTTTGAATTTTCGTCATTTTATCCGGATGAACTGCTTCCGGTTCCTCATCCTCAAGGGTAGTAATGGGCCGGGTTTGCAAAATATATATTTCCCCCCGGTACAGCGCCCATTCTATATCCTGATATTCTTCATACATAAACTCCAACTTCGCCCCGTAGTCCGCCAAGGTTTTGATTTGAAAATCATTAAGATAAGGGTAATTCTCCACAGCGACCTTGGAAATAATATGCAAATCCTCTTTTCCCACAATATATCGGTCCGCATTTTTTTCCCCTGAAACCAACCCTTCCCCTAATCCGCTTACTGCCTCAATATAAAATTCCTTACGGGAATTAGTGATGGGGTTAGCGGTAAACATTACGCCGGCAGCCTGTGCCGGAACCATTTCTTGAATAATTACCGCCATGGCAATATTAGATTGGCCAATTCCTTTTTGGAACCGATAGTGAATGGCCCGAGGCGACCATAAAGAAGCCCAGCATTTTTTTACGGCTACAATGATATCAGAAAAACTCCCTATGTTTAAAAAACTTTCCAATTGTCCGGCAAAAGAAGCGGAGGGAAGATCTTCCGCGGTAGCCGAGGAGCGCACGGCGACGGCAACAGGCATGCCTCCTTTAATCTTTGTCAATTGCTGGTAAGATTCGTCCAGGGCATTTATGATATCCTCAGGCAAGTCCAGATTTAAAAAATCCTGGGCAATACCATGGGATACTTCATTGATTCTTTCCAGGCTTTCCCCCTGTACTTTTTCCGCCATTTTAGTTATTTTCTTTAAAAGGCCTAAATTTCTTAAGGTCTCTATATAAGCCGCCGAACTTAAGCAAAATCCGGCAGGAGTCTTCATTTCCCGTGCGATTAACCCTAAGTTCACCGCCTTGCTGCCAAAGTAATGCAGATGTCTAAACTTAATATCCGGCAGCCATAAAATCAACTGGTCCATTTTTACCTCCTGATTTGCCGTAAATTTATCTTAGTTTAGTTTATCATACTTATTAATGTGGAAAAAGCGCAACATTTATCTGCTGCGCTTAAGATTTTCTGGCCATTTTTCACCTCTCTGCATATGTTTTGCATTTGTTAACATCATTATGTAATAATTTAACACAAAATAGGAGAGGTAAGTTCCCTCTCCTGATTATTATTTGTCTTTTAGTTTTTAAAGCTTAAATTTTTAACAAATCTGTCTTGGAAATCTTCCCGGCATGACAATTCTAAGTGTTTTACTCGGCGGGCAACTTTTTCCGCCTCCCGGCGTATTTCTTGAGAAATCAAGGCCATGCGCGCCCCTGTTCCGGCGGCATTTCCCACAGATTTTATTTTATCCGGTTCAGTAGGCGGCAAAAGTCCGATCCCCAAAGCACTGTATTTATTAATATAACTGCCAAAAGCCCCAGCCAGCAATACCTCGTCTATTTCCTGAACAGTTAGATTCAATTGATCCAATAACACTTGAATTCCCGCGGCAATTGCAGCTTTGGCTAACTGTAGCTCCCGAATATCCTTTTGAGTCAGCACTACTTCCTCTCCCAAGTTGTCTTCCTGGTAAGCCAGAATAAAATAGGCTCCGTATTCTTCATTATTACCCAATCTTTTCTGAAGAGCCGGAGAAAGATGCCCGGCATCCTCCGGTGATAATAATCGACCACCGGGTTCAATCACTCCCGCTTTTATCATTTCTGCTACCGCATCCATTAACCCCGATCCGCAAATTCCCTTGGCCGGCTGATTGCCAATTACCTTAATCTCAACATCATCGGTTATAACCACTTTCTCAATAGCACCATTAGCCGCCCTCATACCATATCTAATCTGTGCCCCTTCAAAAGCGGGCCCTGCCGCGGTGGAGCAGGAAATCATCTCTCCGTCTTTCGCCAAAACAATTTCTCCGTTTGTCCCAATATCAATGGCTAAGTACGTACCCTGTTTTTTATATATATCCGTGGACATAATCACCCCGATAGTATCTCCCCCTACATATCCGGCAATACAGGGTACTACATAGACCTTACCATGAGGAGCGATATCAATATTAAGGTCTTTTGCTTCCGCCTGCACTGCCTTGGACACCACCGGGATAAAGGGTGATGTGGCCAAATTAGTTGGGTCTGCCTTTAAAAACAAATGGGTCATGGTAGTATTTCCCACCACTGTCATTTGGTAGATTTCCTCAGGTAAAATATTATTGTCTTTAGCCAACTTGGCTGTTAGGCGATTAATTGTTTGAATTACCCGGCGATTTAATTGGTTCAAACCTTCCGGATTTTGAATAACATGATCAATCCTGGCAATGACATCGGCACCAAAGGTAGCCTGAGGATTACTGGCTGATGCTACACCTAGAGTGTCACCTGTAATGAGATCCATCAGGGCGACCACCACTGAGGTTGTTCCAATATCCACAGCGATACCAAATAGTTTATCGGTACTGTCTCCCGGCTCTATTGCCAATACTTGCTGTTCGGCAATAACAGCTGTTACCAGACCTTTGGCTTTTTTATCCCGCACGGCTTTAGGCAGAGAACGCAGGGCTTCTATTCTAATCTCCCAAGCACCCTCTTCTAAAGCATTTAACAGTCTTTCTGCGTCGGAGTGTTGGTTTTCTAAGGAAGGTGTACTAACGAAAACAGCTTTTTTGTAAATTCCCGGATCTATGCTGACATGGAGAGCAGCTAAAGAAAGCTCGTTCTTGCGATGTAAAGAAACTTCCAATTGGGGGATTTCTACGGTCATATCCCTGGTGATTTCTGTCCTGCATGCCAATACCCATTGGTACGCACCTTTTTCATCAAGAATACGCACCCGGCATTTTCCGCATGATCCGTTTCCCCCGCAGGGTCCATCCAACTCAACTCCCGCCAGTCCGGCCGCCTGTAAAACGTTTTTTCCTTCAGGTACTTCAATTTCTATATTATCCGGCAAAAAAACAACACGATAATTTGTCACCATTTGGTATCCTCCTCACTTAAGTCACCTTCATATAAAGATATTCTACAACATTTCCCGATATCCTTCAGGCTTGGAAAAAGGAGTCACCCGCTCATTAATTTCCTGTTCCAAATTCTCTAATTTTCGCACGATATTTTTTATTTTTCGATGGTAATTTCTTGGTATAATGAAGAATTTGGCATGCTCCTCATCTACTTGGACTTCGGTAAGATTATAAACTTTTTGAATCATATCATCATGGACCTTGCATGCCTGATATGCCTCGTTAATATACCTGGCAATGGTTGACGATTCAATTTCCTCTCTTTGCACCGGAGCAATAATCCCCTTTTTCACCCTGATTACATCTCCCGTACGAAGAATAAAAATTGGTTTATCATGAACCATATCATCCCGATAACGGTAAAGGTTACAGAATTTTTTCCATAATACCGTATATTTATTCAGCTTATTTTTCCCAAACTGATTAGCTACCTCTTCCCATTTATCCAAGGTGCTCATTTTATCATAAAGACGACTGATATTATGAAGAATTATTTCTTTTACCTCATCTTTGACATTATTTAAAATTCTATGATTAATCAAATATGTTACAAATGAATTGATGAAAGATTCTAATGAAAAAGTCACATACAGCTTGGTTGTGCAAGAATGGATGATTAACTCTTCATACATTTCTCCAATCTTATCTTCAAGCCGGGCACCGGTTTTTTGCCTTTCTAAATTTTTTGGGCCTGTACCACAGCTTTTAATCATTAAAAAGGATAATAATTCCTTATTTTGTTGGGCCAGGTCATAGATTTCGCAGGCACTTCTATAGCAAAGTTTCAAATATGTCTCAGTGCAAGAAACCAAATATTCCGTTTGTGATTTATATGCATCTCCCGTATATAATAATCCGAACATAGCTTACCTCCCTTGTATAATACTATTTTTCCTTTATCTTAGATTTCCATGCAGAACCTTTCACCGGCCGGGCACCCCATCCCATAATCAAAAATATTTATTAAATACTCTCACCTTTTGGACGAACCGGTAATATTATATAAAAGAAAAGGAAACAAGCTTACTTAAACTTAACTAAACAGTAAAGCTTTCTCCTCAGTAACCTCAAGGAGGCCATGAAAAATGCGTAGGCGCCGGAAAGCTAGAAGAATTTTTGGGGACCAAAGTTTAGTAGAAAATCAAAATGAACACTTAAATGATGACTCAGATTCTCCTTCGGAAAGTCCCAACTTCAATAAAAAGCCGGAAGAATTTTCTCCCGAAGATCTGAACAGATGGAAAGATGTAGATATTCATACCATTATTAAATGTGAGGCAGACTTTTTCTGCCAAGTACTCCGGCGATTGTTAAAAGAAATTCATTGTGCCCGTGATTTGGATGATTTGGATGACATCATCTCTTTATCCGCAAAATTCTTAGAAGCCAGTGCAGCCAAAGAACAGGCTATTGCCTGCCAAATCGCTGTATCTAAAGGGATGGGGTGTCCCACAACGAAAAAATCCAGCTGTATCTGCGATTTAGGCAAAGACCCGGAGAAGAAAAAATACTAAAAAGAAAAAAGAATTAGACGGAAATATTTCCGTCTAATAAATAGATAAATCATTTTAGGAGGTCGCTTATTTTGTCTTACAATCCTGTTAAATGCAAAGAAAACTCCTTTAAAGAAATTGCCGAAGCCGAAGCTGATATTGCCCGGTGTATGGCCGACTTTGTTTGCTGCATTTTGGACGAGCTAAAACATGACCATAAGCATTCCGTGGAAGAAAAAATCGAATTATTTAGATGCCTGATTCTTGCCGCCGCTGTAAAAGAAAAAGCCATTGCCGCCGTAGTCAATGCTTTGGCTAACAACACTCTGGCCCATAAAGGCCCTTGCGACGTTGCTAATGACTTTTCCGAAGATGACTAAAACTGAATAAAATTGGAGGGGAACTAAATACCCCTCATTTTTTTTCCTTATTCCAACTGACTTTCGGCAGCTGAACTTAATTGTCGAAAACTCTGTTCTACCTCTTCTGCCATTCTGGCAATTTCCTGAGCTGAAGAGGAAATCTCTTGAATACTTGCTGCCGATTCCTCTGATACCGCAGAAATATCCTGGATAGAACTGGCAACCTCTTCCACGCTTCTTGCTGCATTTTGAGCTGCCAGGCTCATTTTTTGCAACATTTGATTGTTTTGTTCAACCATGCTGTCAATCTGCTCAAAAGCCTCCCGAGCATCAGCAGTCATTTTACTCCCTGTCTCTGATGCATTTACTGCTTCTGATATGTCTCCCTCAATTACCTCGACTAATGCGGCAATCTCCTTTGTTGCCTCGCCGGACCGTTCAGCCAACTTTCTTACCTCATCGGCTACCACAGCAAATCCCCGCCCATGTTGTCCGGCTCGGGCTGCCTCAATTGCTGCATTGAGTGCCAACAAATTGGTTTGTTCGGATATTTCATTGATTACCCCCAAAATTTCTCTAATTTGCCGGGAATTATTATTTAATTTTTGCATGCTGGTGTTTATTGTACCCATCCCTTGCTCCATATTGCCTAAAGCATTTTTCCCATTCAGGGTAGTAGCCAAAGTTTCTTTGGCCATTTCCAAAGCCTGGTCTGCGGAGTTCATCACCGCATTAGTATCACCGGTGATAACATTCATAGCTTCGGCTACTTCCTGTACCAGATTAGCCTCTTCTTGTATCCCGGCGGAAACCTGTTGGGTAGCTGCCGACATCTGCCGAAAAGCAGAAGAAACCTGATTTAAGGTCTGAAACATCCGGTTTAATATTTCTTTTTGATTGGTATTACAAGCTTTGATTGCTTGTCCTAAAGTACCGAACAAATCTTGACGTAAAATCAACTTGTCTTCAATTTCCTTAATGTTAAGATCTCGATATTTATTTTCATGTAGAACAACTTTCTTCTGGATCTCTTTAATGTCTTTTAACTCTATGTCCATCCCCACCATCCCAACAAACTCTCTGTTAATAATGATAGGAGTTGCCACCGTGGTCATTAATACTTTTTTGTCCCCTAAATCGTAATAATAGGGATCAATTAAAGAAACCTTTTTTGTTTTTTTCGGCTCGATATACCATGATTCTTCATCGGCGTTGTCTAAAGACATTAATTTCACTTCATTATTTGACCAATAGTAATAGGGAGTAAACCTCCCCCGGTCATAATAATCCACACCGGTAAAATCAGCATCTCTCCCATCAAAAGCATTGGGTTCCCAAACAATGGATATCCCGACAAATTCCTTGTTTTGCTCCACAGCTTTTTTTAATATTTCCAATACATATTCCCGATTGGGATTATTATTCTTTTTCAATGCAATTAGCTCATCAACGATCTTTCTTCCCAGCTTAATACCTTTATCCAGAACCATATAGTCACCTAAGGATCCCCTTTTCAAATACTCAATAGCAAGTTCTAAATTCTTTGACATTTCTTGTAATTGGAACAGGGTTAAAGCAATTAAAGAAATACTTCCGATGATTAAAAGATATAAAGAAAAACCCCAGTTCTTAAAAATCAAACCAATTAGAATTAATACTGCCGAAAAGAAAATTATCCATCTGTGACGCAATAAAGTAAA
>DUPU01000048.1 GCA_012838175.1 Clostridia bacterium
CGGATCCACAGCTTGTATCCCGGAAATCGTATTGCGCGCCACCGGTAAAAGGCTCAGGGCAATAAGAGCAATTATTGCCGGGACATTCCCAATCCCAATAAGGGGAATGGCAATGGCAATAAATGCAAGGGGTGGTACAGTCATTAAAAGATTAAGCAGATTTAAAACAATATATGCAAAGCGTTCAAATTTAGGACGAGTTAATATTATTCCTGTGGGTACTGCCAAAATGATCGTGGTGCAAATACTTATAATACTCAGGGTAAGATGTTCCGCCAGTCTTACAGGCGCCTCCACCAATAGAACCTCATGCAAACTCCCCCAATCCATTTATTCACCTTCTTTCTGAGACATAAGGCTCCTGATATCATGAAAAGAAACTGTCCCTAAAATCTCTTCTCCCTTTAAAACCCCTAAATAATCCGTGTTATATTCAAACATTACCCCCAAGGCATCTCTTAATAACATATCGGATTGCACATATGTTTTTACCTCGTCTTTTGTAATCTTATTGTCAAAGGGACGTACGGCATCTGCTACACAAGATAAATTCAATTTTTTCAGAAATCTGTCAGCACCAACAAAATTCTTTACAAAATCATTGGCAGGGTTCGATAATATTTCTTGGGGTGTACCGTGTTGCACTAATTTTCCTTCGTTAAAAATAGCAATCTTATCGCCCATTTTTATGGCTTCATCGATATCATGAGTTACAAAGCAGACGGTTTTTCGCATTTGCTTCTGCATCCGCAAAAATTCATCCTGCAGGCGATTACGCACAAGGGGATCCACTGCTCCAAATGGCTCATCCATTAACATAATGGGCGGGTCAACAGCGAGAGCTCTGGCCACCCCTACTCGCTGCAACTGCCCCCCACTTAACTGGGCAGGATACTTATCCCGGTATGTATTTGGGTCTAAACCCATTAATTCCAGCAATTCGTTGACTCGTGCGGTAATCTTTGGCTTCGGCCAACCAAACAATCTAGGGACAGTAGCAATATTCTCCGCAATTGTTCTATGGGGCAATAATCCAATCAATTGAATTACATATCCTATTCCCATTCTAAGCTTATCCGGATCCTTGTCCCGAATATTTTCACCGTCAATCAGAATATCCCCTGTTGTTATTTCAATCATTCTATTAATCATGCGTAAGGTAGTGCTTTTTCCGCAGCCTGAAGGACCGAGTAGGACACAGGTTTCGCCGGTCTGAACCGTGAGCGTCAAATCCTGGACTGCAGGTTTAACCTGACCCTTATACTTTTTTGTGACATTCTTTAGTTCAATCAATGACTAGTCCCCCTTATTGTCATAATTATGTGGCATTTATCTAAAGTATAGCTAATTCATTTTTAACGACCTTGGGATATCCTGATTCCTTTAGGGATAACCTTTTTCTCAAAAAAACCCATAACGGTATCTAATAAAATTGCCACCAGTGAAATCAATATCGATCCAGTAACAATCATATCCAGATTAGGCTGGGCTAAGCCGATAATAATAATAGAACCTAAATTTCTTTCACCAATATAAGGAGCAATAGCGGCTATTCCTGTTGTCATGACAACAGTGGTTCTTAACCCGGCAAATATAACGGGCGCGGCCAAAGGCAGTTGAATCTCAAACAGTATTCGTCTTGCACTCATCCCCATTCCTTTTGCAGCTTCTATCACTGTTTTGTCTACAAGTTTAATTCCTCGATATACATTTCCTAACAAAGGCATCATGGAATACAAAATTAACGCGACTAAAGCGGATCGCCTCCCCAATCCCAAATAGGGAATTACCACAAAAACTGCAAATAAAGATAAACTGGGAATACAAAAAATTGAATTTGCAATCCCCATAATACTTAGTGCCGCTTTATCATTCCTTGTCATCATAATGCCTATCGGAACCCACAGAATCAATGAAATAAACACGGCTAAAAAAACCAATTCAAAATGACTTTGGGTATATCCAATTATTGTATCCAAATTCTTTTGGAAATAGGACATATTTGACCTCCTTTAAACGTACTGCTTAACAGTCCTCCTGCTTGCTAATGCAAATTACATACCAAATTCCAAAACTGATACTATATAACAGCTTTTGGCATTATCTGCAATTTGCCTAGTGCAAATTTTTTTTGCTTATTAAACCGCACTGTCAGCAAACACATGGCTTGAACCTTTGCAAAATTTTTTTGCGTGCTAATTTATTTTGCGTACCTTTTTGATTATCTTATTTTTAAGATAACAGATTATTTTGGAAAGTATTTTTGTCTATAATTTAATTAATGAACAATAGACGGGATTTCCCATATTACTTTTTTATATTTACTTAATGTGAAGTTTCTATATACTATAGATATAGTGGCCGGTCCGTATTATTGGTATGTTATTTGCAATTAATAAATGACATATTAATTAACATAGAGGAGGATAAACATGAACTCCGTGCACATATGTAATCCTGAAAATATCAATGAACTGATTACCGCTCTTAATCAGGCAACACCAAATAGTAGGATCTTAGCCGGAGGAACAGATATCATCATATCTCTTCATGAAAGGAGAATTAATCCTGATCTGATTATTGATCTTTCCGGTATTAAAGAGCTTAATTACATCAAACAAGAAAATGAATTCATGATTATAGGAGCTCTCACCACATTTACAGAAATAAAAGAAAACCACTTAGTCCTCAAGTACTTTCCATGCCTGGCTGAAGCAGCAGCCCAGGTTGGATCGGTCCAAATCCGCAACAGGGCAACAATCGGCGGGAACATTGCAAATGCTTCACCGGCTGGAGACTCATTACCGGTGCTGTCTATGTTAAATGCCAAGATTTCTGTAATTAATCCCCTTGGTTTTATCAAAGAATATTCTATCGACGAAATCTTGCTGGCACCACGAAAAACAAATCTATCTTATAATGAGGCTATTGTCAGTATTAAAATTCCAATTCCACAACCGTCTTTTCGCAGCGCTTTTGTTAAATTAGGCACAAGAACTGCGGTAACAATTGCCATGATAAATATGGCCCTGGGTATAAACTATGATGAACAAAGGAAAAAAATAACTGACGCTTCCCTTGTTTTAGGAGCGATTTCTCCCAAAGCACTACGGGCTCCTGAAATCGAAAAAATATTCATTGACCGCACACCGGATTACAACCTGTTAACTGAATTTTCTCACCGGCTGTCCCGGCTGATAGAAAAAACAGCCCCGGTAGAATTTGAGATGGAATATAAAAAAGATGCTGTTAAAGGTGTGGCTGCAGACCTTTTACACAAACTACTACCGGAAGTATTTTAGCAATTATGCTTTTTGACCCTTGATACCTAACTTTCGCATACGATATTGCATATTTTGCCGAGAAATGCCTAAGGCTGCCGCTGCCTTAGTAATATTTCCTTGATACTTTCTTAAGGCTTCTTTAATTGCTTGACTCTCTACTTCCGCTAAAATATGGGAAAGAGTCCCCGGTTCTCTGGTGGTAATATCCAGTATTCCTTGTTCCTGTTGAGAGAGTTTTATTTTTAGGTACTGAGGCAAATGGTCAGTTTTGATAATTTTGTCTTCCCCTAACATGGTGATCGCACTTTCAATAACATGTTCCAATTCTCTTACATTTCCCGGCCATTGATATTTCATTAAAAAGATTCTCATTTCCGGGGAAATCTTGATACTCCGTCGACCATAAATTTTTTGAAACTTTTTCAAAAAATAATCAATCAAGATATCAATATCATCTTTTCGCTCCCGTAAAGGAGGCACATATAAAGAAATTACGGCAATTCGGTAAAATAAATCCTTCCGCAATTCTCCCCGGCTAATACATTCCCATGGATCAACATTAATAGAACTGATAACCCGACAATAAATGGGAATATCAGTTTTCCCCCCTAAACGCCGCACATATTTTTCCTGGAGCACCCGCAAAAGTTTAGCTTGCAGTGCCGGACTCATAGAGTTTATTTCATCAAGAAATAGAGTTCCTTTTCCGGCTTGCTCAAAAAGCCCGGGATTATCAACTGCCCCGGTAAATGCCCCTTTAACGGTTCCAAAAAGTGAGCTTTCCAACAGAGTTTCCGGTATCGCAGCACAATTAATAGCAATAAAAGGTTCCTGGCTATGACTGCTGTAATTATGTAA
>DUPU01000049.1 GCA_012838175.1 Clostridia bacterium
GCGAAAGAACGGGGAATTCCCATTCGCATAGGAGTTAATGCCGGGTCTCTTGAAAAGTCCCTTTTGGAAAAGTATGGCCACCCCTCAGCGGAAGCAATGGTGGAAAGTGCCTTGGGACATATTGGCATGTTAGAAAAATTTAATTATAATAATATTAAAGTATCCTTGAAAGCTTCTTCGGTACCTTTAATGCTGGAAGCTTACCAGATGCTGGCTCAAAAAACCGATTATCCCTTTCATTTAGGGGTAACGGAGGCCGGTACTCCCAAAAAAGGCAGCATAAAATCTGCCGTGGGCATGGGGGTACTTTTGGCGGAAGGTATTGGGGACACTATACGGGTATCCCTTACCGGAGATCCGGTGGAAGAAGTGTTTGTAGCCAAGGAAATACTTCGGACATTAGGCCTTAGAAAAGAAGGAATTGAATTAATATCCTGTCCTACCTGCGGCCGGACCCAGATAGAGTTAATTTCCATTGCGGAACAGGTGGAAAAGGGATTGGCCGGTCTGGAAACATCCCGTCCAATCACTGTAGCGGTTATGGGATGTGTGGTTAACGGTCCCGGAGAGGCACGGGAAGCGGATTTTGGAATTGCGGGAGGAAAGGGTACCGGATTATTGTTTAAAAAAGGAGAAATTATTCGGAAATTACCGGAAAATCAACTGGTGGAAGCGTTGGTATCAGAAGTTAAAAAAGCAGTCCAACAGTCATAAATGCACTAACTAACATTTAAGTAGGAGGAAAAATATGAGAGCTTCACAAATGTTTGCCCCGACTTTGCGAGAAATTCCGGCTGAGGCGGAAATTGTCAGTCATCAGCTGTTAATGAGGTCAGGTATGTTGAGAAAGGTAGCATCGGGAGTTTATACATATATGCCTCTGGCCTGGCGCACCATGAAAAAGATTATGGATATTATTCGGGAGGAAATGGACAAGGCAGGGTGCCAGGAGTTGATGCTTCCTGTTGTCCATCCTGCCGAGTTATGGCAGCAGTCCGGTCGCTGGCAGGTATATGGAGATGAATTGTGGCGGCTGCATGACCGACATGGCCGGGATTTTTGTTTGGGGCCGACCCATGAAGAAGTGATTACGGACTTAGTGGCTAGAGAAATTAAATCATATAAGCAGTTGCCCTTAAGGCTTTATCAAATTCAAAACAAATATCGGGATGAGCGTCGTCCCCGTTTTGGCTTAATGCGAGGCCGGGAATTTATCATGAAGGATATGTATTCTTTTGACCGGGATCAGGAAGGACTGGAAGAAAGCTATCGCTTGATGTATCAGGCCTATACCAATATTTTTACCCGCTGCGGCCTGGATTTCCGGCCCGTGGTGGCTGATAACGGGGCTATCGGGGGAGATGCCAGCCATGAGTTTATGGTTTTGGCAGAGTCCGGAGAGGCCGGCATTATTTATTGCAGTTCCTGCTCTTATGCGGCAAGCAGCGAGGTTGCCGAGGCGTACTTGGATAGAACCCCCTGTAATGAAATTCCTGGGGAAATGAAAGAAGTAGAGACTCCCCATTGTAAGACAATTGAAGATTTAACCCGGTTTTTAAATGTAAGCCCTGAAAAAACCATTAAAACCTTATGCTATCAAGCAGATGACCAATTTGTTTTGGCCGTGATCCGGGGTGATCGTACAGTTAATGAAATCAAGCTTAAAAACAGATTAGGGTGTTTAGAACTGACCATGGCTTCCGATGAAGTTATTAAAAAGTACCTGGATTCTCCCGCAGGTTATGTGGGACCGGTAGGGGTAAAGAATATTCGTATGATCGTGGACAGGGAAGTGCCTTTTTTGGCAAATGCCGTTTGCGGTGCCAATAAAGAACACTACCATCTTATTAATGTTAATCCGGATCGGGATTTTTCCATTGAGGAAACTGCTGATATCCGTTTGGTTGAAGAAGGAGAAATCTGCCCTGAGTGCAGGGCAAAACTTCTTTCTGCCCGGGGGATTGAGGTAGGTCAGATTTTTAAGCTGGGCACTAAATACAGCGAATCTATGGGAGCGAAGTACCTGGATGAAAACGGCAAAGAGCAATTGATGGTAATGGGTTGTTACGGTATCGGCGTTGGCCGGACGATGGCGGCGGCCATTGAGCAAAATTATGATGCTGACGGGATTATTTGGCCGATGGCGATCGCCCCTTATCATGTGGTAGTTGTCCCGGTAAGTGATCGGGATCGAGAACCGGAACAGATGCAGGCAGCGACGAAAATATATCAGGATCTTTTAGCTCAAAAAGTTGAAGTAGTATTGGACGATCGGAAAGAACGACCGGGGGTAAAGTTTAAAGATGCCGATTTAATCGGTTACCCGCTGCGCATTACCGTAGGATCCAAAACCCTGGCTGAAGGAAAAGTAGAGGTTAAGATGCGAGCTACCGGAGACGTGCATTATGTAGAATTAGACCGGGTAGTTGCCTTTGTAAAAGAAAAGTTGAACCTGCCTGAGGAAAGAGGTTTTTAATTGATGTCAACAGTAACGGCTATTATACCGGCTTACAATGAAGAAGGTACCATTGGTAAAATAGTATCAGTTGTGCGTCAAATAGATGAAATTAAGGAAATAATTGTTGTCAGCGACGGTTCAGAAGATAATACGGCTGAAGTAGCACGCCAGGCCGGTGCCCGAGTAATTGAGCTGGTAGAAAATACCGGTAAAGGGGGAGCCATGATGGCCGGAGTGGCTCATGCCCAAGGTGATATTATTCTTTTTTTAGATGCAGACTTAATTGGACTAACACCGGAACATGTGAAGAGTCTCATTGATCCGGTTCTCCGCCGTGAGGTGGAAATGTCTATCGGAATATTTGAAAAGGGTCGACTGGCCACAGACTTGGCTCAACTTGTCGCTCCTTATCTATCCGGGCAGCGGGCTTTAAGAAAGGAACTCCTTAAAGCTATTGACGATATTGAAGATAGCCGGTTTGGAGTGGAAGTGGCTTTGACTAAGTATGCCCATGACCGGGGTATAAAGGTCAAAGAGGTAGAACTGCTTGGAATGACTCATATTATGAAGGAAGAAAAAATGGGTTTAACCAAAGGTTTGGCCGCCCGGATGAAAATGTACTGGGAAATCGCCAAGACTGTTGGTTCCGGCTTAAAGAAATAGAGAGCGGAAAGGTGTTCATATGTCAAAACTAAATTGCTTAATTGCTCAAAGTGGTCTCCCCCGGGAGGCCAAAGCTGTTTTTGGGCAAATGAAGATAAAAAAAGTTCAAATTGATAAAAAGAACCGGCATCTTATTCTTCAAGCAGAGTTACCACAATATATCAGGAAAGAAGACAGGAGAATTTTGTGCGATTTGATCTTAGCCCATTTTCCCGGATTAAAGAAAGTCTCCCTGGATGTTCATGTACAAGATGAACGAATCTCCTTAGATTATTTGGTCAGTAATTTCCGCAAAGAGCTGAATCAAGCTTTGGGAGAGAAAATTGCCGGGATTAAAAACTGGCTTGCCATGGCCCAATGGGAGTGCCGGGAAGGTCAGCTGGTTTTGCTTCTGCCCCATCATTTTGCCATGGCGGTTTGCGACCGCAGGGGAGTTTGCCGGGCCTTGGAAGGGTTAATTCAGGAACGATACGGCATTATGGTGAATGTAGATTTGGATGTGGCAGAAGATTTGGTACAGGAAGCAGAATTCCAATGTGAAGAAATTGATCGGGATCATTTAAACGGTTTTAGCACTGATGCTCCCACAGAAGAGAAAAAACCTTCCTCCCATTCTTCTGCGGAAATAATTTTAGGTAAAGCCATTAAAAGCCAGCCTGTTCCCCTGGAACAGGTAGTGGAGGAGGAAAAAAACCTGGTGGTCATGGGACGCATTTTTTCCTTCCAAACCAGGGAATTAAAATCCGGACGGGTTTTGGTAACTTTTGATATTACCGATAACACCGATTCCATTACCGTTAAATTATTTACCGATGATAAAACGCCTGAAACAGTTTGGGATTATTTAAAAAAGGGAGTTTGGGTTAAAGTCCGGGGACCGGTACAAACTGATAAGTTTTCCCAAGAATTAACCTTGATGGCGTATGATATTAATAAAATATCTGCGCCGGAACGGATTGACACCGCTCCGGCGAAAAGGGTGGAACTCCACTTGCATACTAAAATGAGTTCCATGGACAGTGTGGTGGATACCGGGGAGATCATTGCCTTGGCGGCCAAATGGGGACATAAGGCCATAGCTATTACCGACCATGGGGTGGTACAGGCTTTCCCTGAAGCTTATGAAGCAGGGGAGAAGCACAAAATAAAAATTATTTACGGTGTGGAAGGTTATCTGATTGATGATGAAAATAGGGAAATTGCCTGGGAAAAACAAAAATCTTATCACATTATTATTTTGGTAAAAAATCAGAAAGGGTTAATGAATCTATATAAATTAATTTCCCTTTCTCACTTGGAATACTTCCATCGTACTCCCAAGATATTAAAAAGCATTTTAAAGAAATACCGGAAGGGTCTGATATTAGGTACTGCCTGTGAAGCCGGGGAGTTGTATCGGGCAGTCCTGGAAAAAGCTGATGAGAAAAAGTTGGAGGACATCGCTGGTTTTTATGATTTCCTTGAAGTACAGCCCCTGGGCAATAATGAATTTATGGTTCGAAATGATGAGGTGCAAGACAGACAGGAATTGATGGAAATAAATAAGACAATTATTAGATTGGGAAAGAAATTAAACAAACCGGTAGCTGCTACCGGAGACGTGCATTTTGTCAACAGTTATGACTATATTTACCGCAAAATTCTGATGGCCGGAAAAGGGTTTGAAGATGAGCCTCAAGCGCCTCTTTATTTTCGGACCACAGAAGAGATGCTGGAGGAGTTTTCTTATCTTTCTGCGGAGGAAGCCCGGAAAGTGGTAATTGAAGACCCTAATTTAATTGCGGATCAAATCGAAGATGTTTTGCCGATTCCTGATGAACTTTATCCGCCGGAAATTGAAGGAGCCGAGGAGCAGGTACAGGAGATGACTTACAGGACAGCCAAAGCCTTGTATGGGGAGAATCTGCCGGAGATTGTCCGTGCTAGGATAGAGAAGGAACTCCATTCCATTATTACCCACGGTTTTTCCGTACTTTATCTTGTTGCCCATAAATTGGTGAAAAAGTCTAATGATGACGGTTATCTTGTTGGGTCCCGGGGCTCGGTGGGGTCATCTATGGTGGCAACGATGATGGGAATTACAGAGGTTAATCCGTTGCCCCCCCATTATCGGTGTTCCGGCTGTCACTACAGCGAATTTATAACCGACGGTTCCGTGGGGAGCGGACCGGACCTGCCGGATAAAGTATGCCCTAAGTGCGGGATACTCCTGGATAAAGACGGACACGATATTCCTTTTGAAACTTTCTTAGGTTTTAAGGGGGATAAGACTCCGGATATTGACTTGAACTTTTCCGGGGATTATCAACCCCGAGCCCATAAATATGTAGAAGAGTTATTTGGCAAGAGTCATGTTTTCCGAGCGGGAACTATTTCCACTATTGCGGAACGTACTGCTTATGGTTTTGTTAAAAACTATTTAGATGAACGAAAGATTGTGGCGCGAGAGGCGGAAATAAACCGTTTGGTTTCCGGTTGCTCCGGTGTAAAGAGGACTACCGGACAGCATCCCGGCGGGTTGATGGTAGTACCAAAGAATCTAGACATTCATATGTTTTCCCCCATTCAGCATCCAGCGGATGATATAAAATCAGATGTAATTACCACCCATTTTGATTATCATTCCATTAGCAGTCGGTTGGTAAAGTTGGATATCCTGGGACATGACGACCCTACGGTAATAAAAATGCTGGAGGATTTGACGGGGGTAGATGCGAAGAGTATTAAGCTGGATGATAAGGAAACCTTGTCCATTTTCTCTGGGGTGGAGGCACTAAAGGTTAAACCTGAGGATATTCGCTCTAATGTGGGTACTTATGGTATTCCGGAATTTGGAACTAAATTTGTGCGTCAGATGCTGGAAGATACAAAACCCTCCTCTTTTTCCGATTCGGTCAGGATCAGCGGCTTTTCCCACGGTACTGATGTCTGGCTGAACAATGCTCAGGAATTAATCCGCTCTGGGACTTGTAAAATGTCAGAAACCATTTCGTGCCGGGATGATATTATGGTTTATCTGATTTACAAAGGGTTGGACCCTCAGATTGCCTTTAAAATAATGGAGGATGTGAGGAAAGGTAAAGGGGTTAAGCCTGAGTATGAAGAGATTATGAAAAACAACAAGGTGCCTGACTGGTATATAGATTCTTGTAAAAGGATTAAATATATGTTTCCCAAAGCCCATGCCACTGCCTATGTTACGATGGCTTTTCGTATTGCCTGGTTTAAGGTAAATTTCCCTGAAGCCTTTTATGCCAGTTTTTTCTCCGTCCGGGCAGATGAATTCGATGCCAATTTAATAGTGAAAGGTGCCAAGGCGGTATGGCGTACTATTGAAGAAATTGAAGCCAAAGGAAATGAGGCGACGCAAAAAGAAAAGAATATGCTCACCATTTTGGAAGTTGCTCTGGAAATGTTCCAGCGGGGGATTAAGCTTCTCCCGGTAAGTATTGAAAAGTCTCATGCCGACCGGTTTCAAATTGTGGAGGAAGGAATTCTTCCACCTCTTGCCAGCCTCCAGGGATTAGGGGTTACAGCGGCTCATAATTTAGTGGAGGCGAGGAAAGAAAAACCCTTTGTTACCTGGGATGATATCAGAATCAGAGGAAAAGCCAGCAAACCGGTGATTGATATCCTGGCCGCCCATGGATGCCTGGATCATTTGCCCCAAACCAGCCAACTGTCCCTTTTTTAGAGTAATAGGTAGATTTTTTAATGAGATTTAATTCTGTGATTATTGTGTTTTAACCATACAACAAAACTTAAGGATCATCACCCAGGTAAGGAGGTATAAATATTGAAACCGGTAAAAATACTTCATTGTGCAGATTTCCATTTTGACACTCCTTTTCGGGAACTTTCAGGCACGATAGCCGAAAGAAGGAAGGAAGATTTAAGAGAAACTTTCGGCCGGGTGGTAAATATTGCTAAAAAAGAACGAGTTGATATCATGTTATTATGCGGTGATCTTTTTGATAACCAAAAGGTTAGCCCTATGACCATTGATTATCTTATTGGTAAAATGGGAGAAATACCGAAAGTGCGGGTTTTCATCTCTCCTGGCAACCATGATCCATATAATGAATATTCTTATTACCATTTGGTGAAGTGGCCGGAAAACATTTATATCTTTAAAGACAAAATTGAAAAGGTAGAGATACCGGAGCTTAACACCTGTGTATATGGCAGGGGATTTACCAGGCCGCACCAGCAGGATTCTTTGCTGAAAGGATTCTCTGTGGAAGACCCAACGAAACTAAATATTATGGCCCTTCATGGAGAAGTGGTGCAATCCGGTCAGAACAGCGACTATAATCCAATAACTGCTGATGAAATTGAGGAAAGCGGGCTTGATTATCTGGCTTTGGGTCATCGGCATTCCTTTACAAATATTGCTTTATTGGGAAATACATTCTGGGCGTATAGCGGCTGTCCGGAAGGCAGGGCCTTTGACGAACTGGGAGACAAGGGGATACTCTTAGGTGAACTGAGTAAGGGAAATTGTCAGGTAGGATTTAGAAGCATAAGCAAAAGAAAATATTTTGAACTTAAAATAAATATAAGTGATTGCAAGACTTATGAGGAGATTGGTATAAGCATCCTGGAAAAAGCATCAGGTATGGAGAAGGAAAAAAACCTGTTTAAAGTAATATTGCAGGGTGAGATCCCGGAGGCTTTAATGGTAAATACTTCGGTAATTAAAGAAAAACTGGAGAATCAGTTTTATTTTCTCAAGATTGAGGATAAGACAACCATCAAAGTTGATCCTCAGTTACTGGCTAATGATTTTACCCTGAGAGGTCTCTTTGTACAGAAAATGCTGGAACGAATCAGCAAGAGCGGAAATCAAACAGAACAGAGAAAAGCGGAGTTGGCATTAAAATATGGGCTGCGTATACTGGGACAAGGGGAGGCAGGGATAGAATGATCATTACCCAGCTAAAAATTAAGAGTTTTGGCAAGTTAAACAACCTTAATATAGAATTCGGAGATAAATTGAATGTTGTATATGGGCCGAACGAGGCCGGTAAAACAACAATTCTCGCTTTTATTAAAGCTATGCTTTATGGTATGACCTCCCGTAAAAGAGATATTAGAGAGAATGATCGTCTCAGGTTTCAGCCTTGGCACGGAGATTTTGGTGCAGGGGAACTGTATTTCAAAGACGAAAATAAAAGTGAATTCGTCATACGCCGTAACCTGGGGAACGTGCGTCGGGATAACCTTCAAGTAACTAGTGTACAAACGGGACAACGGATACCGGAATATGAAAGGAACAACCCGGGGGAAGCTATTCTAGGCCTTGGGGAAGCAGCATTTATGAGGACAATTTATGTTCCTCAGCTGGGTTGTACTGTTTCTCCCGATAAAGATGATGAGATCATGGCCCGGCTGATGAATTTGCAGGAAACCGGTGAGGAGCAAGTATCTTTACTAAAGGCTCTGGATAATCTGGAGAAGGAAAGGAAAAAAATCACCATCCGTTCCGGCAATGGTAAACTGGACAAATTGTATACTTTGCAGTTTAATTTACACCGGGAAAAAGAAAAGGTGGAGAGGCTGCATGATGAGAATATTGCTGATCAGACGGAGTTGAATCATCTCCTGGAAAGAAAGGCTCATGTGCAGAATGAATTAAAGGAACTGGAGGAAAAAGAAAATATCTTAAAAAAGCATCAACAATATTTAGAGTATGAAGAGCTTAGAAACCGGCAACGAGAGCTAAATTCCCTGGAGCAGGATTTAAAACGCATTGATGACCAGCTGTGGTGTGGAGAAAGACCGGTAGATGTTCTGTTTTTGCAGGAAGTACGGACCGAATTAATGGAGTGGCACAATAGGGACAAGCAGTTAAAGGACCTGGAAAAGGAATTAAAGGACAAATCCGTGGAAATGAAAGAGATAGAAGATGCTTTGAGCGGATTTTCCGGTTTCGAAGGGCTAGGGGATAATATTGGTACCCAGGTGTTTCTTCATGAGAAAAACAGAGAAACGCTGGCCGAAAAAATCTCCTTTCTCGAAAAGCAGCGTAAGGAAAAAGAAGAATTGGAACAACAGCTGGCAAATAAAAAGGCTCATCTAGGATTGTTATCAGCGTTTTACCAAATAACACCGGCTGAAGAGGAGGAAATTTCCAGGAAGGAAGAATATAAACTTGAGCTTGAAGACGAACTAAAAAAAGATAATCGGGTCGATCATCTTAGGCGTGACATGACAAGGGACAGATTAAAAAATGCCCGTATCCTTATGGTTTCCAGTTTTGTGGCTGCTTTACTCGGGATCATCTTCGGTCTGGTTTTACATCCCGTGAGTTTTATCTTATCTTTACTCGGTACCATTGTCGGTTTCTATGGATTCATTCAGGTTAAGAAATTCAAAGCTGCCTTGGCTGAAATGGAAAAACAGCTTACTAACACCGATCAGGATCGTTTAAGGAAAGAACTGGAAAAAGTAAGCGCCGAATTATTTGCTGTTTATCAACGATATGGGGTATCGGACAGTAAGGAGTTTGCGGCGAAGAAGAAAAGGTTTGATCTGGAAAATAATGAAATAAGAATTCTGGAAACTCAAATCCGTGATCGTAGTGACCAATTTTTCCAGGAAGAAGAGATTAGAAAACAGTTGAAAGAATGCATTGATTATCTTGAAAATATTCTTGCTTTAACTGGATGCAACTCGGTAGTTGATTTTAATGCAAAGCTTAAAATCTTTTCCCAATATAAGAATTCTCAGGAGAATATACGTCGAGATATTGAGAATTTATCAAGTAAAATTGATCAACTTCTGACTTCAAAGAAAGAACTTGAAAAAACTATTTGCGATAAACTGGGTTTAAAACCTGACGGAAGAGAAGCTATGGTTGAAGCGGAAAACTTCATAAAAGAAACAGAGGCCAGGTTAACCAGGAAAAATGAATTGATTATTCGCCTTGAAACCAGTAAAAAGAACTTCCAAGAACGTTTGACAGGCAGGAATTTGGCGAAAATTGCCGCTGCAGCAGAGGAATACCGGGCTCAAAATATTATTGAACCGGATTTGGAAGACGAAAATGACCTCCAGTCCAGGTTAAAAGAATTGAACGAAGAAAGGCTTGAAATTGCAAAAAGAATAACCGGTCTGGAGAGCGGGATTAGCAACAGGTTTAAGGATGTATGGGATATAGCCGCCATTGAAGAAGAGTTGGATCAAGTAACCCAACAAATCCGGCATTATGAGGAAATTTTGGACGTCCTGGATTTAGTTAAGATGATGCTGACGGAATCATTTGGGGAATTGCAAAAGAGTTTCGGGCCAATCTTAAACAATAAAGTAGGAAGTATTCTTAACAAAATCACCGGGGGTAAATATGGGGAGGTGGGAATAGCTGAAAACTACAATATTACAGTCAAGGATGATCATCAATGGACCAGGGAACTGGAATACTTTAGTAACGGAACTTTGGATCAGGTTTATTTTGCTCTTAGGTTAGGTATCATTGGGTTAGCCTATGAAAATGGCATAAAACTTCCTTTAATACTTGACGATACCTTTGTTCAATATGATGATGAACGGCTGGCTTCAGTGCTTGAATATTTATTGGATTACGCTAAAGAGCACCAGGTGTTATTGTTTACCTGTCACCGGCGGGAAGCGGAAATGTTGCAGGGCAAAGAATTTAATTACATAAATTTATAGGGATGCTTTCCTGCTGCAAAAACTATTATGGTTTTAATTTAGCTGTTTTCTATTAAAATTTTCATTTATTATTGAAATATGGTACAATATCTATGGTTTTCAAAGGGCAAACCTGACCGAAAGGCAGGGACGCAAAGTCAAGGGTCTAAGTCGTTAAGATAGGACAGCCTGATTGCAAGACCATACCAAATGAGTGGACGACCCTCATAGTATGGTAATAAAAAAGCATCAATTATTCTCAACATCAAGGAGGGTTGTTTTTGTGAGCTTGTTTAATTTTTTTAACAATGGGAAAGCAGAATGGGAAGAGATTATTAAACTAAAGAAGCAATTGGTGGATGTGGGTTTCGCTCCCGATGAAGTGAATTATATGATTAAAAAACAGGTGGGTAAAAAAAGTTACAGCAAGCTTTCCCGTTCTGAACTGTTAAAAATAAAGGAGGCTTTAGTGAATCAATTGGAAATATCCCACAAGTGCCTTAATTTAATTAAAGAAAGCTGAAAGGAACCGTTTGGGTTCCTTTTTAGTTTTTCAGTATGCATACTTTTTCTCTAATGGATTAAACTAATTAATTGTTAGGATTATCCATTGGGAATTCGTTAAAAATTAAAGAATCAGGGAAAAAATATGAATGTACTTCACGTTGTCCGGCCGGCTGACGGTGGAATGAAAAATCATATATTAACTTTACTTAGGAATTTAAATAAAACAAAATATAGAATTTTTTTGGCATGTCCCCATAAAAATGAGTGGATTTCTTATCTTAAAGATTCAGATATAGAAGTGGTGGAGATCCCCCTTAAAGGGGAGCTTTCTCCGTCTTCCGATTTGAAATCTGTGCTGCAGTTGATGGATTTGATCAGAAAATGGGATATTGATTTGGTCCACACTCATGGGATGAAGGCAGGGTTAGTAGGCAGAATTGCCGGCTCTTTTGTTCCGGGGCGCGCCGTACCTTATTTGATAGCTACAGTCCATAATTCTGTCTACCATTATCAAATGCCCAGGTATCAGAGACATTTATTGGCGAAAGTGCAAAAATACCTTGCCATGAAGACAGACCAATTTATTACTGTATCTAAAGCCCTGAAAAAGGAAATTATGCTGTGGGAAGGGGTGCCGGAAAATAAGATTCAGGTGATTTATAATGGTATTAAGGTGGAGAACTTTGATAAGAAGGTGACACCCTATGGAAAAATTCGCCTGGGGTTGAATCCGGTTTTTCCTGTGGTAGGGACTGTAGCTCGCCTGGCTCCCCAAAAAGGGTTGGAATATTTTATAAAAGCGGCTTCTTTGGTTTCCCAAGTAGTGGTTAAGGTGCAGTTTTTGATTGTTGGGGATGGCCCGTTAAGAAAAGAACTGGAGTTTATAACCGCCAAAAAAAGATTGCAGGATAAAATCCTTTTCACAGGGTATTTTCCGAATATTAGCGAGATATATCCCGTGATCGATGTTTTTGTTATGCCTTCTTTGTCCGAGGGCTTGTCTATCAGTATAATTGAAGCTATGGCAGCGAAACGGCCCATAGCTGCTACCGCCGTGGGCGGTATTCCGGAATTGATTCGGCACCGGGAGTCCGGGCTTTTAGTACCGCCCGGTAATGAGCAGGCCTTAGCCCAGGCAATTTTGGAACTCCTAAAAAGGCCTAAATGGTCGGAAAAACTTGGGGAGAAGGCTGGGAAAAAAGCCAGGAACGAATACACCGTCGAAAAAATGGTGCAGCAAACGGAGAATATTTATCGTCAGTTTAACCAAGAGGAGGAAACAAAAAATGCGGAAAAGAAATATGCTCATGCATAGGAAATGGTCAGCCGTTTTTTTTGCCATCCTTTTTTTATTCACGGCGTTTTCCCAGGAAGTAGGAGCTGCTCCGGATAAAAAGGTTATCCTGGTCATCATGGATTATCTTACATTAGAGGATATCCGGGAAGCTCCTATGCCTAGCTTAAAGCAAATGATCCGGGAAGGGGGGTTAAGCCTGGTTAATACAAATACGGCAGGGGGCAGAGTGCGTTCCCACAGCATGGTCACTATTGGTGCAGGTCGGGTGGCGTTAGGAAGTAACGATTCCGGGTTGGCCTTTTTAGCCGATGAAGACTATCAAAATAATAAGGCGGGAGAAATATTCTACCGGCGTACCGGTCAAAAGGTTCGACGGGAGAATATGGTCCATTTGGGCATTGCCGGGATTCAAAAGAATAATAGAGATAACCCATCTGCCGGGGAACCGGGCTTATTGGGAGAAACCCTACATCAGGCAGGTCTGAAAACGGCTGTAATTGGAGAGGCGGACGGAAGATCAGACGGAGGCAGTGAATATGGGCGTCAAGCAGCAACCATCGCTATGGATCGGATGGGGGTTGTTGATTACGGTTTTCTGGGAGAGGACTTGATAAAAGAAAGAGAGGGTAGTCTCCTCAGCGAATCCAAAGATTATCAAATGCTGGGGGAATATCTCACCCTTGCTTTGCAAAAAGCGGACTTAGTGGTTGTGGAAACAGGGGATACCGTTCGTTTGATGAATCTAAAGGATAATGCTTTGGATCAGGTTTATTTTAAGAGTAAGAGAGAAATATTGAAAGAAATTGACGGTTTCTTGGCAGATTTGGTTAAAAGAGTTAAAGATTATCAAGCCTTGGTTCTGGTGGTTGTTCCCACTCCTTCCCGAGAGGCAATAGCGGAAAGAAATTGGGTTACTCCTCTCATATATTGGGAGAAAAATGGGCTGTCCGGTCTTCTCACCTCCGGTACCACAAAGAGAGTAGGCATCGTGGCCAATACTGACATTGCTCCCACGGTGCTGGATTTTTTCGGACTCCCCGTACCGGAGGACATGTCCGGCCGCCCTATGTACGTTGTTCCAGGGGAAAATAACATAGATAAATTGGAGGTTTTGTTTCAACTGAACAATCAATTGGTTTTTGTCAATAAATACCGTTCGCCTCTGGTAAAAGGCTACGTGTTAGGTCAAATTATCGTTGTCATTGCTGCCATAATATTATTGATTTTTATTAAGAAAAGATCTAAGCTGATACAGCCTGTTCTTTTGGCTCTGGCATCCGTACCTTTATCCTTTTTACTTTTAGGGGCATATCCCGGTCCTTCAATTTTTCGTTATCTGATGCTGCTTTTTCTTGCCGTTTTGATTATCACCGGATTAGCCTTGCTTACAGCAAGATTTCATCCCCTGGCACCTTTTGTTACCATATCTGTGTTTACGGCAGGGGCTATATTCTTTGACCTTTTATGGGGTGCTCCTTTAATGAAAAGCTCTGTTTTAGGGTATGACCCGATGGGCGGAGCCAGGTATTACGGTTTGGGCAATGAATTTATGGGTGTATGGATTGGTTCGACCATAATTGCCATGGCCTCTTTGATGCAAATTATTCATTGCCCTAAAAAATATCTTTGGGCAGCCTCGGTTATTTTTTTGCTGATTATTTATATGTTAGCTTCGCCCCGGATAGGAACTAATGCGGGGGGGGCAATCGCTGCTGTTGCCGGTTTCGGGATAACTATTTATTTTATGATGCCGGTACGCATTTCGGTAAAGCAACTTATTATGGCCGGTGGGGTGATGCTTTCCCTTCTTTTCAGTTTTGCTATATGGGATGCTTTTCAAACTGTTGATGCCCAGTCACACTTTGGCCGGACAATAAATCTGATGCGAACAAACGGTATTTATGAAGCATACAATATCATCGTGAGGAAGGTTGCTACCAATATCAGGCTTATCCGCTGGACTATTTGGAGCCAGGTTTTTTTAGTTACATTGACTGCCACTGCCTTTCTTTTTTATCGTCCGATAGGGGTTATGAAAAAAGTGCAGGAACGGTTTCCTTGCCTGACTAAAGGTTTTTGGGGAGTGGTGATTGGAAGCCTTACCGCCTTGGTTTTTAATGATTCCGGTATTGTAGCCGCTGCAACCATGAGTATTTTTGCTGCAGCTCCTTTGATTTTTTTAGTTATTGAAGAGCAAGAAAGAACAGGAGGAGATGATAAGAGGATAACTATTGACATTCATTAAGTTTATGTTAAAATGGTAGCTGTTAAAATAGACCCTGCACTTTCAGAGGTTTAGAAAAGGAGGAATGATAATTGAGGGCTCTTGGTCGTCATGTTTTGGCTGAATTCTATGGTTGTCCGTTTGAGGTATTGAATGATTTGAAAAAAGTTGAGAGTATGATGATTAAGGCTGCATTAGAAGCAGGAGCTGAGGTAAGGGAATTTGTATTCCATAAATTTAGCCCCCAGGGAGTTAGCGGAGTAGTAGTTATTTCCGAGTCCCATTTAGCGATTCATACCTGGCCGGAACTGGGTTATGCGGCAGTAGATGTGTTTACCTGTGGTGAAAAAGTAAACCCATGGGATGCTTGTAATTACTTAGCTGATTGTTTTCAAACCAGTAATATGGATGCAAAAGAAATTGAACGGGGTACTGATGTTCTTGTTCCTCAGGCAGCCTGTTAATTTTAGGAGGGATATTTATTTTATTAGGCTGTAAAAAGGACAAATATAGCCACCTAGTGTTGTTAATGTAATAAGCCTGTCAATACAAATAAGTGTTGAGAGGCTTATTGTTTTTTGAAGGAGGTTAACTCGGGGCAGAGAATTTTTAGATTAGGTTGCTATTTTTCTTCAATATGGTTATTATTTGTTATTATTACAAGTTTTTTTAATTTTTATTTTATAAATTTCGCCCATAAATCCCTTATTATGTTGTATAATGTGCAGTAAGATACTTGAAATATATTTCACTTGGGACTCTTCGTTTTAGAAGGTAAGTCCTTGCATTATTGTAACATGGGAGGTCCCTTATGTTTAAATCAATTCAACCTGAACTAAATCAAATATTTGCTCATTTGGAAAGAGACTATAACCTTAAATCAGGTCATTTGTCCAAGTTTATTCCAGATTTTAAAGAGTCTGCAATAGATGAAACTTTAAGGCCTGGTTTATTAACCCTGTCCGCAAAAATCTTTCAGGGATTTGATAAAAGGTGTCTAGTCATGGCGGGTGTAATTGCATTGATTCACCTTGCTCAGAAAATTCATAACCGGATTCCTGATGATTGTTCGAAAGAAGTACCCCAATTTCCTGTTCTGGTAGGAGATTATCTTTTTAGCAGGTTTTTTAAAAAATTAAGTGATTTTAATCTTTTAGAGTGGCTGGCACCGTTGGCCTCCGTTATTTGTAAAATGAACGAGGGAGGTATTGTTCGGCGGGAAGTGCTTGAGCATGGGAGAGGCCGGGAAGAAGACTATTCAGCTGTGCTTTATACAGAATATGGGCTTTTGACCGGTTTAGCCTGTAGAATTGGCGGTGTCTTGGCCGGATGCAGTGCTGGACAAGCGGAGGCTTTGGAACAATCAGGCCTTAATTTAGGTATGGCTTGGGGGACAGTCAAAGAGCATTATCCTTTGATACCTGGAGACTTCCTCAAACTTGCCCGGAAGCATCTATTAAACATTCCGGCCTGTCAAGAACGTCAGGTTATGATGAGCATTATTGATAAGATAGAAGAAATGGCTTTGCATCAACCCCTGTACCCAACTTGCGCCGCCGTCTTGAGCAGTTTATAATAATAAAAAATAATCTTCAGGGGCGATGGAATTGTCTCAAGATCATCAGATGACAGTGATAGAGCATTTACAGGACTTGCGCAAAACTTTAATTATCTCTATCTCTGCTTGGCTTCTTTTAACTACGGCATCTTATTTTGTTTTTCAAGACAAGATATTTGATTTTTTTACATTGCCTCTGAAGGAAATGGATTTGAAATTAGTCATTTTAACCCCTTTTGAAGGATTTATGGCGAAACTGAAGGCAGCTTGCTTTGCCGGATTATTTTTTGCTCTACCTGTTATCCTCTGGCAAGTATGGCGATTTATTCTGCCTGCTCTTCACACCAAGGAAAAGAGATACTTGCTGGTGATTACACCGGCTTCCCTGATTCTTTTTACTGCCGGTATGGCTTTTTCTTATTATTTTGTTCTTGGTGTGGCGCTGAAATTTCTTATTATTACCGCCGGGTACGGGTTTATTCCTATGCTTGGGGCCTCTAAGTACTTGAGCTTTGTTATTTCCTTTTTGCTCCCCTTCGGATTTGTCTTTCAACTGCCTTTGGCAGCTTTTTTCCTTACCAGGATTGGTTTGATTAGTCATAAAAAGTTGTCTGCGAAAAGGAAATATGCTATTGTATTATCTTTTATCCTGGCTGCTGTTTTGACACCTACACCGGACATCATCACCCAAATTTTGATGGCTTTGCCCATGCTCCTTCTTTATGAAATATCTATTTTAATTTCCTGGTTGAGTCGAACAAAACAGAAACCGGACATAAGCCCTTAAAGGGGCTTTTTTTGTAATAATATTGTTATATTCTGGATAACATGATAATATAAATATGTAATGCAAATGATTCTCATTTGTATTTAAGGAGGAACCCTGATATATGAAAACTAAGATAACTTGGTTGCTTATTCTTTTTACTGTTGCGGCTATGATGGGGTTGGGGTGCAGCAGTGACAAAAAAGCAGGGACACCGGTCCAATCGGAACAGGTTGATGAGCAAAGGGAGCTTAAAATCGTAACTTCATTTTATCCCATGTATATTATGGCATTAAATATCACAAAAGGGATATCCGGGGTGGAGGTAATAAATATGACCGAACCGGTCAGCGGGTGTCTCCACGATTACCAGTTAACACCAAGAGATATGAAAAATCTTCAAGAGGCCGAGATTATGATTGTTAATGGGGCCGGGATGGAGTCGTTTTTAGATGAAATAAGGGATCGACGGAAAAACCTTAAAATTGTTGATGCCAGTGCTGGTTTAGAATTATTGGAACAAACCGACGGGGAGGTTAATCCTCACCTATGGGTCAGTGTTTCCGGTGCTATTGATCAGGTTAATAATATTACCCGACAATTAACCCGTTTAGACCCCTCCAGAGCATCTTCCTATCTTAGCAATGCTGCTACATATGTTAAACAATTGGAAGCTTTAAAGCAAAGAATGCATGAAAAAATGGATACAATTAAGATTCGGGATATCATTACACTCCATGAAGCTTTTCCCTATTTTGCCCAAGAATTTAATCTAAATATTAAAGCTGTTATCCAACACGAACCCGGTTCAGAGCCAAGTGCGGGAGCATTGGCAAAACTAATTGACGAGACCAAGGAATCAGGTGTGAAAGTAATTTTTGCTGAGTCTCAGTACTCATCCCAATCTGCAGAGGTTTTAGCCCGGGAAACGGGGGCTGAAATATATTACTTAGACCCGGCTGTTTCCGGCCCAATGGAACCGGATGCTTATCTTAAGATTATGGAAAATAATCTCAAGGTCTTAGAGGAGGCATTAAAATAAATGTTTAACGATATCGGGACTTCTTTTATCTCTCCGGAAACAAATTGCGGCTGGTGTTGTACGGAAATAATAAATCTATCGGTAGTCAAAGGACATAAGACAATAATTCATAATGTTAATCTACATATGCATTGCGGCGAATTAACGGCAATTATCGGGCCTAACGGAGGTGGAAAAAGCACCCTCCTCAAGGCTATTATCGGAGAGAATGCTTATCAAGGCGAAATTGTTTTCCAGGATCGGGAAGGAAAAAGAAGGAGAAAACCCCGAGTAGGTTATGTTCCTCAAAGATGGGATTTTGATTCCGGTTCCCCGGTAAGCGTTCAGGATTTATTTTTAACGCGGTATAGTAAAATGCCTATTTGGTTATTTTCCCCGAAAAAGAAACGGGGAGCGACCTTAGAGAGTCTTGCCAGAGTGCAGGCAGAGCATTTGATTGACCGGAAACTGGGGGAACTATCCGGTGGTGAAATCCAGCGGGTGCTGTTGGCTTTAGCGATGGAACCGGTTCCGGAATTACTCCTTTTGGATGAGCCGGTATCGGGGGTGGATTATAAAGGCCGGGAGCTTTTTTATCAAATTGTTTCAGATTTAAGGCGAAAATATGATCTGGCGATTTTATTGGTTTCCCATGATATTGATTTAATGAGGCATTTTTGTGATCGTATGGTTTTCTTGAATAAGACTGTTGTTTGTCAAGGTTATTCAGACCAGGTATTAAAAAATAACCTGGTGGTTCAGGTTTTTGGTCAAATTGACCACAACAAAGGGTTTCAAGACTTTTCAGCATAAGCCGGAGGGATTGCGGGCAGAAAGGGAGAATATTAATTAATGGAAGTTTGGTATACGTTAGGCGGGAAAATGCCTTTTTCCTGGACGGAGCACCAATTTATGTTGAACGCGTTGCTGGCAGTGCTTTTGGTGGCTCCTTTATTTGGAATGCTGGGAACTATGGTGGTAAATAATAGAATGGCCTTTTTTTCAGATACCATCGGTCATTCCGCTTTAACCGGAATTGGCATTGGTGTTATTATGGGATTAAATCAACCCCTTTGGGCGATGATTATATTTGCTGTCTTTATGGCAGTTACAATTTCCCTGTTAAAGGAGTACACATTAACTTCAACAGATACGGTGATTGGTGTTTTTTCAGCTGTGGCTGTGGCTGCCGGAATCGTAATTTTATCCCGGGGAGGAGGTTTCAATAAGTATTCAAGTTACTTGATCGGGGATTTATTAAGTATCTCTCCGGAAGAAATAAAAATACTTTTCATTGTTTCCATGATTTTTCTTGGATACTGGTTTTATTCTTTTAATTCCTTGCTGCTTCTGTCTATCAGTCCATCCCTGGCACGCAGTCGAGGGATTAATGTGCGTCTGGTGGAGATAGCTTTTACCGTTGCCTTGGCTGTAATTGTTACCGTGTCCATTCAATGGATCGGAATTATGATAATAAATTCCTTATTGGTTCTTCCTGCGGCTGCATCTCGGAATTTTTCCGCCAATTTCAGGCAGTATCATTTTTTTGCTGTAATTATTTCCGGGGTGAGCAGTATTACCGGATTAATTTTATCCTATTATTGGGATACCGCAACGGGAGCAACAATTGTATTGGTGGCTGCGGTTTTATATATGGTAAGCTTAGTAAAGAAATATGTTTTTGGTTAAGAAACTGAAAGAGGGAAATTTGGAAGAGTGGGAAAGTGGGAAAATAGGGAAAAGAGAAGGTTGGAATGACCTTCATGAAATAAAAAAAACTCCCCATTTACTAATAGTCAACTTTCCACTGTTGTTAAAGGAGAGAGGATCTTGGATAAGCTTAAAATGCTTTATGGGGAACTCCAGGCAAGAGGTCTGAAACTTACGAAACAAAGATCGGCAATTATTAAAATGCTTAATAAATCTAGGGTTCCGTTAACGGCAGAGGAGATTTTTCTTCGTATTCGAGAGACAAATGATAATACCAGTTTAGCTACTGTTTACCGCAATTTGAAAACCCTGGTCACTGCAGGATTAGTAGTTAAGACCGGGCTATTGGAGGAAAAGGTGCAGTATCGGTTGGCAAGTAAACCCCATTCACATGACTTGATTTGCCTTGGATGTCACAAAGTTTTTGAGTTGACCCAATGCCCCTTGGAACACTTGTGCGAATTTATCGGTCAACGAGAAGGCTTTACCGTTACAGAACACCGAATAGAACTTTATGGCTATTGCCAGGAATGTGGTAGTCAGGGAAAGAAAAAGAAATAAGGTGATATGATGTTGATTCGTGAGCAGACAGAAAACTGGGAAATATTAAATTTATCTGAGTTTGCTGCAAAAAGCCGGCTAAGCAGAGGCCGGGAATATGAAGAAGATGAATGTGAAGTGCGCACTTGTTTCCAACGGGACCGGGACAGGATTATCCATTCTAAAGCATTTCGAAGGCTTAAATCCAAAACGCAAGTTTTTATCGCTCCCCAAGGAGATCATTTTCGTACCAGACTTACCCATACCTTAGAAGTAGCCCAAATTGCCCGGACAGTAGCCAGGGCACTGCGCTTAAATGAGGACTTAACGGAAGCAATTGCTTTAGGCCATGATTTGGGACATACCCCTTTCGGCCATGGGGGCGAGCAGGCTTTAAATGAGGTGATGGAAGGCGGTTTCCGCCATAATTATCAAAGCTTGCGGATAGTGGAAAAGCTGGAGCATGGAAAGGGGTTAAATCTGACCTGGGAAGTTCGGGACGGTATATTAAATCATACCGGATCCGGGAAACCTGCTACATTGGAAGGCCAAGTGGTTAGAATCTGCGACCGGATTGCCTATATCAATCATGATATTGATGATGCCATACGGGGAGGAATTATTACGAAAGAGGAAATCCCGTGGAATTGCCTAAAGGTTTTAGGCAGTCGCCATAGTGAGAGAATTAACTCCATGGTAAAAGATTTAATCCAGTGCAGCTTAGGGGAAAAGACAATTAAAATGAGTAATGAAATAAAGGGTGCCATGGATAAATTAAGAGATTTCCTTTTTGAACGGGTTTATATCGGCTCCAGGGCCAAATGGGAAGAAACTAAAGCCAAAGAAATGTTAAAAACCTTATACTATTATTTTTTAGAACACTATCATGAATTACCGGGAGAATATAATTCCGGAGATGAGCCGGCGGTTCAGGTATGTGATTATGTGGCCGGGATGACGGACAGATATGCTATTTCAAGGTTCATGAATATTTTTGTCCCTTCAGGCTTTCGACAATATTAGCACGAAGGAAGCAATAAACCTCTTCGTTGGTCAGACTATCCCCATAGTGACTAACTATGGAGCAGGGTTTATAAACTTCCTTCTGAATCATATTTTACCCAAGCTTTTTGTTATTATACTGATAAAATAAAATTTTTTTATTTTTTAAAAGAAATGGGATGGACGCCATTTCTCTGGAAATAAATTACCTAGAGGCAGGTAATAATAAAAAGCTTTTTATCTGAGATGACCAAATTGATTTTTATTAGTAAATGAAGGAATTATTAAGAATATAGCGAATATAGTAATACTTCGGGGGAGGTTTCATTTGAAAATTTTAGTTGATGCCGATGCTTGTCCAGTGAAGGATATTATTATTTCTCTGGGTAAAAAGGCAAATATTCCGGTGGAAATGGTGGCTTCATTGAATCATAGGATTAATGAAGAATCGGGAGTAACAGTTATTATAGCTGATACAGGTCCTGATGCTGCTGATTTGGTTATTGCCAACAGGGTAAAAGCAGGAGATATTGTAGTAACCCAGGATTATGGCTTGGCGGCTCTGGTTTTGGGAAAGCAGGGCATGGCATTATCTCCCCGGGGTTTGATTTTTAGCAAAGAAAATATTAATGGGTTGCTTTTTCAGCGTTATATTTCCTCTAAGGTAAGGAGAGGCGGAGGAAAGATAAAGGGACCCGCCCCTTTTACCGAGGAAGATCGAGATAAGTTTACAAAATCTTTACAAAAATTATTAAAAAGTTTTATAATTTTGTCCTGATGTAAAAAAAGAAGGATTCAAAGGAAAAATGGCGAAACATCATTAGGAAAGGATGTTCTGTTACTGATTAAGTTAACTAGGTAATGGTATAAATGAGGTGGTGCAGAAGATGAAATTTGTACCGCCGGAAATTATTGATGAAATTCGTGGAAAAGCAGATATTGTTGAGATAATTTCCGATTACGTCAGTTTAAAAAGACAGGGTAAGAATTATGTAGGGTTGTGTCCTTTTCACCTGGAAGATACACCGTCCTTTACAGTTTCTCCTGATAAACAGATTTTCTATTGTTTCGGTTGTCATAAAGGAGGCGGTGTTATTAATTTTATTATGGACCAGGAGAATTTGACTTTTCCGGAAGCAGCAGCCAAACTGGCGGAAAAAGTTGGGGTGGTTATTCCTGAGGTAGACATCTCGGTTCAAGATTATAATAAACAATCAGAAATACGCCGCTTGCTGGAAATGCATGAATTAGCGGCGGAATTTTATCATAAAATAATTTTCGACCCGGAAAAGGGAAAGCTTCCTTTAACGTATTTAAAAAAAAGAGAAGTCGCTTTGGATGTGATAAAAACTTTTTACCTGGGATATGCTCCTCCATATTGGAATACTTTGGTTAAATATCTTTCAAGTAAAGGCTTTACTCCAGAGGAAATGGAAAAGGCGGGACTGGCAGCTAAAAGTGACAAGGGTACTTATTACGATAAATTTAGAAATCGTCTGATGTTTCCCATCAGGGATTACCGGGGTAAAGTAATTGCTTTCGGTGGCAGGGTAATGGGTGATGAACTCCCCAAATACCTCAATTCCCCGGAAACTCCTATTTTTAATAAATCTCAGAGCCTATACGGTCTGAACTTGGCGGCCGGCTATATCCGCCAATTTGATGAGGCTATTATCATGGAAGGTTATATGGATGTACTTACCGCCTTTCAGTTTGGTATTAAAAACGCTGTGGCCTCATTGGGGACTTCGTTAACAGCAGAGCAGGGAAAGCTTTTGAAGCGGTATTCTTCTAATGTACTTATTGCTTATGATGCGGATACTGCAGGTGCCAAGGCTGCCTACCGAGGACTGGAGATTTTACAGAACATAGGTTTTCGGGTCCGGGTGCTGCAGTTGCCAAATAAGATGGATCCTGACGATTTTTTACATAAGTATAATTATGGGGCCTGGGTGCAGCTAGTGCAGAACAAGTCCCTTAGTTTGGTGGAATATAAACTGCAGGCAGCCATGGGTAAATACAATTTAAAAACTATCCAAGGGAAGGCCGACGTAGTAAAAGAACTTCTTCCTGATATAAATAGGATTAAGAGTCAAGTGGAAAAGGATCAGTACATTAAATTGTTGGCAAATACCTTAGGAATCTCTATGGAATCCATTTATGCAGATCTCCGCCAATCCAAGAAAATAGTTGAAAAAACGGATATTTTTAGCAAGGAAAAGCATACTAACAATACTCAGGTGCCTGTTACCTGTATCACCGGGGGTAAAAGACAAAATGCCCTGGCTCTTGCGGAAATGAATTTGTGTAAATTAATGGTGGAGGACCGGGCAACTTTTGATTTAGTGGAAGAATCATTAGGATTGGATTTTGCTAAAGAGGAAAAGATTACTGCAATTCTTTACTTTATTAAAAATATATATGAGGAATTTGACTGGTTGCCTGTAACTTTAATTGAACGTTTGGAGCAGCCGATTTTAAAACAATTTACCTCTCAATTGTTTATGGAAGAATTACCTGGTAATAATAATAGAGAGTTATTAGTCCGGGATTATATAAAAACTATCAAGTTATACCGGTTAAAGAAACGCATTCAGGAAATTCAGAAAATAATCCATCAACATGAGCAGGATAATATGACCGGTGATACCATCCAGCTGCTGCAAGAATTTACTATGCTTCAACAGCAGGTACAGCAGCTTAAAAGATAATCTGAACATTACCCATTGGAAGGGGGGAAATAATGAAGCCGGATCAAACGAAACTTGATGCAGTAAAAAAGCTAATAGATACGGGAAAACAGCAAGGCGTTCTGACTTATACGGAGATTATGAATATGCTCAGCGAAATTGATTTATCACCAGATCAAATGGATGAAATTTATGAGCAATTAGGGCATATGGGAATAGAGGTTACTTCCGGATCCGGTGAGCTGGAGACTTTGGAACATCCTGATGATGAGGTCAGTTCCTCCCCTGAAGAAACTGAGACGGAGATAGATTTGTCCATTCCGGAAGGAGTGGCCATTGATGATCCTGTAAGGATGTACTTAAAGGAAATAGGACGGGTACCTTTGCTTACCGCAGAAGAAGAAGTAGAATTAGCAAAAAGAATGGAGAAAGGTGACGAAGAAGCGAAAAGGCGGTTAGCGGAAGCCAATCTGCGTTTGGTAGTCAGTATTGCTAAAAGGTATGTGGGCAGAGGAATGCTTTTTTTGGATTTAATCCAAGAAGGAAATTTAGGATTGATTAAAGCAGTGGAAAAATTCGATTACCAAAAAGGCTTCAAATTCAGCACCTATGCCACCTGGTGGATTCGCCAGGCCATTACCCGGGCAATTGCTGACCAGGCACGAACCATCAGGATTCCGGTCCACATGGTAGAAACCATAAATAAGTTAATCAGGGTTTCCCGGCAGTTACTTCAGGAATTAGGGCGAGAACCCTTGCCTGAAGAAATTGCTCGTGAGATGGACATACCTGTGGAACGTGTTAGAGAAATTATGAAAATTGCTCAAGAACCGGTATCTTTGGAAACTCCCATTGGAGAAGAAGAAGACAGTCATTTAGGAGATTTTATTGAGGATGAAGATGCTCCAGCTCCTGCAGAAGCGGCCTCTTTTATGCTTTTAAAAGAACAACTGGAAGAAGTGTTGGAAACTCTTACTCCCCGGGAAAAGAAGGTGCTTCAGTTACGTTTCGGATTAGAGGATGGACGTTCCCGAACTTTGGAAGAAGTAGGACAGGTATTTGGCGTAACCAGGGAACGTATTCGTCAAATTGAAGCCAAAGCTTTAAGAAAACTGCGTCATCCCAGTAGAAGCAAGAAGTTAAAGGATTATTTGGACTAAGGTTAAAAATAAGAAATTATTGCATGCCCGTAAAAATTACCTCAAAAAATAGGGGTTATACTTATTGACCGACAAGCATTTTTTTAGTATAATGACTATTGCTGAACGGGCATTCCTCGATAGCTCAATGGTAGAGCACTCGGCTGTTAACCGAGTGGTTGTTGGTTCGAGTCCAACTCGGGGAGCCATTTTTATTGGGCCTATAGCTCAGCGGTAGAGCCACCGGCTCATAACCGGTCGGTCCCTGGTTCGATCCCAGGTGGGCCCACCAATAATAGATTTAAAAAAAGCAAGAGGCATTTGACATGTTTCTTGCTTTTTATTTTTCTGAGCATTTAAACGTATTAATTTTTTATATTTGGCAGGATTATTATTCCAAAGATGCGAATACTAAGGTAACAAGATATGATAAATATTCATCAGTTAGAAATACCCGATAACAGGTAAAGTTTTCATCAATCATTAAGGTGGTGAGGCCTTGCAGGTAAAGCTTTCCAAAAGATTAGCGTCAGTGGCGGTTATGGTACCGAAGGGTTCGGTAGTTGCCGATATCGGGACTGATCACGGGTATTTACCGGCATATTTGGTTATGTCTAGGATTTCTCCTTATGTTATTGCCACCGATGTCAATAAAGGTCCGTTGGCAGCTGCAGCTAACTTAATCAGTCTTTTAGCTGTTGGAAAAAAGATAGATCTTCGTTTAGGTGACGGACTAACGGTTTTAATGCCCGGTGAAGTAGAAACCATAGTAATAGCCGGCATGGGTGCTTCGACCATGATAAAGATCTTGGACCAAACACCTGAGGTTCTAAGTCAAGCTAAAAGGTTGATTCTGCAGCCAATGCGTAACGTACCAAGACTTAGAACTTGGTTGGCTGAACATCAGTGGGAGATTAAGGATGAGGAGCTAATTTGGGAAGATGAAATCTTTTATGAAATTGTCGCTGCCGACCACGGCCAAAGCACTTTAACTCAGGAAGAAGCAGAAATCGGTCCGATACTTTTGAAAAAAAAGCATCCTTTGCTTAAAGAATATCTCTCAGAAAGGATTAAGGTCTTAAAGTCAATTGAAGTTTCCTTGCAAAACAGCACGAAACCAAGAACGGAAATTCAAAAGCAAGATTTGCATGAAAAGATTAATACCTTGGAAAGAGTGATGGCATGTCTGTAACTGTAGCGGAAATAATAAAAGTAATGGAGGAACTGGCTCCTTCCTTTTTGGCTGAGGAGTGGGATAATATTGGACTGCAGGTAGGGGATTATAACCAGACTGTACATCGGCTGCTGGTTTCTTTAGATACGGATGAAAGGGTAATTGACGAAGCCGTACATAAAAAAGTAGACTTAATTATATCTCATCACCCCCTGTTTTTTCATCCGGTCAAAAATTTATTGTATCATGAACCTTTGGGAAAGGCAGTTCGGAAACTAATTAAACATGAAATTTCCCTTTTTGCCGCTCATACCAATTTAGATATTGCACCGGGAGGAATTAATGATTTCTTAGCGGAAATTCTTGATCTCAGGGAAGTTGAAGTTTTGGCTGAAACAAAGAAAGACAAGCTTTATAAGCTTGTGGTTTTTGTGCCGAGAGATTTTTTGGACCAGGTAAGAGATGCTATTTGTGAAGCAGGCGGAGGCCATATCGGCAATTACTCTCACTGTACATTTTCCGTTTTAGGTGAGGGGACTTTTTTACCTTTGGCAGGGACAAAACCTTTTATCGGGGCTGCAGGAAAAATGGAGAAAACACCTGAATATAGGCTGGAAACCATTGTCCCGGAATATAGATTGAATTCGGTGATTCAGGCTATGTTAAAAAGCCACCCTTATGAAGAAGCAGCATTCGATATCTATCCTACTGAATTGAATGGGGTAAAGTACGGGTTAGGGAGAATCGGGAGTTTGGCCCAACCTGTAAAACTAGCAGATTTAGCCAAGAAAATCAAGGAAATTTTTAATGGGAACGGGATTAGGGTTATAGGAGACCCAGAAATGGTGATTTCTAAGGTTGCTGTTTTAGGGGGCGGAGGAATGTCTTGTTTTCAGGCCGCTCAAAAAAAAGGTGCCCAGTGTTTCATCACAGGGGATGTGAAATTTCACGAAGGACAGCATGCTTTAGCTATGGGCATAGCAGTAATCGATGCCGGTCATTATGACAGCGAAGTCCAATTTATGTCGGTGTTGGCTGACAATTTAAAGAATAAATTAAAAGGGAATGGGGTTCAAGTTTTAACCAGCCAAATTAATACTAACCCCTGGAATATTTATTAGGATAGGATTATTTGCCTATCCTGTTTTATTTTTTAGGGAGGTTTTAAGAATGTTGTTAGAACTTTTATATCGCTTTCAAGAAATGGAAAGAAAGGAGGAAGAATTAGAGAAGTCATTAAAGGCTTTGCCCCAATTCAAGGAGTTGAAAAGAATTAAAGAAAGATTTAATCAAAGTAAAAAAAAATTAGAAACAACAAAAGAGGTTCATGCTAATATTTCCCGTCGTTTAAAAAAAGCAGAGCATCAGGTAAGCGGACTGGAAGATAATCAAAAGGAATTAAGCAGGCTTCTTTATGCCGGGACAATTAAAAATTCTAAAGAATTGGAGAACATTGAACAACAAATTAATATATTAAGCGAGCAAATTTCTCGTATTAGTGATGAAATTATTATCATGATGGATGAAAAGGAGAGTGTCGAAAAAGAACTCAGTGAGTTAGAGTTGGAACTTAAGAAAGAGTATCAGAAGTTTAATAAACTAAAGCTTCAATATAACCAGGTAAAATTGAATTTAGAGCAGGAAATGAAATCTATAGAAGAAGATAAAAAGAAGTTATTGTTAGAGTTGGATAATAAAACTTTAACCTGGTATAAAGAAAATAAGGAAAAATTCAAAGGAACACCTGTAGCAAAGGTTATGGAGAATCACGCCTGCAGCGGGTGTAGAACCATAATTCCCATAACTATTGTGAAAGAGGCAAGGACCTTTCCTGGCAGTATTTATTGTGAAAAATGCAGCCGGATCCTTTATGCCCCGGAAATAAAATAATAAAGAGATAGAAGAAACCAGAAGTTGTAATGATACCAACCATACCAATTTATAAACTGGGGCGAGCTGGATCAGGATAAGCAATTAAAAATAAATATTTTATTGACAATAGCAGGATTTCTAAATTGTTTGTCAAATAATATAATTTATATAGTAAAATGATATTTAAATAGTAGTTTGTATTTGCTGGTTTCTTACCTGGTTGCCCGGGGGA
>DUPU01000050.1 GCA_012838175.1 Clostridia bacterium
CAGCTAAAAGTTAGGGTTGTATCGCAACAAGATGTTCCGAACCGAATTCGTTTTGTTCCAGCTCCAGTATTTTTTCCAACTCTTCTTTTTCTTTTTGGTACAATTTTTGCTCTCGATACATCAAAGCCAGTCCCTGGTGCATTTTAATTTGCTCCCTTATAACCTCAGCTTTTTCAGATGAACCGGGGGCATTTTTGTAGGCATAGATGCTTTGTCTTAACCCCTCCATAAGGACCTTTTCTCCATAGGCTAATTTATTTTGGGTCAGGTAATAATAACCTAAATCAGTGAAACAGCCGGGAGTAAATCCACCCAGTTTTACCGCCTGTTTAAGATAATATTCTGCCTCCGCCTTCCCCTCTCGCCAAAGCAGCCAGCCCAGTAACCGATAATTTTTATAATCATAGGGGCTTAAAGCAATCGCTTTTTTGCGGAAAGATATTGCTGCATTAAGCTGTTTCTGCTCGTTGGAAATCAAATATAAATAGTAATAATTATCCGATATACCTGCAAAATACTCAGCCCGGAAAGGAAAAATCCGAGTTGCCATCCGATATTTCTGCACGGCCTCCTGAAAATTCTCTTGTTTTTGAGCTTTTTCAGCAGATACGGCCATGAAATAGGCAACGAATTGCTGTCCGCTACCCAAGAGAAGAAGAAAAACCAGCACCGCCACAATATAACGAAAAATACTTTTTCTGCATAGGTATCTTTCATCCTTGTCCCTTGCCCTAAGAGCCATAATGCTTCCTAGAAAAATCCAAAATAAAATAGTTACCGTAGGCATATTCCAGGTAAATTCAACAAAGATATGGAGTAAAAACGCTAAACAGGCTGCCAGGAGACCCCGATATAATCCTTCTTTTTTAACATTTTTGATCTCTTTTAGAGCAAAAAAATAGTACACCAGGAAAAAAGCTAAAAAAGATAGTAAAGCAAATACGCCGCTTTCAGCCCATATTTGCAGATAATTGTTATGAGCAAACATGGACCACCATTTATCATCCAGACGGAAAGAATTATAAGCAAGGTGGTAGGTTCCCAGTCCAAAACCTGTCAAGGGACGAAACATAGCCATATTCCAGGCTACCTGCCAAAAAGATAAACGTCCCACAACAGACGATGATGTAACGGAACTGTCCCGCACTACTAATTCTGCCAAGGCACCGACACTAATCTCTTTATCCTGAATCCAGGGTGCTGCAATGCTTAATATATAAACACTTATTCCCACCAGCAAAAAGAGAAAAAGAGATTCTCCTAATTTAACAAAAACTTTTTTTCGGGGAAGATGAAAAAAAAGCAAGGGAAAAGCCAGCCCAAAAGCAAAGATAGCCCCCCTGGAACCGGTTAATATCAAGGCACATGTAATAATGATAAATGAAACTGCCGGCCATTTGCTCTTTGTTTCATATAAATATACTCCTAATCCCGTTAAGCTTAACATAGCCAGATATGTCCCGAAAGGATTGGGATTGTTAAAAACAGAAATAATCCGCTGGGATTTGATAAATAAATACAACAAAATGCCTAAAAGAGCAATTGCCGTTCCAATAATCAAAACTGCGGTCACCAGTTTTTCCACATCTCTTTCTTTCAAATACGTTGATGCCAAATAATACATAAGGACGTAAAAAAACAATTTATACAGCTCACCTAGGGTTTCATTCATATTTATCGTCCAAAATATGGACATAACACTGAAAATGAGAAAAAGTATTAATGGTATATGTGAAATCACGGGTAGACAATTACCGGTCCGTCCTTTAAGCAAATAATACATGGTCAAGGGAGCGATAAGAAAATAAAAACAATAGACCAATTCGTGACTGTATTGGGCTTCCCAGGCCGCTGTCAGTCCATGAACAAAAATAAGTATTAACAAAACAAAGTTTGTTTTTTGTCCCGATTCTATCAAAGCCATTTTCTTAAAACTCCTGATTAATTGAAAAACACTATTTGATATACTGCTTCTACTACTTCACAAAATAACTCAGATACCATAAAACAAGATGATTTCCCCAAAACAATGATATAAATGCCCCCAGGGACAGAAAAGGTCCAAAGGGGATGGGATCTTTGCGGGATTTCCTTTTAGTGACTATCAAAAATAAGCCTGTGGCGGAAGCAAATAATGCCGCCAAAAATAAGGAGAGGATTACTAATTTCCACCCCAGAAACACACCGGCTAAAGCTCCCAGTTTAATGTCTCCCCCTCCCATTCCACCCCTGCTGATAAGAGCAAAGAGAAAAAGGATTCCTCCCCCGGTAATAAAACCAAGTATAGACTCAGAAAGGCTAAGGGAAGGAATAAATATCTGAAAGATCAAACCCGCCCCTAATCCAATCAGGATTAAAGAATCCGGAATACGATAATAATCCATGTCAATAAAAGAGATTACCAGCAAGAGACTTGTCCAAAAAAAATCGGAAATAAGCCTCGCATTCCAATCCCTTGTTAAATAGATAAGAACAAAAAGTATACCGGTAATAATCTCCACCCCGGGATATCTCCAGGAAAGCTTAAATCCGCAATAACGGCATTTCCCCTTTAATAGCAAAAAACTGGCTACAGGAACCAGATCAAAAAATCTTAACCTTGTATTACATGCCTCACACCGACTGGAGGGAAAAACAACAGATTCCCCTTTTGGCAGGCGGCTGATGCAAACATTTAGAAAACTGCCGATAATAAGACCAAAAATAAATATTATCAATAAGTCCATGATGCACCTCAAAGATATGGGAGTGAATGACAGGGCTCTTGCCCTGTCATTCAAATAGAAATTTAATCATTAGGAGCCGGTTTTAACTTTAACCTCACCTGTTGACGTATCCAACTCATATTTGTCAGAAGGAACTTCTTTCACATAATTTGGCGCTAATTCAGACATATTTGCACTAGGCCATGTATTGTGATCATAATAATACATATCAACAGCATTTTGCAGGATTTTAATATCCGCCTTCTGAGCAGCACCAGCAGCTTGTTGACTCTTATCGGCAAATCGCGGTATGGCAATAGCTGCTAAAATACCCAGGATAACTACTACCACCATCAGTTCAATAAGAGTAAACCCCTTATCTGACTTGATCATCTTGCGTATTTTCTGTAGCAATTCTTTCACCTCCTCTCGTAAAAATAAAATTATTATAATTAAATCATTATAAATGAGTTAACTATTGTATTTGTCTTTTATCTCTTTAAAATCCTCATCACTTTTGATTTTGGGGGCCAAAAGTCATTTTGACCTTCCACTTTCTATAGTTTAATTTACGGTCCCGTCTGCCGGGTTAATGGTATACGGAGAAACTCCGTCTGCCTTAACTGGATTTTCCTTGAGATATCCTTCCTCAACCAATTGCTCAGTATCAGTGGGGTATACCCCGTAATCAAAAAAATACAAATCTACCGCTGTTTGGATAATCTTTATATCCGCTTGAGTTTTTACTGCCTTTGCTTCAGGAACCTTATGGGCAAATCTGGGAATAGCAATAGAGGCTAAAATTCCTAAAATAACTACTACCACCATTAATTCAATTAAAGTAAACCCTCGTTCATTATTTAAATATTTTCTTATTTTTGCCAACAAAAGGCATCACTCCTTACCATCGAATCCACTTCCTATATTGGGGCATTAGTCATCACCGTAAACATGGGCAGCATCATCGCGATAATAATAAATCCCAATATCAACCCCAAACCAATAATCATTACCGGCTCCACCATAGTAGACAGCCTGGCAAGCATGTTGTCTACTTCCCTGTCATAAAAGACGGCCACTTTCTCTAACAGGGTATCCAGGGATCCACTCTCCTCGCCAATGGCAATCATTTGAACGGCAATAGGGGGAATTAATTTAGAACCCTCTAAGGGATCGGCGATTCCTTTTCCCTGGATGATACTTTCCTTTGCCCGTTCCACTTCTTCCGCCATCATCTTATTTCCCAATGTCCTTTGTACTGTTCCCAAAGCTTCCAAAATACCTACTCCGGATTTTAGCATCGTACCCAATGAACGGGCAAAACGGCTGACAATCATATAATTAAATAGCCTTCCAAAAACCGGAAGTTTAATCACATAAGTATCAAATATCTCCCGCACTGTTTTTTTTCCTGCAGTTTTCCTGACTGCACCGCATACTCCCAGAGCTGATATTGCTATCACCCACCAATAATTTATAATCCCTTCACTGACACCTAAAACCATTCTCGTGGGAAGCGGCAGCGGTTCTCCTGTATCCGGCATCATCCCGATAATTCTAGGCAGCATAAATACCAGCATAAAAGTAATGGCACATAGGGAAACCACCATAATTGCGATGGGGTAAGTCATGGCCGATTTAGTTTTTTCCCAAATATCATGCTCCCGTTCAAAATGATTGGCCAGGCGAACCATAACCTCATCTAAAGCACCACTCATTTCTCCCGTTTCCACCATACTGACCAGAATCTCAGGAAATACTTGGGGAAAAGGGCGAATGGAATTAGCAAGAGAATTTCCGCTTTCCAAGTTAAAAATTACCTGATTTAAAGTGTTTTTCAACCTCAGGTTTTCCGCTTGTTCCTGAAGAATTTTTAAGCAAGCTAAAATCGGTACCCCGGCGTCCATCAGTGTCGCCAGCTGGCGGCAGAACATGGCCATATCTTTTGCTTTTACCCGGGGATAAAACTTAGGAAGACTAAAACTATAGTTTCTTACCCTTTGCAGGTTGATATCAGTAATAAAATAATCCCGGCTCCTTAAGTACTCAACTACTTTTTTTTCATCATCAGCTTCCATGGTACCGGAAAAGACGCGACCGCTTAAGTCCCGAACTTTATAACTATAAACAGCCATTACAATTCTCCTATCCTCGTGTCCACACTTTTATGAGAAAATATGAATAAAAAAGCTGCACAAATAAATGATGCAGCCTGGCAGTCATTGTTCCCCATAATTTGCCGGAACTGAAGACCCATAGCTTTGTGCCCTACCCTTTCGGGTAGTTTACCAAAACAACAAATTTATATATTTTGAAAATTTTTCCGCAGTTGTGTATTATTCTACATCATCTTCCAAATTCCTGCAATAATATTAAATTTTTTTAATTTCACGAATATAAGAATTCTTTTTCAAATTTTGCAGAATTATAATCATTATTGAAATCATTAATGTTTACTCCATAATTTATGGCCTCTTGAGGGCTGACTATCCCAGCTTGAATTAATTTTTTAAAAGAGGATTCCATCGTCTGCATACCGTATTTGCCACCGGCTTGAATCATGGAATTTAACTGATGGGTTTTCCCTTCCCGAATCATATTGCGAACGGCCGGTGTCCCTACTAATACTTCCACTGCAGCAATTCTTCCTTCTTTATCCATTCTCCTGACCAAGATCTGGGAAACAATTCCTTGAATGGTAGCTGCCAACTGCACTCTGATCTGAGACTGCTGATGAGGTGGAAATACATCAATAATCCTTTCTACAGTTTGAGCTGTCCCGGATGTATGTAAAGTGGCAAATACCAAATGCCCTGTTTCCGCCGCTGTAATAGCAGTTGAAATTGTTTCCAGATCCCGCATTTCCCCCACCAAGATTACATCCGGGTCCTGACGCAATCCTGCCCTTAAAGCTTCTGCAAAGGATGAGGAGTCATTGCCGATTTCCCTTTGATTTATAATTGATTTTTTGTGGAAATGAATAAACTCAATGGGGTCTTCCAAAGTTAAAATATGTTTACTTTGCTCCCGGTTGATCAAATCAATCATTGATGCCAAGGTTGTCGTTTTTCCGCTCCCGGTAGGGCCGGTAACTAAAACCAATCCCCGGGTCTTTCTGCAGAAGTCAGCTAAAACAATAGGTAAATTTAATTCTTCCAAAGTCAAAATATGGGAATCAATTGTTCTGATGGCAGCAGCAAAAGACCCTTTTTGCTTGTAAATATTCACCCGAAAACGGCCTACCTTGCTAACTTCAAAAGAAAAATCAGCCTGGCCCTTGTTTTTTACCAAGGAGGCGGCATGATTATTCATCAGCTGCAGGCATAAGGCTTCTGTGATTTCGGGAGTAAGAATAGCCCACTCTTTTTGAGGTTTTAACACACCAAAAAGGCGAAAAACAGGAGGACAGCCAACGGTTAGATGTATGTCAGAGGCTGCCAGTTCTTTTGCCCGGGTTAGAATCTCAATAATATTCATATCTCATCTCCTTATAATTCTTCGGTTGTAGCGACTCTCATCACCTCATCAATGGTGGTAATACCCAGTAAAGCCTTTTGAATACCATCATTTGTAATGCTGATCATACCCTGCTTAAGGGCGGTATCTCTAATTTCATTTGCAGGAGCATAAGAAAGGATCTGTTTTCTAATTTCCTGAGTAACAATTAGCATTTCCTGAATGGAAATCCGCCCTCGGTAACCTGTTTGTCCGCACTGATGACACCCTGTACCCCGGTAAAGAGTCACCGGAACCCCGTCCGGTATGCCCATAAATCGTCTTTCCGGGGAATTATCGGCTAATTCAAAAGACTTTTTGCAAACAGGGCAGATAACACGCACCAAGCGCTGGGC
>DUPU01000007.1 GCA_012838175.1 Clostridia bacterium
AAGCTCCTTGCCGGTGCCGCTTTCCCCTGTGATTAAAACAGTAGACGATGTGCCGGCTACATTTAAAACCATTTTTTTAATTCTTTTCATAGCCAAGCTGCTGCCGATAATCTTTTGAAAAACTGCATTTTGTTCCCGGGCGGTTAGGCGAAAGGCCACCCGGTAAATACTTTCTTCAGGAGTAAAGGATTCTACAGCCCCTAATATGTTTTCTCCTTCTTTAATCACAGTGGTGTTGGAAATCAGGTTGATGGTTTCCCCGTGGGCATTTTTGCATTGAATTTTTTCTTCGTAAAAGGATTTTCCATCCCGGAGTGCCTTGTTGAGCAGGCTGCCGGGCACGATGGCGGAGATATGTTTTCCGAGAGCTTCCTGTTTGGGAATGCCGTATTTTTTTACGGCGGTTTGATTAAAACAGGTAATCTTACCCTGATGATCGCAGGAAATTATCCCTTCATAAACAGAATTGATGATGGTTTCCAAATACTCATTGGTTCGGCGCAGTTCTTCCATGATCATAACTTCCTGCACTTTTGTCGCCAGGAGGTCGGCCATCTTTCCCGTGAAATCTAAATATGTATTTTGATTGTTGATCAAAAGCTCCTTTTGAATTTCGTTAAATCCTACCAAGCTGATTACACCGTAACACTTTTCTTTTAATTTTATGGGGTAATAAATTCCTCCCAGGTAATAACAATCATCCCTTTCCGAACAGGGAGCACACATCTTATGCCGGCCTGGCTTGGTAAGGACAAAAGGATTCTTTGTTTCCATAACATAACGGTTGATATGGGAATCGGACAACCTCTGGTGCAAAAGAAGTCCTCGGATACGCCCGGTAGCGCCGAGGACAATATAGTCTTCATCCACAATTTCCGTTTCCAGTTTCAAGGCGGCAGAAATTACTTCGGCAATGCTTTGCACATCTTTTTGTAATTTATAAAGGTAGCCCATTTATCGTCTCTCCCCAAATATTCTCACAACTTATAAATTCTTCTCATTATTAAGAAATCCTGCAGTAAAATGTAGTATATTCATGAGGATCCATCGGGATAGTTTACTAAAAAATGTATACTGGACTTGAATATTGAATGTATCGTATGATAGTAATAGCAAATATTAGAAGGGTAGAAGATAAAGGAGAAATTTGAACGTTTTTCATAATTTCCTGAAAAAACCAATTTATCCCTATGAAAGAATAATAACTAATTACGTAAGTTTTATTCCCAGGTTTACAAGGGTCCAAACAAAGTTTATGGAGGTTTTATAGGATGAATATAGTTATTGCAATAACCGGTGCTACCGGAACTTGTTTTGGTATCAGACTTCTGGAAGTAATGAAAGAGCTTAAAATCAATACTCATTTGATCATTAGTAAATGGGCCCAAAAGACTATTGAACTTGAAACTTCTTACAGTCTGGATGATATATATGGTCTGGCAACTCATTATTATGATGAGGATAATCAAGCGGCAGCTATAGCCAGCGGTTCATTTAAACATCAAGGAATGGTGATAATACCTTGCAGCATGAAAACTTTAGGTTCTATTGCCAATGGCATTGCCGATAATTTAATCCATAGAAGTGCCGATGTAACTCTTAAAGAGCAGCGCAAATTAATTTTAGCGGTGCGGGAAACACCTTTAACTGCTATTCAACTGGAAAATATGTTAAAACTATCACGTTTAGGGGTGGTAATTATGCCGCCTGTCCCGGCTTTTTATCACAAACCCCAAACAATTTCAGAAATTGTGGACCATTTTGTAGGCCGAATTTTAGACCAATTAAACGTGGAACATAAGCTAACCAAACCATGGGGCAGCTGACAATTTAAAGTAGAAAATATTACTTTACTGGTGATAGGAGGATGTAGTCAAATGGAGTTTAACTTTTCAATCGGTAAGGAAAAGCATGCGGTTAATTTTTTTACAATAATTACTCAGGAAGGAATCAGTGTTTTTATGACCGGAGGAAATAAGACTCATGTAGGAGGAGTAGTTTTAAATATTCCCAGAAAAAGTCTTACCGGAACGGGAATAAGTTCAGATTCCTGGGTCATCCCAGTACCTGGACATAAGGATGTAATTGTGGCGGAAGAAGTAGGACAGAAAATCTGTCGGGAAACCGGGGAAATTACAGCTGTTACTGCGGGAATACATATTGATCATGCTGCACCGGAAGATTTGGACATCATCAGGCAGAATTGTCTGGAAGGGGCAAGGAGAATTATTGAAGGGTATAAAAACAGGACATAAATGTGACGGTCCTCGATATTCTGTTTTCAATATAAGGACGCCAAGCATAAATAAGGCTGATTTTGGGCGTTTTAAAGGCGTGTTAATAAGGTAAAGGATGGTTTGCATTGAAAGAAAGAACCGTAATAAAGGAGTTTTTGCATAAATATCGTTTGGATGCCACAGAAATAGATTTTGAGGAAAATTGCCGGGCTTTCCTGGAAGAGATGACCCGGGGCTTAGAAGGTAAAGAAAGCACTTTAAAAGTGATTCCCACCTATATTGAGCCCATTCAGGATGTCCCGGTAAATGAACCTGTGATTGTGGTGGATGCGGGAGGGACCAATCTTCGGGTGGCAACGGTCTGTTTTAATCAGGAAAAACAACCGCAAATCAGCAATTTTGCCAAATATCCTATGCCCGGTTCTTATAAAATGATGATGAAAGACGAGTTTTTCCGGGCTTTGGCGGATTGTTTGGAACCTCTTTTAGACGCCGGTCCCCGCATTGGATTTTGTTTTTCCTATCCGACGGAAATGGCGCCGAATCTGGACGGAAGGTTAATCAGCCTTACCAAAGAGATAAAAGTAGAAGGTGTAGTGGGGGAATTAATCGGGGAAAACCTGTTAAAAGCTTTTAGAAGCAAGGGGTACCGGACGGAAAAAAAGATTGTTCTGTTAAATGATACTACAGCTGCCCTCCTGGCCGGGACGGTTGTTTCTACGGACCGGACTTATGACGATTATATCGGGTTTATCCTGGGTACGGGGATGAATACTTGCTACATTGAAAGCAGGGAACGGATTAAAAAGGTTTCCACATGGGAGAACGGGCAAAGGATGATTATTAATGTGGAGTCCGGGAATTACGGAAAAGCACCTCGGGGAGCGCTGGATCTGGAATTTGACTCTCATCAAAATAATCCGGGACAGTATGTCTTTGAAAAAATGATTTCCGGGGCTTATCTGGGGAAATTGGTATTAACAGTCTTAAAAAAGGCGGCGGCAGAGGGAATTTTCTCTGCTTCCTTTGCCAAGGTTCTGGCAGGTATCAACCGGTTGGAAACAAAGGATGTAAATGATTTTATGCACTATCCTCCCTCCCTCCTTAATCCGTTAACCCCTTGTATAAAAGAGGGAAGGGATAAGGACAGCAGATTAACATATTGGCTTATGGATGCAATTATAGAACGTGGAGCGGTTTTCGCGGCGGTAAATCTGGCGTCCCTGATGCTAAAAACCGGGAAAGGCATTAGTCCGTGCCGGCCTGTGGGTATTACCGCCGAAGGTACCACTTTTTATACCATGAAGGGTTTGAAGAACAAAATTGCGTATTATCTGAAAAAATATTTGGTTGAGGAAAAAGGAATCAATTATGAATTTATCAGCGTGGACCATGCTGTCTTGATCGGTTCTGCTCTGGCTGGTTTAACCGGCAATTAAAACAAAAATGGCAGGAATCTGAAAAGAAGTGGAGAAAACAATGTTATCTTACGGGGATATTGCAGGTATGATTGATCATGCTTTATTAAAACCAAATCTTACCGATGAGGATATAATTAGAGGCTGTAGGGTGGCTGATTTTCACGGGGTCGCAGCTGTCTGTGTTCGTCCCGGTGATGTAAGGCTTGCCGCTGAAATTTTAAAAAACAGCAAGGTGCTGGTTACCACGGTTATCGGCTTTCCCCACGGAACAACAACCACCCGGTGCAAAGTTGCGGAAGCGGAAGAGGCTATTTCCCATGGAGCCAAAGAATTGGATATGGTTATTAATATTGGAAAAATGAAATCCGGTGCTTATGATTATGTAAAGGAAGACGTAAAAGCTGTTGTTGAGGCAGCCCATCGGCATCAGGTTAGGGTAAAGGTGATTTTTGAAAACTTCTACTTAAGTGATGAAGAGAAAATCAAGGTTTGCCAAATTGTTAATGAAACAGGGGCGGATTTTGCCAAGACATCAACAGGATTTGCCCCCGGTGGAGCAGAGGAAGATGACGTGATTCTCATGAGAAAATATTGCCTGCCCCATGTGCAGATTAAAGCCGCCGGAGGTATTAAAAGATTGGCTCAGGCAATCAGGTTCCGGGAATTGGGATGCAGCCGCCTGGGCTGTTCCGTAACTGCCGCCATATTAAATGAACTGAAAGAATAAACTTAAGGAATGATTTATTATGAAAATCATTGTTGTTTCAGGTTCCGGGCATATTTCGAAAAAACTTTACAAAACAAAGACCTTTTCCACCAGATTAGGAAAAGGTCTTTGTTGTCTGTAGCTTTAAATTGTAAAACTATTTTGGTCAATTCTCACTGCAATCAGCATTATCATTAATTATCCAAACATTACATGCAATAAATTTAAATTTTAATAATTTGGGACAGCAGCATGGTTCCGGGCATCCGTTTTTCAAGACGATTTGCTCATCTCCCGAACCTAAGATCCCTTTCAAAGCTTCTGCATTTTCCGCAATAACCTGTACCGTTTCCGGAGTAATCAGGGGAGGAATCTCCGGAGTTTTATCTTTGCGGGACATGGCTTTTCTCCTTTCCTGATATTAGTATCTGCATTTTATATTATGGAAAAGCCTCTAAAATGGTGAAAGAAACAAACGGAAGTCCAAAATTAAATCTAAAACAATAAATGACATCCGGTACTAGAAAATGGAACATTACCTTTTTTTAATAATTGTGAAAAATTTTTTTCAAAAAAAGGATAATTGACTTTCATAGCGAATAATTGTATTTAAGGTATATACCATTAAAATATTTTATGACTAACTCTAAAATACATTATGTATTTCAGTTAGGACAAAAAAATAAAAAAATAAACCTTTGAATATATTTTAGTATTTCTGGTTGATCATAAAGAAGCGATACAGCAGTCATCAGTATCCCAATTGCGATCCAGCTCCACTCTTTATTTTTCAAAAAAGTGGAGTCAGGATCGACATCAAAAGCCGGCAAGAAGCAAGGAAATTGTCTTTTTTCAGAGAGTCGAATTTCCTTCCAAGCCGTTTCTTTCGGGGAGGTGATAAACCCTCAGAAGAACTATTAAAAGCCACATGGCTTGTCCAGATGAAAAATATTCTTCTGAATGTATTGAATTATATTAGATACTTTAGGGTTTAACAATATAATTATATTGTCTTTTTTGTTGAATATTTTTACTTGGACTGCTGGCTGCTGTTCGAATACGTAGGCTTGTTCCACTTTACAGGCTTACGGGCAAAACTAACTTGGTTTTTGTTATGGGGGTTTTGTTTTTACTGTTAAGAAACATCCACAAGAAAGGAGTTTTTTGATGGATACTCAGAAGCAACCTGCCTTTAAACACAGAGCGGTTAGCGAATATACCAAAGAATGGGGCTTGTTTGGTAGAATTGATCCGACCGTGTTTGTTATTTCAGCTATTTTATTAATTGCCTTTACCATTTGGGGAATTGTTGACAACGCAGGCCTTGGTGCAGCGGCTAATGCCGGATTGAGTTGGACTATTAAATATTTCGGATGGCTCTATCAGGGTGGAGTATTTTTCATTTTACTTTGGTGCTTTTTTATGGCTTTTAGCAAATATGGCCAAATTAAACTGGGTAAGCCGGAAGACGTACCCGAATATTCCAATTTTTCCTGGTTTTCCATGCTATTTGGTGCCGGGATGGGTATAGGCTTGGTATTCTGGTCCGTAGGTGAACCTTTATATCATTATATGAGCGGTCCGGCCTATGCCGGTGAAGCAGCCAGTAATGCAGCAGCGGAGTGGGCCATGGCTGTTTCATTCCTGCACTGGGCATTAAGTGCTTGGGCAGTCTATGTGGTAATCGGAATTGCCATGGGAATATTGATGTATAAAAAAGGCCTCCCTGCTTTAGTTAGCACCTGTTTTTATCCCTTATTAGGTGACAAAATATACGGTCCCATTGGTAAGAATCATTGACATTGTAACCTTAGTGGCAGTATTTGCCGGTCAGTGTACCACCATTGGATTAGGTGTAATGCAGCTCTGTTCCGGAATAAATTTCAATTACGGAGTTCCCTTGGGAGTGGGGCTCAATATTGCTGTATTGATTGTTGTTACCATTTGCTATTTGTGTTCCGCCTGTCTCCCTATTCAGAAAGGGATCAGGATTGGGTCCAACATCAGTATGGTTTGCACTTTAGGCTTAATGCTTTTCTTATTCCTGGTAGGGCCTACTGTATTTATTCTGAACAACTTTGTTAACGGAACCGGCCTCTACTTACAAAACATTGTACGCATGAGCCTTTGGATGGACCCCATTGAACAAGGAGGTTGGGTCGGCGGATGGACCATTTTCTACTGGGCATGGTGGATTTCTTGGGCTCCCTTTGTCGGTATATTCATAGCCAAGATTTCCAAAGGACGTACCATCAAAGAATTCGTGTTGGCAGCTTTGGTTGCTCCCTCAATTTTTGATATGATTTTCATGTGTATTTTCGGTTCCACTGCTTTGAATTTTGAACTGGTGGAAGCTACCAAAGGTGTTATTTGGGGTGCCGTTCAG
>DUPU01000051.1 GCA_012838175.1 Clostridia bacterium
ACCAACTGATCATAGAAAACAGAGGCAGGAAGATTTCGAGCTTCTTTTCTCAGGGCAATAATATGTTCTTCCAATTCCCGATTAAGTTTACGGGGCTGCCCTCGGTCGGAGCGTCGTTTAGGTTTCAGGCCGTCAAAACCTCCCCGGCGGTAGTCCAACAACCAACAGGAAATAGTTTTAGGAGCAAATTCCTTAGGACCATAGTATGGAACCTGATGGACTTGAGAGCACACTTCAGCTAAATACTCAGTTTGATTGCTGACCTGACCATTTAAAATGGGCGCAATAATCCCGTAACGGAATAAAGCAATGTTTTCTCGATCTTTTTCAGTCATGAAAATCCCTCCTTAACATAGGAGGCTAACCGGTTAACCCATTATTTTTATTGTAAATTGGTCAAAAGAATATATCTATACAAAAGATTTGTGGAATTAATAATATCTTTTTTGAAGGCCTGGGGTATGGTACAATTAATGTGCCATAAAGTTGTATGAGAAATGACCCCTGTACCTTCTTAGGAAGGTGGCTTTCCCTAAAGCGAGGATCATTCTTAACAATTTTGTGGCTTTTTCTTTTGGGTCTTTAGGTAAGGTACCTTTAAATCCATCATCCCGGAAGAACATTTCAATTTGGTTTAATCGATTTAGAAAGCGCTTTCGATAAAAAAGTACCAGTTGATGATAGTCACCAATATTATGGTCAATTATAATATCCCTTAACTTCGTTATGATCACATCGGCAGTGTATTGAAAATATGATAGGAGGAAGGTCGGGAGAAGAGAAATAGTATTCCGACAGGAAGGGCATTTTAGTCGCAAAATAGGTATTCTATGTTGCTTCTCCTCAATGGCATTACGCCAGTAAAAACCATGGCGAAATAACCTTACTCTACTTTTACAGTGAGGGCACTGTTCAACTGTTGGAAAATCATTTTTCTTACTCCGGTTTTCATACTCCTCAACTGAAATATTAAAGTCATGATATACAATCAAAAAAATCACCCCAAAATATTTTGAAAACATTTTATCAAAATGCAGGGGCATAAGAAAATGATTTAGTTTGTTTTAATTTGAAAAATCTCCTTTATTTCAGGAGGAGATAAAGAGACAAGCTACAAAACAGCCGGATCACAGTATCTGGATTGGCAGTTCAAGGAGGATTAATCAAAGGACATACTTTGAATCGGGAACGGGAGAATTTGATGGCCCTTGCCTTGGGAAGACTCACATTTGCCAATTCCCGGCGCTGGTTGAAGTTTCTTGTAGGTTTTCTTCCGAAACTAAAGAAACAGAAGGTTTTTTATCAACAAAAATTTTCGACGGTGGAAAAAACCATGATGACTATGTTCCATTATACCCTTTGGGCGAAAGGCTTAGGAGATTTGGGCGGAAGGTTTAAGACCATTGAGGAAGCAATTTATTGGGCACTGGAAGCTGATCTGATTTATGAAGAGGTAATGGATGTATTGCATTATCAATTTGTGCGGATTGATTTCCTGGATAAACCCGTGGAGGGTATTGGTTTCGAATGTGCATTGGATTTATATTGTGCATACACTCTGGATCAGATTTTGGTCGCCTTGGGAAGACATACGGAGAATAAGAAAAGCCATTTTCAAGAAGGGGTACTGTATTTACAGGAAAAGAACCTGGATGTGTTTTTTGTGACTCTAAATAAATCGGAAAAGGACTACTCTCCTTCTACAATGTATCATGATTACTCTATTAATGAAGAACTATTTCACTGGCAGTCCCAGGGGAGGACCACAGTGGAATCCCCTACTGGGCAGAGATACATTAACCAGAGAAAAACCGGAGGAAATGTGTTGTTTTTTGTGCGGGAGTATAAGACGGAAGATAATTTGACAGCACCTTATATCTGCCTTGGCCTTGCGGACTACCAAAGTCATTATGGGTCTGCACCGATAAATATTGTGTGGAAGATGCGACAGCCTATGCCGGGGTTTGTGATGCAGAAAGCGGCGAAGGTGTGAGATGTGTAGAATGGAGTGGATGTAACTATTGTCTAATGGGAAGTTAGGGCTAACGGAGGCGTAATACTAAATATGTCTTTAATATCACTCACGTTGCATTAATAAAAATCTAATTTGTCAATGTTTGAAAAACCGCAAAAACTGACAAAAATGCTCAAAATAACTAGCTATGCATGAAAAAACTCCTTATAATTAAAGATATGGGGGTAG
>DUPU01000052.1 GCA_012838175.1 Clostridia bacterium
ATAACGGAAGTGCGTTCCCAATGGCAAGCAGCCACCGAAGAATTGCACCGAAAAGCTCAGGTTATTATTAATTGTTAAAAGTATATTACTTATTCAAGTTACAGTACCCCCAAAAAAAAGGTTTCAATTTTCTGTAGCAAATAGTTACAGAAAGAAATAATAAAACAAAATAAAAACTAAGGAGGGTTAAAATTGAATAGTAAGAAACTGCTAATATGGTTGGTAATCGTAGTCATGGCTGTTTTTGCTGCAGCGTGTGGTGGCAATACCGAACCGGCCGAGGAATCTTCCGGAGGTGACGAACTACAGGTAGCTCAAGAACTAATTGTTCTTACCGGTAGTGATGCCTCTACTTTTGACCCGCATTTCTGTACAGATTCGGCTACTGAGATTTTTAACAAGAACATGTATAATAACCTGGTAAGATTCAACAGCGAGATGGAGCTTGTACCCGACCTTGCGGAAAGTTGGTCAGTTTCGGAAGATAATTTAACTTGGACTTTTAAGTTGCGCCAGGGAGTAAAATTTCATGACGGTACTCCTTTTAATGCAGAATCTGTTAAAGTTTCCTTTGAAAGGGTACTTAACCCTGATACCGGTTCTCCCCGGCGTTCGGTAATGGAGATCATTGATAAAGTCGAAGTTGTGGATGAAAGTACCGTTAACATTACCACTAAAACGCCCTGCGGTTCTTTACTCCAGCAATTAGCTCATCCGGTGGCGGCTATTATCAGTCCTACCGCCTTGGACACTTATGGGGAAGAGTATTCTTCCCATCCGGTAGGAACTGGTCCTTTCAAGTTTGTGGAATGGAAAATTGGTGAGGAATTGGTTTTGGAACGAAATGAAGATTATTTTGATAATCCTCCTCAAGTGGCCAAGGTTTATTTCCGGGTAGTGCCGGAAGACGCCACTCGTTCCTTATTGTTGGAATCGGGATCCGCTGATATTGCCATGCGTTTGCCTGTAACGGAAGTTGAGCGCTTAGAAGGTAATGCGGAAATATCTATTAGTGAATCCGATACGGTGATGACTATGTATGTTGCCCTTAACAATAATAAGGGTGCATTAAAAGATGCCAGAGTAAGGCAGGCGCTGAATTATGCAGTTGATAAATCCGTGATAGTTAATGATATTTTAGGTGGTTTAGCTACTGTTGCCGATGCCCCGATTTCTCCTTATACCTGGGGATATGCTTCAATTGGCACCTATCCTTATGATGTAGAGAAAGCCAAACAATTACTGGACGAGGCAGGTTATGCCAATGGTCTCGAGCTTGAGTTATGGACCCCAGTGGGGAGATACTTAATGGATACCCAAGTTTCCGAGAATCTTCAGGCTCAATGGGCTGAAGCAGGAATTAATGTGAAAATCAGGCAGTGGGAGTTCCAAGCTTTAATGTCTGAAGTAAAAAAGGGAGAATTTGATATGGTTCTATTAGGCTGGAGTCCCTCTACCGGTGATGCGGACCAGGGACTTTATCCAGTATTCCATTCCAGCCAATGGCCGCCTGCTTCCAACCGGGCTCATTATAGCAATGCAACAGTTGATAAACTTTTAGAAGATGCTAAGTTAGAAGTTGACTCTGAAAAGCGGGCCGAATTGTATAAACAAGCCCAGCAAATCATTACTGATGAAGCCGTCTGGACTTTCTTGTATTATCCTAAACAGGCACTGGCTTTTAGAAGTAATATTTCCGGTATAGAAGTACTGCCCACAGAACATATTCTGCTGGAAGATGTAGTAAAGAATTAATTGTTATGAAGAAGGGATTCTTGTGAAAGTAGGAGGGATAGATTTTGCTTAAATATATATTTCAAAAACTTGCCTTTACTATATTAGTATTAATTGGGGCTGCCACCTGCTCCTTCCTGCTGTTACACGCAATACCTGGGGATACCGCCGAGGCTTTGGCGGGTCCCCAGGCTACCCTGGAAGATGTGGAAAACCTTCGTAAAGCAATGAAGCTGGATGCTCCTTTGACAGAACAATATTTACTTTATATGAGTAACTTAATTCATGGTGATTTAGGGCATTCTTATCGTACAAATAAGCCGGTATGGAGCATTGTGGCACAGGCTTGGCCGGCAA
>DUPU01000053.1 GCA_012838175.1 Clostridia bacterium
AACAATTGGAGAAGGTTTTTTATTTTGTTTGGTATTTAAAAGGTATTTAATGCCTTGTTCATTTCTTTTTTGTATGAAAAGAATAAATAAAATTTATCAAAGCAGGATTTATTTAGGTTGGATGCGAATATAGCTTTTGGAGTATTTTTTCATAGGAGAGTTGATATGTCCAGCATTAAGCAAATTAGATCCTTTATTACCGTTTCCGATTGTAAAAGTTTTACCCAAGCAGCGGAAATTTTGTATATGACCCAGCCGGCAGTTAGTTCTCAGATTAAATCATTGGAAGAAACTTTAGGCCTTTCTCTAATTGAAAGAAATGATAAAAGGGTACACCTGACGGAGGCCGGGAAAATTTTTTACCGGGAGGCTAAAGAAATCTTGGCCGTCTATGACCGGGCCGTAGAAAGCATGGATGAATTTAAAGGTTTGAAAAAAGGGCATATAGCTTTGGGAGCCAGTACCATCCCCGGAGAATATCTAATGCCAAGGTATATTGGAGAGTTTCGCAAGCTTTATCCGGGGATTAAAATTACTTTAACAATTGCTGATACCGCCCAAGTAGTCGATCTTCTTTATGAACGAAAAATTGATATAGGTATGGTAGGTGCCAAAACTGAATCCCGCCATGTAGAATTTATTCCTTTTCTCCAGGATGAATTGATTCTGGTGGCAGGAGTTGATTACCCCGTTGCGGAGGTAATTTCCTGTCAGGATTTATTAAACTTTGATATTATTTTCCGGGAGATCGGATCCGGGACGAGAAGTGTGGTTAAAGAAGCTTTGGCGGCTAAAGGGATAAAAGAATCTGATTTGAATGTGGTAATGGAATTAGGAAGCACCCAGTCCGTTATCACAGGTGTAACCGGAAACCTGGGGATGGGATTTGTTTCAAAATGGGCGGCAGAGGCAGCTCTGAAAGCAGGAGTGGTAAAACAGGTTCAGATCGCAGACCTAAATTTAAAAAGGCATATTTATATTGCTCTTCCCAAGAATGCTGCAGCAACCAGAGCGCGGGAGGCCTTTTTCAACCATTTGACCCAAAAATGACAGAACGGCCCTCTTGTTTCCAGGGAAAACAAAGGGCCGCTCATGTTCCAGTCTCTTAAACATTAAAACGAAAATTAATAATATCACCGTCCTGAACAGGGTAATCCTTTCCTTCCAAACGGAAAAGCCCCAGCTCTCTGGCCTTAGCCATAGATCCTGCTTTTTTCAAATCTTGGTAGGCCACAACCTCTGCTCGGATAAAGCCTCTTTCAATATCTGAATGGATTTTTCCGGCTGCTTTTTTGGCAGGAAGTCCTTTTTTAATGGTCCAGGCCTTAACCTCATCTTCCCCCGCAGTAAGGAAGGAGATTAGTCCTAAAAGATCATATATGGCTTTGGCAAGTCTGTCGATACCTGCCTCTTTTATTCCTAAATCCTCCATAAACAATTGCTTGTCTTCCGGTTCCAACTGGCTGATTTCGGCTTCCACCTGGGCGCAAATTTCCATCACCTTCATTTGGTGGTCCTTTCCAAAAGCATGGACGGCTTCTTTTTGGGGATAAGAATTGGCAGAGAATTGCTTTTCATCCAGGTTAACCACAATCAGCATCGGCTTGTCTGTTAAAAAGGTAATGTGCTTAATAGCTTCCCTTTCTTCCTGGGAAAAGGAAATTGTGCTCACCGGTTGTTCGTTTTCCAAAACTTCTTGAATTTTTAACAGCACTGTTTCTTCCAGGGGATTTTCCATCTTTTTTTTCTTGCCGCTGTTAATACGGGCTAAACGGGTTTCAATCAGCTGCAGGTCGGAAAAAAGCAGTTCCATATTAACAGTTTCCAAGTCCCGCATGATATCCAGGGAGTTGTCCACGTGAAGCACTTGTTTGTTTTCAAAGGCCCGGACAATGTGCACCAAGGCATCGGTATCTCTAACCGCGGAAAGAAATTCGTTTCCTGTTCCCTGGCCCTGACTGGAACCCTTTACCAAACCGGGGACGTCAATAACCTCGATTTGGGCGTATGTTGTTTTTTTGGGATGAAACATACGTGATAAGAAATCCACCCGTTCATCAGGCACCAGGGCCGTACCCATATTAGTGCTGGTTTTTCCCGAATAAAAAGCACTGGTTTCTACGTTGGCATTGGTAAGTAAGTTGAAAAAGGTGGTTTTCCCTACTGTGGGAAGTCCTACAATACCGCAAGAAAGAGCCATAAAAAACACCTCCGATGGTAATTATTATACTTGATTGACGGGATGGGTACAAGGGAAAAAGGCTTGGGAGAAAGGCTTAAGGTTTGTTTTCTTTTTGAATCCAATTTACTTGCCCTGGGAAGTTTAGTATAATTCATAATAAGCAGAAATCCTTGAACTTAGGTTGAGAAGAGGTTTTCCGATGAATTTAAATTGGATACTGGCCGGACTTTTGGCATGTGGTTTTGTTATGGGCTGGCGAAAAGGCTTGTTTCGGATTATTTCCGGATTAGCCGGGATGATTATCAGCTTCTATGTGGCTTTTCTTTTTAACCCATCCCTGGCGGCAATAATTGATGAATCTATTGGGTTTACCCACCGGGTGGCTTTGTTTATTTCCAAATATTTGTCCGTTTCCGAGTTGGCAGCCTCCTTTCCAGGTCGGCTGTTGTCTCAGTCATCCCTTCAATCAGCGGATAAAATTTTAGCTGCCCCCGGTCAAACAATCGCCCAGTTTCTTTTGTACATCCTCTCTTTCATCATACTTTTAATTTTAACTAAATTATGCTTGAGTCTAGTCAGCGGAATTTTAACCAAATGTTTGGATCGCACTTTGATTGGCCCCTTAAATAGGTTATTGGGAGGCCTGGTGGGAACTTTTTTTGTGGCCTTAATTATAGGAGTGAGTTTACTGGGTTTGTCCGGCATTTTCGGGAACCGGCCGGGGTCGGGGGGGAGCAGTTTAATTAATACTATCAACCAATCGGATTTAGCCGGTTTTTTGCTGAGCTTGTTTTAAGGTAAGGTTTTTACCCTTGATAAGTGGTATACTATAATTGTTACTTTTGCTAAAGAGGTGGTTTAATGGATAATTTAAAAGAAGAATTGCAGCAGCTGGTGTTTCAGTTAGGGGGAGATCTTTTCGGAGTGGCCGGTTTTGATGATGTGGCGGATAAAATTGCCCAGGAATATGGAGATACATATAAAGATTTTGACCGGGCAATATCCATAGCCGTTTTTTTCCCCAAAACTGTTTTAAATGAATTGGCGGACGGGCCAACCCATACTTATTTATACTATTATGATGTTATTAATGCCCGATTAAATGATATTGCTTTAAGAGTGAGCAATTATCTGCAAAAAAAAGGTTTTAAAACCTTTCCTATCCCGGCATCCCAGCGGGTTAGCGAATCTAAACTGGCAGGAATTTTCAGCCATCGTTTGGCGGCCCATCGGGCAGGTCTGGGGTGGATCGGGAAAAGTTGCTCACTTATTAACCCCCAGGTAGGGCCGAGATTAAGGTTGGTGACTGTCTTAACAGATGCACCTTTAACTGCAGACAAGCCTTTTGGAGAAGGACGATGCGGAAGTTGTACCGCCTGTCAGGAGGCATGCCCCCCTCAAGCGATTAAGGGGGTTCCTTATAATATTCAAGATTCATTGGATGTACGGCTGGATGCCCAGTCCTGTCATGATTATTTATCAAAAGTGAGACAGAGTTTCGGGAAAAGAATTTGCGGCCGCTGTCTGGCGGTTTGTCCCTGGGGAAAATAAGGTTCAAGAAGAATTTCGGTATAGAGGTGGGTGAGTAAAATGGCTGACCAAAAAATGCGCCTGACGCAGATGGTAAAGGCTGCCGGGTGAGCGGCTAAACTAGGTCCGGGGACCTTAGCCATGATTTTAGAAAATTTACCTAAGTTTAATCATCCCAATCTGATTGTTGGTACCGATAATTATGATGATGCAGGAGTCTATAAGCTTACGGAAGATTTAGCACTAATTCAAACAGTGGATTTTTTTACCCCTATGGTAGATGACCCTTACGCTTTTGGCCAGGTTGCAGCTGCCAATGCCTTAAGTGATATTTATGCCATGGGCGGTGCGCCCTTAACGGCTATGAATATTGCGACATTTCCCAAATGCGGGGACATGGAGGTCTTTGGTGAAATTCTCCGAGGCGGGGCGGAAAAGGTGCAGGAAGCAGGAGCTTTGCTCATTGGGGGGCATACGGTGGACGATCAGGAACCAAAGTATGGTTTGTCTGTCACCGGTATTGCCCGGCCGGATGAAATTTTGGCAAATAACTCGGCTCAAGAGGGAGATGTTTTGGTTTTAACCAAGTCCTTGGGAAACGGCATTTTGGCAACAGCCATAAAGGCGGATATGGTAGACGAATTAACGGTAAAAAAAGTAGTTGCTGAGATGTCTTTATTAAATAAAGAAGCAGCCTTGGCCATGAAGGAAGCCGGTGTGAAATGTGCCACTGATATTACAGGGTTTGGTTTTTTAGGCCATTTGGGGGAGATGACCGCGGCCAGCGGCCTTTCCGCTGAAATTTGGGCGGACCGTCTTCCGGTGTGGCCGGAGGCGGTAGAATTGGCAAAAATGGGGGTTATCCCGGCAGGGTGTTATGCCAATCAAGAGCATATGAAGGAACGGACTTTCTTTGAGGATGATGTGCCTGTGTATATCCGGGATATTATGTTTGACCCTCAGACCAGTGGAGGACTGTTGATGACCATTGGGGAAAACAGGTTGGATATACTCACTTATTCCTTAAAAGAACGAGGGGTAAAGTTTGCCGTGGTAGGGAAGTTAGGGAATGAGGGTAAAGGGAAAATTTTTATAAAGGGGAATGAAAAATGGTCCTAAAAAAAACGGGGGAACAAAAGTGTGCAGAACTCGGATCCTATATTAAAGAGGTTCCGACGGCGGATTTGCCTGCTCACTTGGATACGGAAAAAACTTGCTTCGCTCTTTTCGTTACCGGCGATACCTTGGGCAGAGGCAGTGAAGAATTAGGAAGTATCCTGGTGAGAAATCTTTTTTCTGCTTTGACCCAAAATGACCAACTGCCCCATTTCATTATTTTTATTAATAAAGGTGTATTTTTGGCTTGTGAAGGGTCTACCGTACTGGAGTATTTAATCTACCTGGAAAAGCAGGGGGTGGAAATACTTACCTCCCGGACATGTCTTGAATACTATCAAATAAAACATAAGTTTTGTGTAGGCAGTATTTCTAATATGTATACAATCTTGGCCAAATTGTCCAGAGCAGAAAAAATCTTAACTATTTAGGATAAGGGAGCGAAAGATTTCAGATATGGGAAGGGTATCTTGGGTATAGGTTTAGGGGAGGGGACTTTTTTGCTGTTTCAGGAACCGGTTTTTCTTGTTTTCATTGCAGCTTTTATCACCCTGGCATTGGTATGGGGTGTTTGGTGTGTTTTAGGGAGAAGAGGAGCTTCCGTAAAAAAGAAGGAGGACTCTTTAGGAGATATAGGGGATCAATTATGCCGGATTTCCGGGCAGATTTCCCCAGAACTTTTCACACAAATTAAAGAGGAAGGAATTGATTTAATTCCGAAACTGGTAAGCCATTGGCCGGAAATTTCCCCCGAAATCAGGGAACAATTATGGGATTTCTGGGAGTCCCAGGGATATATAGACAATTATATAAAAAGGCTGGGGTCAAAAAATGAAGAAGTATGTATTGAAGCGGCCCAAGTGTTAATGAAGCTGAAAAACAAGAAACTGATATTGCCCTTAGTGGACGCTTTAATGGCACCGGACCAATTTGTGCCGGCCCGGGTGGGGGAAGTACTTTTATCTTATGGATCAGATGCGTCGGAAGTGATGATCCGTCGTTTGCCGGAACTTCCCCCGGAAGCAAGATGCCAGGTAATTTCCATATTGGAGGAGTTTGGGAATCCCCAAGCAGTTTCTTGTCTGCTTAATGAACTCACTCATCCCTCATCCCAAGTAAGAATAAAGGCAGTAGATGCATTAGGTACCCTGGGAAACGGGAAAATCACCGAAAGCTTAATTAAGATGATGGATGATGCTGATTGGAAGGTAAGAGCCGCAGCGGCAAAGGCTTTGGGGAAAACTCAAGCCCCTCAAGGGATACCCGCTTTGGAGAAGGCTTTAAAAGATGAAGCCTGGTGGGTACGTAAAAATGCGGAAGAGGCCATTAAAAAAATTTCTTTTAAAAACAGCTAATAGGTAGGAATTTTCGGAAGGAGGGGAATAATTTTGGCCCAATTTTATCTTGGGGATATTGTACGCTTAAAAAAACCCCATCCTTGCGGGGGATATGAATGGGAGATCACCCGCACCGGGATGGACTTTCGCATTAAGTGCCTGACCTGCAATCACCAGGTGATGTTGCCCAGAACCGAGTTTGAAAAACGGGTGAAGAAGATAGTAAGAAGTGTTCATGATGAAAAATAATTTGATTCCTTTGCTAATTCATGCTATAATATGCTAGTGTCACTGTGAGTAGTGTCCCTGCCCCGTATAGGCATGGAAATGCCGGGGCCGCTAGTCCAAAGGGAGGAGGTGAAGATCATGCGAGCTTACGAAGCCATGTATGTTATCAGACCTGATTATGATGAAGAAGCAGTACAGGCGTCGGTAGAAAAGTATTCATCGCTGATCCAGAATAACGGTGGTGAGCTGGTGAAGACGGATCTATGGGGGAAACGCAGACTGGCTTACGAAATCAACAAGATGCGCGAAGGCTATTATGTTTTGGTAAAATTCAACGGCCAGCCGGAAACTCCGGCAGAGTTAGAGCGTAACTTTAAAATTTCTGATGATGTTATTCGCTATTTAATTGTTAAAGAGGGAGAGTAAAAAATAGAGGTGATTTTCCGTGCTTAATCGTATTGTCTTGATAGGGAGATTGACCAAGGATCCGGAATTACGTTACACTCCCAACGGAGTAGCTAAGGCATCCTTTACATTGGCAGTGGACCGGCCTTTTAAAAATCTCCAGGGAGAAAAAGAGACGGATTTTATTAATATTGTGGTTTGGCAGAAACAGGCGGAAAATGTTGCTAATTACTTGTCCAAAGGAAAATTGGCAGCAGTGGACGGCAGGCTGCAGATTCGTAGTTATGAAGGGCAGGACGGACAAAGACGGTGGATTACCGAAGTAGTGGCTGACACGGTTCGTTTCCTGAGTCCCAAGGATTCCGGGGAGTCAAGTTCCATGGATTTAATCAGCGCGGAAATCGAATCTGACGATGATTTGCCATTTTAGGATAAGGAGTGAAAAACATGTCTGAAAATGAACGGGCTGACCGGACTGCCCGGGTTGGCCGAGGTAACCGGGGCCGGCGCGGCCGGAAACGGGTATGCAGTTTTTGTGTAGATAAAATTAACTATATTGATTATAAAGATGTGAACAAACTTAAGAAATATATCACGGAACGGGGAAAAATCCTTCCCAGAAGAATATCCGGAAACTGTGCCAAGCACCAGAGGGGATTAACTCTGGCAATTAAGCGGGCCAGAAATATTGCTTTGTTACCATATACTACAGAATAAAACTAAAATAAGGGGAGCTCAGGCTCCTCTTCTTAGTTTTTCTAAGTATAATATACCTTTCTGTTAATAAAGTTTATTTGTACATTTATCCAGCAGGAAAAGGGCTGCTCCTTGCAGAAAACATTTAAGATATTTTCCGGAGGGGGCTTGGGGATGAAGTTTAACACCAGGGATAAAGATATAATGAAAAACCTGAAAATGATTGATTGGCTGAAGGCGGAACTGGTGGGCTCTGTGGCGGCCTTGTTTCGGGCGATGATAAGAGGAAGTGAGGAATTAATTTTAGATTGTATTACGGGGATAATAATTACAACTTATATTTTAGGTGCACGATTGGGTATTTCTTTTTCCCGGATAGATTTAAACATCAAAGCCCGCCTGCAGGACAGCAATATGAAGGAACATGAAGTAGAAAAATGGTTTGGTGATATTACTAATTTGCGTTATTATATGGAGGAAAGCAGGAAGTGAGTTATCAAGAAAGAGGAACGAAAATTTCCGTCCGAGCCCTGACTGATGGTGCTTTAATGGCAGCTCTGGCGGCGTTATTAGGTATTGTCGGCATTTATTTGCCTGTTTTGGGCATTGTCACCAACTTAGTTTGGACTCTTCCCATTATCCTTTTAATCATGCGCCATGACTTAAAAATGGGTATTATGGGCTTGACGGTTACCGGGATGATTATTTCCATATTAACAGGTCCGATTCAGGCAATCCTCTTTTTGGTTAATATGGGTGGAATAGCTCTGGTGTATGGCTATTGTTTCAAAAAAGGACTTTCTTCCTTGAAAGCTTTGTTAATAGGAACTGTTATTGCCGCTGTTTCTACTGCTGCAACGGTTTTTCTTTCCGCTTTTGTAGCTAATCTGCCCATTACCCAGTGGATTGGGGAAATTAAATTGGCAATAGATGAGGGGTTTCAAATCTATGAGAAAATGGGGGTTATGGAGAATATCCTACCGGAAGGGGTCAGTCCTGAGGAGTACAAAGAGCAATTATTTTCATTGATAAATACTTTGCTGCCGGGAGCCTTTATTGCGGCGTCAATGGGGATCGCTTTGGTTAACTATCTGATTGCAAGAACCTTTCTGAAGCGGTTGAAATATGAAATTCCGGATATGCCCATGTTCAGGGACTGGCATTTACCCTGGCAAATTGTCTGGGGGGTAATATTAGGACTGGGGCTATTAATTTCCGGCAACTATTTTGAAAACGAGTATTTAAGACTGGTGGGACAGAATATTTTATATATCTATTATCCGGTACTGTTGGTCTCCGGAATTTCGTTTTTGGTTTATATGTGGAAAAATAACTATTTAACAAGTTTTATGCGGGTAATCATCATCATGTCAGTTTTCTTATTTGGTCAATTTTTTTTCATGATGTTGCTTTTGATTGGATTATTTGATCCCTTGTTTGATTATCGAAGGTTTTTTCGGGATAAAAAAGTGAGTTAGGTTTCAAGGTGAAAGGGGCCGGTTTTGTGCAGGGTCCGTATTTGTGGATAGGACTGCTCTTAGCTGTATTATTTCTGATATTATTATGGATGCAAAAAAAGAGAGCAGGGCTTAGGGTAGGGGAGAGTGATTTTTCCCCGGCTTATGTAACTCAAAGCGACATAAGCAATGAAGTTTTTGCCGGTATTGTAAAAAGTATTTCCCCGGGCATTGTCCTGGTGGATGCCCAAGGTGAGATTATTTGGGCGAACCAAAGCTTTCAAGAGTTAATGGCCGGTGAGAACTTGGCAGGAAATATCAGCCGGATTTTAACCGATCCGGCAGTGGAGCATTCCTGGTTTCTTAAGGAAAAGGCCGTGCAGCTGCCCTTGAAGGGTAGGTTCTTTCGGGTAGAAAGCAAGAAAATTCCGGATGGTCAGAGTTTTGTATTAAGTTTTGAAGATATTACCGAAAAAATAGATATGGAACAACAACGGCAGGAAGAGAGGCCGGTCATCGGTTTAATTCAGATTGACAACTATTCTGAATCCATTCAGGAAGTGGAGGACGAAAAAAGACCGGTGCTTCAGGCGGAATTGGACAAGGTTTTAACGGAATGGGCTTTAAAAATGGAAGGACTGCTCAAAAAATATGCCGAAGACCGTTATTTGCTAATAATCAGTCAGGAAGCTTTACGGGAATGTCAAAAAAATCGTTTTGAAATCATGGATCGCATCCGGGAAATACAATTAGGAAATAAGATACCTATTACCCTTAGTATAGGAATCGGGTTAGGCGAGGAATTAATTATGGACGCTTACCGTCTGGCCAGTTTTGGTCTGGAATTGGCATTAGGCCGGGGAGGGGATCAGGCGGTAGTGAAGTGGCCGGATAAGGTTTTATTCTACGGAGGAAAAACCAATGCCACGGAAAAGAAGACGCGGGTGCGGGCCCGGGTGGTGGCGCAAAGTTTGTGCCAATATTTAAGGCAAGCGGCCCAGGTGATTGTCATGGGTCATGAAAATTCAGATTTGGACTGTGCCGGGGCTTCCTTGGGGATAGCGAAAATTGCTTTGGATTATGGAAAACCGGTCAGGATTGTCCTTGATAACTCCACCGGTATGCTGGACAAACTGTGGCAAATGATTGAAGATTACCCCGAATACCAAAGATTATCCACCGGTGCGGAAGCCTTATCACATGCCAACCGGGATACTCTTCTGGTTATTTGTGATACCAATAAACCGTCCCTTTTAATAGAACCGGGTGTTTTGGAGAAGGTGGGGAAAAAGGTTTTAATTGACCATCATCGCCGGGGGGAGGAGTTTATCGGCAAGACTGATATTATCTATTTGGAGCCCTATGCCTCCTCTACCTGTGAGCTGGTCACGGAGATTATCCAGTACATCGGAGAAGAGGTTTCCTTAGATCCGTTGGTGGCCTCGGCATTGCTGGCAGGAATGATGGTAGACTCCAAGAATTTTGTTTTTCAAACCGGGGCCCGGACTTTTGAAGCAGCTGCCTTTTTGCGCCGAGCAGGGGCTGACCCGGGGATGGTACGTAGGCTTCTTCAGGATGATTATGAGATGATTTTACAGCGGGCGCAAATGCTGCAGAATTCAGAAATTGTTTTTGGCAATATTGCGATAGGCCATTTAGACTATATAGTGCCTCATAATACCATTATTGCCGCCCAGACCGCGGATATACTGCTGAGCATTGAGGATATAAAAGCATCCTTTGTTTTGTACGCAACGAAAGACGGGGTAAATATCAGCGGCCGCTCCACGGGAGAAATTAATGCGCAAATTCTATTGGAGGAATTGGGGGGCGGAGGCCATCTTACCGTAGCGGGTGTCCAATTAAAGGGGATAAATATTATTGAAGCCAAGGAAAAACTCATGGCCGTACTAAAAAAATATATAGAGGAGAACACGTGTCAGGGGACGGTTCTCTGACACGCTTGATAAAAAGGAGTGGATAAAAAATGAAGGTTATCTTGACTCAGGATGTTAAGTCGTTGGGGAAAAAGGGGGATGTGGTTCAGGTTGCGGAAGGATATGCCCGAAATTACCTTCTTCCTAAGGGCTTAGCCAAGGAAGCTTCTCCTGCTAATTTAAAAAACTTGGCCCGTGAAAATGCCCGTTTAGAGGCTAAAAAGAAAAAAGAACTGGAAAAAGCCAAGGAAATAGCTCAGAACCTGGAGGGAGCAGTCATCAATATATCTGCTAAGGTGGGTGAAGGGGGCAGGCTTTTCGGTTCCGTCACCAGCAAGGAAATAGCCGACCAGATTAAGAATCAGTTTGATTTGGAAATTGATCGGAGAAAGATGGAGTTAAAAGAGAACATAAAAAGCTTAGGCATATACGATGTGATGATTAAACTGCATCCCGAAGTTCAGGTAAAGGTAAAAATTAATGTTTCCCAGCAGTAATCCCGGAAATATTGACAACCAGTGATGAGCAGAAAGGGGATCATAATGAAAGGATTCTTGGATAAATTTATCAATCAAAAGCAGCAATTGGATGTACTCAATAAAATTGAGGATTTAGAGCATCAGGTGGCAGCCTTGTACTCTCTGGCATGTGATGTTTTCGGGGCGGATCGGATGGTGATTAAGGCCACCAAACTTGAGGCTTTGTCATTGATTCGTTCCGCTGATATTGCTGAAAAGGTGCTGGGGTTACAAAAAATTGTTTTTAAGGACCCGACTTTGGAGAATAAACCCTCCAGGGATGAGATACCGGCAATTTTGGAGGAAATTGAAGAAGAACTGGCAGATTATATTGCCCGCCGTTCCGTGGAAGAAAAGATGGAAAAGATGATTGCTGATCGAATGCAGGAACGGCATGAGGAGTATTTAAAAGAAATTAAGATGCAGATTGTTAAGGAAAACGGCGGTCCGGAAAATGCCCAAACCTTAAAAAAGTTAGCCGTTTTGGAGAAAATGGAGCATACCAAGCTGGCCGGCTCGGTGATGGAAGTCCTGCGCCCCCGGCAGTTGGAAGAGGTGGTAGGGCAGGAAAAGGCTTTGAAGGCTCTGATTGCCAAAATTGCCTGTCCTTTTCCCCAACATGTTATTCTATATGGGCCGCCTGGAGTGGGCAAAACTTCTGCAGCCCGATTAGCTTTAAATACGGCCCGGAAGTTAAAAACCACTTCTTTTGCCGCCGATGCCAAATTTGTGGAGGTGGACGGAAATACCCTGAGATGGGATCCGAGAGATGTGACCAATCCTTTGTTGGGTTCAGTGCATGACCCCATTTATCAAGGGGCAAGGAAGGATTTGGCCGATACAGGTATCCCGGAACCAAAGTTGGGATTGGTTTCAGATGCTCACGGAGGTGTGCTCTTTATTGATGAAATTGGGGAAATGGATCCAATGCTTTTGAATAAACTTTTAAAGGTTCTTGAAGATAAACGGGTGTATTTTGAGTCCTCCTACTATGATCCTTATGACGAAAACGTGCCTCAATATATCAAACAATTGTTTGAAAAAGGTGCACCGGCTGATTTTGTCTTAATCGGGGCTACCACAAGAAGCCCGGAAGAATTGAGCCCCGCTCTCCGCTCCCGGTGTGGGGAGGTGTTTTTTGAACCCCTAACTCCTCAAGATATAAAACAAATTGTAAAAAACGGGGCTACCAAGCTGGAAATCGAATATGACCCGTCCGTGCCTGATATTATTGCAGAGTATACCATCGAAGGACGCAAAGCCAATAATATCTTAGCGGATGCTTACGGCCTGGCCCTGTATCGACGGGAGACAGACCCCGGCCAGGGGGCAGGGAAGGTATATGTTTCTAAGGAAGATGTTTATGAAGTAGCGCAGATTTCCCGATTGGTGCCTTACGGGCTGATAAAAGCATCGGACCGAGGCGAAGTGGGAAAGGTTTTTGGTCTTGGGGTGGCTGGTTTTGTCGGTTCTGTTTTGGAAATTGAGGCGGTGGTATTTCCTGCAGCCCAGGAAGGAAAAGGTCGGATTCGTTTTAACGAAACGGCAGGAAGTATGGCTAAGGATTCCGTTTTTAATGCTACTTCGGTTTATCGAAAAATGTGTGACCAGGATTTAACTGCCTATGATGTCCATGTCAATGTGGTAGGCGGTGGCAATATCGACGGACCTTCTGCCGGGGTGGCGATATTTTCCTCTATTTACAGTGCAGTCCAGGGAAGACCTATACGCCAGGATGTGGCTGTCACCGGTGAGTTGTCCATTCAAGGCAAGATAAAGCCTGTCGGGGGCATTTGCGAAAAAATTTATGGTGCAAAGCAAGCCGGGATGACAAAGGTTGTCATTCCTAAAGACAATGAAAATGATGTTCCTACCGGGTTAAAAGGGATACAGGTGGTTACCGTTTCTACGATAGAAGAAGCGTTGAAACAGCTGTTAATTTGAGGTATCTTCAGACGGTTATCATTGATGGGGGCAAAATATGCCGATCCATGGAAGAATAAGGTGGGGGTTTTAGTTGTGAGTGTAGCTTTTGATCGGGTTCCTCCCCAAAATATTGATGCGGAACAGGCTTTATTGGGGGCTTTGATACTGGATCGGGAAGCCATTTTCAGTGTGATGGAACATGTGGGCACCGGCGACTTTTATAAAGAAGCACACCGGATTATTTATGACTGTCTTCTTTCTTTAAACAACCGGAATGAGCCGGTGGATTTGGTTACCTTAGTGGAAGAATTGCGCCGCAGAAACGATTTGGACAAGGTAGGAGGCATTTCGTATGTGGCGTCTTTAGCTAACGTTGTGCCTACTGCGGCTAATGCGGTTTATTATGCAAAAATCGTCGCGGAAAAAGCTTTGCTGCGCTCGTTAATCAGTATTTCCACTAAAATTGCCCAGCATGGGTATGAGCAAAATATGGAACCGTGGGAATTAATTGATGAAGCGGAGAAAATGATCTTTTCCGTGACCCAAAGAAAAGCCCGGGATGGCTTTACTTTAATCAAGGATGTAGTCGTAGATACTTTTGAGCAGATCGGCCAAATTAAAGCGCAAGACGGGGTAACCGGACTCCCTACTTTTAAGAATTTAGACTATTATCTTTCCGGCCTGCAGAAAAGTGATTTAATTATTGTGGCTGCCCGACCGGCTATGGGAAAAACCTCTTTTTGTTTAAATATAGCCCAAAACCTGGGAGTGAAGCATGGTAAAACGGTGGCAATATTTAGCTTAGAGATGTCGAAAGAACAATTGGTGCAGAGAATGCTCTGCGCGGAAGCCCGGGTAGACCAATCCAAAGTAAGGACAGGCTATGTGAACGAGGATGAATGGAGAAGGCTGTCCATGGCCCTGGCGCCTTTAGCCGAAGCCAAAATTTACCTGGATGACACTCCCGGTATTACGGTGATGGAAATGCGGGCGAAAGCTCGGAGGTTAAAAGCGGAGAAGGGGCTGGACTTAATTGTAATAGATTATATACAGTTGATGCAGGGTACACGCCGGTCGGAAAACAGGCAGCAGGAAATATCGGAAATTTCCCGTTCCTTAAAGGCTTTGGCCAGGGAATTGGAAGTGCCTGTTTTGGCCTTATCTCAGTTGTCCCGGGCTGTAGAACAAAGTACTGATAAACGCCCTAACTTAAGTCACTTAAGGGAATCGGGAGCCTTGGAACAGGATGCGGATGTGGTTATTTTTATCCACAGGCCGGAGTATTATGACCCGGATACAGAACAAAAGGGGATTGCGGAAATTATTGTGGCCAAGCATAGAAACGGACCGGTAGGCAAGGCAGAATTAGCCTTTTTAAAAGAATACACTAAATTTTTGGATCTGGTTAAAGAACCAAGCTAGTGAAAGAAGATGCCGTAGGATATATTTTTGACACACCTATGGCTTTTTGCCTTTTTCGCGGTTTTATTTTTCTAAGGAGTGATCTGCTTGTGCGAGTTCTGTATTAAGCACGGCGAAGGAAAAAAATGGTATGAAATAATGGGGCATTATTCCCGGGAGATGTTAGAAGAACAAGGACGTAAAGGATATGTGGAACATTTTGTAACCGGGGTCAGAAAAAACGCCGAAACAAATTTGAAGAGATTAAACTGGGCCAGGGAAAAATCTCCCCTTGCCTATCGTTTTGTACGAAAAATGGGTACTTGGTGGATGAAGAAAGTCCATTTCGGACAGATTGTTCCCCTGGAAGATGCGGAAAGAATTGTAGATTTGGTCCAGTCAATTACCCGGGTGCCCTGTGTTTGCCGCAGTGTAACCATGGGTAAGAACAACGCCAGGTATTGCCTGCTTCTTGGCATTGACCCGACAAACCTGCAGCATGGTTGGCCGGAATTAAATACTCACCTGGAGGTTCTTACTAAGGATGAAGCAAAAAAAGTCCTTCGGGAATTCGATGCACTTGGGCTGGTCCATTCTATTTGGACCTTTAAAACACCTTTTATAGGTGCAATTTGCAATTGCGACCATGATTGCTTGGCCTATAAAATGCAAGTGAGCCTTGATTTGTTGGAACTTATGTTTAAAGGGGAATATATTGCTTGGGTAGATTATTTCCGTTGTGTAGGATGCCGTCAATGTCAAAAGCTGTGTCAGTTCGGGGCCATAGAGTATTCTGCCGTAAACGGCAAGTGCCACATTAATCTTCTCAAATGCTATGGTTGTGGGTTATGCCGAAATGGGTGCAATAAGGATGCCATAAGTCTCAGAAATCGATGATTTAAATTTTTTTGAATTAGCTTATGTTTTAAGAGTTATGATATTCTTAAAGGTATAAGTATACTTTAAATCGTAACTAACCATATAACCTGTCCAAGGAGGACGATCCCATGTCAGAAATCTATCTCGCAGGCGGCTGTTTCTGGGGACTGGAGAAATATCTGGCCTCTATTAGAGGGGTTTTGTCTACTCAAGTGGGTTATGCCAATGGGAAGACTAAAAATCCTACCTATGAAGATGTCTGTTATAAAAACTCGGGGCATGCGGAAACCGTGGGAGTGGAATATGATTCAAAGATTCTGCCCCTTGAGTTTCTTTTGGAATTGTATTATGAGGCGATAGACCCGATCTCTTTGAATCGCCAGGGGAACGACACAGGCGTTCAATACCGTACGGGCATTTACTATATTGATGAAACTGACTTACCGGTAATCAAGGGTTCAATTGAAAAACTGCAAAAACGCTATGACCAACCAATTGCCATTGAAGTAAAGCCTTTGGAAAATTTCAGCCCGGCAGAGGATTATCATCAAAGGTATTTGGATAAAAACCCGAGGGGTTATTGTCATATTGGTAGAGAAAAATTTGAAAAGGCAGCAAGGGCAGTGGTAAATCCGGCGGATTACCAGGTGCCGGACCCTGAAAAGTTGACGAAAACCTTAACCAAAATGCAGTTTGAGGTGACCCAGCACAATGCGACAGAACCGCCTTTTCAAAATGAGTTCTGGGATTTTTTTAAGCCCGGGATTTATGTGGATATTACAACCGGAGAGCCGCTCTTTGTTTCTTCTGATAAATTTCAATCGGGGTGCGGGTGGCCCAGTTTTTCAAAACCTATTGACCCAAATGTGATAAGGGAGAAGAATGATACTTCCTTTGGCTTGCTGCGTACCGAGGTTAGAAGCCGTGTGGGAGATGCACATCTGGGACATGTTTTTGATGATGGACCGAAAGAATTAGGCGGACGAAGGTACTGCATCAACAGTGCAGCCCTCAGGTTTATTCCCAAGGAAGAAATGGAACGGGAAGGATATGGCCATTTGTTAGGATTGCTTGAGTAAGTAATACATACACAGCAGGATTTACTTGCAGAAAAAATGAAATTAATGTAAAATAGTAAGAATAATTTGATTAGTTGATTAAGGTATTTCAATTAAAGGGAGGAAAGTATAAATGGCAAAGATGTATTACGATAGTGATGCCGACCTGTCCCTTTTAAAAGGGAAAAAAATTGCGGTAATTGGTTATGGCAGTCAGGGACATGCTCAGGCACAAAGTTTAAAGGACAGTGGTTTAGATGTAATTGTAGCGGAAAAGCCTGGGAGCAAGGCTTGGGAACAGGCTGTTGCTGATGGCATGACTGTAACTACCGCCGGTGAAGCTGCGGCCCAAGCAGACTTGATACATATTTTATTGCCTGATGAGCTTCAGGCAGGCATATATAAGGAATGTATTGAGCCCAATTTGAAACCGGGTAATATTTTAGGGTTTTCTCACGGTTTCAATATTCATTTCTCCCAAATCGTACCTCCGGAAAGTGTGGATGTGATTATGATTGCGCCCAAAGGACCGGGACATTTGGTCAGGAGACAGTTTAAGGAAGGGGCGGGTGTACCTTGTTTGATTGCCGTATACCAAAATTATTCCGGAAAAGCC
>DUPU01000008.1 GCA_012838175.1 Clostridia bacterium
AGCTTTAGGGATATTCTGTTTGACAGGGAAAAAAGTTTCCTGTCCATTGTCCGGGCAAAGGGCCATGAGAAAAGATGTATTTAACAGTCTGATACCTTTTGCCGGGGGTTACGGGGTGGAGGTAGCCGCTACCATTGATATTTTAAATCAAGGTTGGCGTTTAGAAGAAGTGGAAATAGATATGATCCACTCTTATACCGGACGAAACATTATTGGCTTTCTGCATCGAGGGCGCCAATTTTTTGATATTTTATACACTATTATACTTAAGATTTTAAGAAAACAAAGCTAAGCGCTAAAGGAGAAACTATGGAAGAAATCTTATTCTTCTTGGTTGCTTTTATCATTTCCTATATTGTGTCTCCCAAAACTCTACGTATGCTGGAAATGGGGGGGATTATGAAAAGGAATTATCAGGGAAAATCCATACCGGTAGCCGCGGGAATTATATTTTCGGTCGTATTAGCCTTAACCTATGCTTTTTTAGGGGTTTTCTCCTATCTTACCCAAGAGGCGTACGTTTTTTTGGGGCTTATCTCCTTGGTCTCTTTAGCAGGTTTTATTGATGATGTGGCAGGAAACAGAGAAAAAAGGGGTTTTTTCGGCCATTTTTCCTATTTTTTTAAAAACAGGGAATTTACAACCGGCATTTGGAAGGCCGGTGTCGGTGGAACAGCAGCCCTTTTGGCTGCTTTGACCACCAGTTTTTCTTGGTGGCATGTAATGTTAAATGCTCTGTTAATAGCCCTAATGACTAATATTTTTAATCTCTTTGATGTTTATCCGGGACGAAGTATCAAGATATTTTTCCTGGCAGCTCTGGGGATAGTGATATTAATTCCATCATATACGGCAAATATTCTTTTATATCCTTTGATAGGTGCGGTCGCAGCCTACGCTGTTTTTGATTTTCAAGGAAAAGCGATGATGGGCGACACCGGATCAAATTTATTAGGACTGGCGGTAGGACTGGCGGTGGTGGCGGGCGGCAGTTGGGGAACTCGGATGATTATTGTGATGGTATTAATAATATTGCATCTAGTATCTGAACGATATTCCTTTTCTCAGATAATAAACAATAATCGGGTATTATTGATTTTAGACCGGTTAGGAAGAAGGGATTAATTTGTCCGGAAAACTGGAGACTTACGTTGGTCAAGTAGAAAGTATACTTTTGGAGAGAGACGGTTTTGCGGAAATAACGGTAAGTTTGGACGAAAAAACAGAAAAAGCCGTAAACTACGAGGATTTAACAGGGAAAGTATCCGTGGGGGATCAGGTGCTTTTAAATACAACTGCCGTAAAACTTGGGCTGGGTACCGGGGGGTATCATTTTGTCCGGGCCAATCTTTCTAAGCCTCAGGTGAGTTTGTCCGGGCCGGGGCATATTATGAAACTTCGTTATACCCCTGAACAAATTAAAGTGCTTAGTGTGGAAGAAGAAGCAGCAGGATTTCAGGAAATATTTAATAGTTTTGAATCTCTCGGGGGATTTCCTGTCGCCATAATTCCCCTGCACAGTTTTCTGGCACCTTTCGTCTTATCTTATAAACTCATGGTACCTGACGGAAAAATCGCCTATATCATGACCGACGGCGGTGCCCTTCCCGCTGCATTCAGTCATTCAATTTCTGCCTTAAAAAATGCCGGTTTGCTTTATAAGGTTATTACCTGCGGCCATGCTTTTGGAGGTGATTTTGAAGCGGTTAATATTTATTCCGCCTTAATTGCCGCCAAAGAAATAATCAGGGCGGATGCGGCTGTAATTGGCATGGGACCGGGAAATGTGGGTACGGGAACGAAGTGGGGTTTTTCCGGGATTCAGTTGGGAGAAGCAGTGAACTCCGTAAACATCCTAGGCGGAAGAGTAATTTTTTGTCCCCGCATCAGCTTTGCCGATCCCAGGGAAAGGCATCGGGGCATTAGCCACCATTCTTTGACAGTTATATCAAAGGTGGCATTAACACCGGCTATCGTGGTACTGCCTCATCTTTCGTGGAGTCAGGAAAAATTGCTCAAAGAACAATTATTTGATGCCGGAATACATGAAAAGCATAGTGTGGTTTGGGAGTATGGTGAAAAGGGTTGGGAAAACTTATGCAAAGCTTCTTTTTCTTGTAATACTATGGGTAGGGGGATCAATGAGGACAAAGAATTTTTCCTGGGTGCCTGTGCCGGTGGCATATATACCGGGCAAATATCAGGGCAGGTTGGCTTTAATTAAATCCAGCACGGTAGGATACTCCTTTTTTAGTTTATCTAAATTAATAAGCAGTTCTTTTACCTTCCCATAGAAAACAACCTGATCCTCAAAGACATAAATTTCCATCTTCATGCCTCCTTAATATAAAATTTGCTAAATTTGTGGGAATGCCATATCATATTTTTAGAAACTTAGGAATATATTGCTTGCTTAGGGTTTTGCGGTGCCTTAATTTACAGGTTTGTCTAAATTATATGAAAAACAAAATCGTAATATACGTATTAGGGAGGAGAGGTTATTTATGGACAAAAATGAACCCACTATAGAATCCACTTATCTGTATCGGGGGAAAGTGTTAAATCTAAGAAAAGATAAGGTAAGATTACCTAACGGGAAAATCTCCGAAAGGGAAATAGTGGAGCATTCAGGGGCCGTTGCCATTGTTCCGGTCACAGATGAGGGAAATATAATTTTAGTAAAACAATATCGCAAGCCGGTGGAAAAGGAAACGATAGAATTACCGGCCGGAAAGCTAAACAAAAATGAGGATCCGGAAGATTGTGCTCAAAGAGAACTTCAAGAGGAGACAGGCTTTTCCGGAAAATTGGCATATAAATTTTCCTATTATTCAACTCCTGGATTTTCCAATGAGATTTTGCATATGTTTATAGCTCGGGATTTAAAAGTATCCCCTTTGCAATGCGATGAAGACGAGTTTGTGGAGAAATTGGAAGTATCTCCCCATGAAGCAATGCATATGATTGTTAAAGGAGAGATTATGGATGCCAAAACCATTATCGGAATTTTAGCTTTCTTACAGGAGGGTCATAAAAAGTGACCATTTCCCATGTGGAAGTTTTACATGATGCCAGTGGAGCAGTTTCTGCAGCACTAAAAGGAAATATTGTTGTAATTGTTGATGTGATTAACATGTCCACTACCTTAGAGGCAGCATGGGAAGCAGGTGCATTAGGTGTTTTTGGGGCTAGTCCTGATAAAACCTTAGCACCTGTTTTTGTTAATCCTATGCTTGTGGGGTATTATGCCGGCTGTTATGCCAAAAGCAATAAAACAGAAATTATTTTAATCACGGAACCCAGAGTGGGCACAGATGAAGAACGTATCCAACATGCTTCTCTGGCGATAAAGGGTATTAAAAAAGCAGGTGTGGGGGCTGTAACCGTTTTGCCCAACTTAGGGGCGGAAACAGTAAAATTGTGTGATTTTGCAAATAAGGTTGTCATTGCGGTTACCGACAGCGGAGGGGTAGCCTATGATGCAGCCTTTAATGCGGGAGGGATTGTGCTAACCGCCACAGTGGCCAGGACTTTAGGAAAAAAAGGGTTGGAACCGGTTCATATGGGAGTAAAAAGAGCATTAACTATAGCTCGTTTAAAGAATACCGGCATCAGTTTTGTGGCAGCGAGTTCCAATTCTTTGGAAGATATCCTGGCAGCAAGTTTTATGTTTGAATATATCGTCTATTACTTAAAAGGAGTTCTTTGCCCTGTGGGAGATACTTTTTAATCATAAACAAAAAATTGGTACATAAACATTAAAAAGAACTTGGATAAGGAGCGGTTTAAACGTGGCAGGAAAGATGAAATCTTTGATCAAAAAAAGCCTGCAAGAAAATCCCTTTGTTTATTTGATCATTCCTGCCATTTTTGTTTGTGGATTTTTTTACGGAACCATAGGTGTTCACAAGCTGGATGCTAATCAAACAAGGGATTTAATAAGTTTTGTGGATGGTTTTATTAATTACTTACCTACTGCTTCCATTGACGCTTCCTTAGAAACCCGGCATGCCTTAATCAGCAATCTTAAAACCTTGTTTTATATCTGGTTTTTAGGATTAACTGTTATCGGCATCCCACTAACGATGGTTATTGTCTTCTCCCGCGGTTTTATTTTAGGCTTCACCACCGGCTTTCTAGTGCAACAGAAATCCTTTCAGGGGGTACTGGTCATTCTCATGACCGTACTGCCCCAAAACTTACTCTTCATTCCGGTGTTGCTGATTGCTGCTGTTTCTTCAATTTCATTTTCATTTTTTGTCATTCGGGGAAAATTTGCCGGAAAAACCATCAATCTTTCCAAGAGATTTATCGGCTATACATTTTCTTTTGTAATTCTTGGATTATTTGCTGTTTTGTCTGCTTTTATCCAAGGTTATGTATCCCCGTCCCTGGTAAAAGCGGTGTTCTATTTTACCTAAACCTGTAACCGGTTATAACTGAAAACTAATTAAGCATACTTTTACCTTTTTTTCCATATGCATTAGTGTAATAAATTTTTTAAGCAAGGAGAGGAGACATCCTATGATTTTAATTACCATTACCAATGCCAGGGAGAAATTTTACTTATTACTAAAAATAGCATTGTTGGTTTTGCTGTTAGGATTGATAGTGCCCAAATTATACGCTGTTCTTTCCGATGCCGGGTCGCTGCACCGCTTTGCGGAAAAAGAACAACTCCCCGAGGAACCGATGCGGGTAGAACAGGTAGAAACGGAGATTGAGGGCAGCCCTTTATGGACACGGATTGTAAATAGCTTTAAATAAACAGGGTAAATTTAGTTTTTATTATTAATCTTCTTGAGTCTTTGTTTGTAAAAGATAACCTTGTGTTGTTTATTTTATCAATAAGACTGATATTTAGGTGTATGGGAAAAGCCTATAAAGGCTTTTTTCTGTATCAGAAAGTTATGTTTCGGGAACTTAGGTTCCTTTTTTTATAAAGACTTCATCTTAAAATTTGCCTGCAGTGTTTTTTTATTGGCTGCATATGAAGGGATTTTAAAAGTTCATGGGGAATTTATAAAGGGAAAATATCCCTTTCTTTAAATTTAAGGAAATAATATTTTTGATTATAAAAGAGGGTTGGCATGAAAGCATTGAGAGAAAATTTCTTGTATTACCTAACCGTGGAAAAAGGACTTGCGGATAATACGGTGGCAAGCTATCAATTTGATTTAAAATCATTTATTCTTTTTTTAACTCAAAAAGGGATTACAGATATCAAGGAAGTTAGCCGCCATGACATTATGGCCTATTTATTAAGCTTAAAAAAACAGAATAAATCCCATGCCACTATTGCCCGCCAAATGGCATGCCTTAAGTCTTTTTTTCATTTTTTATTAAGGGAAAAAATCATTAATGAGGACCCCACCTGCCATTTGGAAACACCTAAACTGGCCCAATTATTTCCCCGAGTTCTGTCTATGGAAGAAACGGAACATCTGCTTAATCAGCCTGATTCGGAAACTGTTTTAGGGTTAAGGGATAAAGCCATGTTGGAATTGATATATGCCACAGGATTAAGAGTATCCGAGCTGGTAAATCTCAATGTGCAGGATATTAACATGGAGATGGGTTTTTTGCGCTGTATCGGAAAAGGGGCAAAGGAAAGGATTGTTCCCATTGGTTCTTATGCAATAGATGCCGTGAATCGGTATTTAAAAAAATCCCGGGTAAAACTGGTGAAAAGGTCCAAGGAAGAAGCTCTTTTTGTCAATCAGCATGGGAAAAGGTTAACCCGACAGGGATTCTGGAAAATCCTGAAAGGATATGCCAAACAGGCAAAAATTTCAATAAATATAACCCCCCATACTTTAAGGCATTCTATTGCCACCCACCTTTTGGAAAACGGCGCTGATTTAAGGACAGTACAGGAAATCCTTGGCCATGCCGATATTACCACCACTCAGATATATACTCATTTAACAAAGACACATCTCAAAGAGGTTTATGATCATTGTCATCCCAGAGCAAAATAGAAAGGGGAGATAAGACATGCAGAGGGAAAGAGTAATCCTTATTATTTTGGACAGTGCTGGCATAGGCGCCTTGCCTGATGCCCGTCTTTACGGAGATGCGGACAGCAATACTTTGGGAAATTTGGCCAGGGCGGTAGGAGGCTTGAACCTCCCCCATTTGGAAAAGCTTGGTTTAGGCAATATTACGGAAATTCTGGGAGTAAGTCCTATGAATTCACCTTTGGGGGCTTTTGGGCGCATGGCGGAAAAATCTCCCGGTAAAGACACTACCACGGGTCATTGGGAAATCGCAGGAATTATTTTAGACCGTCCTTTTCCCACATATCCTAAGGGGTTCCCGGATGAAGTAATTAACCAATTTGAAAAGGAAATCGGCACAAAGATAATCGGAAACAAAGCTGCTTCTGGGACGGAAATTATTAAAGAACTGGGGGTGGAACACCTGAGGACAGGTTATCCCATAGTTTACACCTCCGCGGACAGTGTTTTTCAAATTGCCGCCCATGAAAAAGTGATTCCTTTGGAAAAATTGTACCACATGTGCACCGTTGCCCGGCGACTTCTTCAGGGAGAACATGGTGTAGGAAGAGTTATTGCCCGTCCTTTTGACGGAAAAGCGGGAGAATTCTACCGTACCTCCGGAAGAAAAGATTATTCCCTCCCTCCTCCTTCCGGCACGATGCTGGACCTGATAAAAGAGGCGGGACAAGAAGTGATTGCTGTGGGAAAGATTACCGATATCTTTGCCGGTCAAGGAATTACCCGGTCTGTTAAAACCAAGAATAACCTGGACGGTATCGAAAGCACCATTTCTGTCATAGGACAATTGGAAAAAGGATTAATATTTACAAATTTGGTTGATTTTGATATGCTATACGGCCACCGTAACGATGTGGAAGGTTATGCCAAAGCTTTGGAGGAATTTGATTTATATCTACCGGGAATTATCAATGAAATGAAGGAAAAAGATTTGTTAATCATCACTGCCGACCATGGGACTGATCCCACCACCGGCAGTACGGATCATTCCAGAGAATATGTGCCCCTGCTCATATATGGCCGGTCGGTGGCTGGGGGAATATCTTTAGGAACCCGGACCAGTTTTGCTGATTTGGGAGCTACCGTTGTAGATTATTTGCAGGCAGGTGTTCTTCAAGCGGGAATCAGCATGATGCCGTTACTGTCAAAAAGTCAATAAGAAGGTGTTTACCATGAATATGTATGATCTTATCAATAAAAAGAAAAACGGGATGGAATTGTCCAAAGAGGAAATATTTTTCTGGGTGCAGGGATTAACAGAGGAAAGGATACCGGATTATCAGTCAAGTGCCTTGCTTATGGCCATTTATTTTCAAGGCTTAACCTTACAAGAAACCGTTCATTTAACGGCAGCCATGGTCAAATCCGGTGATACAGTGGATTTAAGCGGGATACCCGGTATTAAAGGGGATAAGCACAGTACCGGAGGAGTAGGGGATAAAACCACTTTGGTTTTAGCTCCTTTGCTGGCTTCCCTGGGAATTATTGTAGCGAAAATGTCCGGCAGAGGTTTGGGCCATACCGGGGGTACCTTGGATAAACTGGAATCCATTCCCGGATTAAGGATAGATTTATCTAAAGAGGAGTTTATGGAAAATGTTAAATCTATAGGTCTTGCGGTGGTAGGACAGACGGAAAAATTAGTTCCGGCGGATAAAAAGCTCTATGCTCTAAGGGATGTAACCGCCACAGTGGATTCTGTTCCCTTAATTGCTGCCAGCATCATGTCCAAGAAAATAGCCGCCGGCGGCGACTTTATTATCTTAGATGTAAAATATGGCTCCGGTGCCTTTATGAAAACCAGAGAGGAAGCGGAAAACCTGGCCCGAATGATGGTTGGTATCGGAAGCAACATGGGAAAGAAAACAGCCGCAGTGCTGACAAGTATGGACCAACCTTTGGGGAATGCTGTCGGGAATGCTTTGGAAGTAAAGGAAGCGATTAGTGTTTTAAAGGGAAAGGGGCCTCAAGATGTGCGTGACCTTTGCCTAAGATTAGCCGGCGTGGCTCTTTGCCTTGCCGGGAAGGCTTCTCATTTCCGGGAAGGTGAAAAACTGGCGGAGCTAAATTTGGATAATGGTTCTGCTTTACGTAAATTCCGGGAAATGATTGTCGCCCAGAAAGGCAATCCTCAGGTTTTGGATCATGAAGAATTGCTTCCACAAGTTCCCTTTCGCTTGTCTTTGATATCTGATCAGAACGGGTATATCAGTGCCATGGATACGGAAGGGATTGGGTTGGCTGTGATGAAGTTAGGTGCCGGCCGGGAAAAGAAAGAAGATATGATTGATCCTGGGGTAGGTGTGGTATTTTATAAAAAGACCGGTGACCGGGTGAAAAAAGGCGAGACCCTGGCTATGATTCATGCCCATGATGAAAATCGGGCGGAAGAAATCAGGAATATGCTCCGGGGATGCTTGCATTACGGGAAGGACAAAAAAGATCCTCAACCTCTAATTTATCCCCAAGTGTTAAGCCAGGCTTAGTCCAAGATTTAAGTTAAAAAGTTTTTTTCAGGCTTTTTTTATGTATAACCAGTCCATCTTTTCCATAAGATTTAGTAGAAGAGACAACTAAAGGAGGAAAAGATGATGTTAAAAAGAATAATTCTGTCTGCCATAACAATTTGCATAATCCTATTGGTTTTTGCGCCTGATTCGTATGGGGCAGGTGAACTTAATATTAAAGGGGAGGCCTGCATACTGGTAGATGGAGTATCAGGTGAAACCATCTATGCCCAAAATCCTGATAAAAAATGGTTTCCCGCCAGTATTACCAAAATTATGACGATGGTACTGGCATTGGAGGCCATAGAACAAGGAAAAGCAGATTTGGAGGATCAAGTGTCTACCAGCGAGTATGCAGCAAGTATGGGAGGATCCCAAGTTTACCTTTACCCGGGAGAGACCCGTTCCCTTCACGAAATGTTGATTGCCATATCTGTTGGTTCGGGTAATGATGCCAGTGTAGCGGTGGCAGAATTTCTGGCCGGGTCCCATGAGGCTTTTGTGGATACGATGAATACAAAAGCAAAAGAACTGGGGATGAAGGGGACAAATTTTACCAACAGTCATGGTCTTCACGATGATAACCATTATACAACAGCGGAAGATATGGCCAAATTGGCTGTCTATGCTTTGAACGTACCCAAATTCCTTGAGTATACCTCGATTTACGAATATGATTTCCGACCGGAGCCTAAACCCCTGAAATTATGGAACACTAACCGGCTTTTAAAATGGTACGACGGTTGTGACGGGATGAAAACAGGTTCTACATCTATTGCCAAAAGGAATTTAGTCAGTACGGCAGAAAGAAACGGTTTAAGATTAGTGGCGGTAGTATTAGGAGTAGGAGTAACTAACGGACATTTTACCGAATCTATGAAACTTCTGAACTTTGGATTTAATCAATTTGAATTTGCTCAAATTTATCAAAAGGGAGATAAGGTAACTTCCATTAATGTGAGTAAAGGTGCCGTAGATGAAATTGACTTGGTGGCGGCGAAAAATGTTGGAGGGATTAAAAAGAAAGGTGAAGAGGTTAACCTGACCACAGAGATTTCTGTTTCCGAATATGCAGCCGCTCCTATCATCAAGGGTACAAAACTGGGAGAGGTTGCTGTTTTAAAAAACGGCCGGGAATTGGAAAGAGTTGATTTAATTGCTGCGGCAGATGTAGCCCGGGCCGGTCTGGGACGGCAGATAAAGAAAATTATCGATCAGGTACTGCTGGCGGTAAAATAAAAATAAAAGCATATTTTCTTGGCACATGTACAGTCCCCTGACGACAGGGGATTTTTTGCTTTCGTTTTGACAAATAATGACAATATATGTTACCTTTTTTAGCAGGATATTATTGTTAAATAGTAGAAATAGACGGGAAAATTGGTAATGGGGGGCTGTTTGTGAATCTGGACTTTAAATCTGACAAGGACAAACTATATGTAAAAATTGAGGGCGAACTTGATCTGTCGGTAGCTACAAGTTTTCGTGCTACGTTAGAAGAAAAAATAGATGTTAATCAAGCTCGGCACCTGATATTAGATTTTTCTCAAGTTAGTTTTATTGATAGTTCCGGTTTGGGTGTAATCCTAGGAAGATATAAGCGACTGAAAGAAATTGGCGGCACGGTGCAAATTATAGGCGTTAATGAACAAATCGAAAAAATTTTAGAGCTTTCCGGCCTGAGCCGAATTATGGATATTCGGAAGCAAGCAGATAAAGTTTTTCGCGGGACAAGCTATTGAGGGGGAGAAAAGGAATGGAGAAGCCAAAAAATACAGTAACGATGCAATTTAAAAGTATACCGGAAAACGTTTCTTTAGCCAGAGTACTGGTAGCTTCCGTTGCTGCCCAACTAGATATGACCATCAGCGATTTAGAGGAATTGAAGGTAGCCGTATCGGAAGCTGTATCCAATGCAATTATTCACGGATATGAAAACAACCCGGAAAAGACAGTGGAATTAGAGATAATAAGCTTTGATGAAGAATTGATTATTACCGTGACTGATTACGGAGTAGGTATTGCTGATGTTAAGCAGGCCTTACAGCCTGCATTTACTACCGATAACGAACGCATGGGATTAGGTTTTGTTTTTATCCAATCCTTTATGGACAAATTGGAAGTTGAGTCAAAACCAAATCAGGGGACAAAGGTAATTATGTCCAAAAGCCTGGGATTCCGGCCGGAAAGTTAGGTGGTAATATGAAACAGAGGTTGTCGGAGATGAATCTTCCGCGCTTTCCTCTGTTGTCTGATGCGGATACAAAGATGCTACTGCAGAAAAGCAGACAAGGAGATGACCGGGCGCGGGAACGATTAATTAATTGTAATTTAAAATTAGTATTTAATTTGGTGCAAAGATTTCAAAACAGAGGTTACGAATTAGAAGATTTATTTCAAATTGGCACCATCGGCTTGATTAAAGCTATTGATAAATTTGACCCATCTTATGACGTGAAGTTTTCCACCTATGCAGTACCTATGATTATCGGAGAGATTCGCCGTTTTATTCGAGATGATAATCCGGTAAAAGTCAGCAGGTCCTATAAGGAATTAGCCGGACGGATATATAAATCAAAGGAAAAACTTTCTAAAGAGCTAGGAAGAGAGCCTACCGTTGGCGAATTATCGGAAGACCTAAACGTTTCTACGGAAGAGATTGTAAATTCCCTGGAAGCGGTACAAATGCCTGCATCTATTCATGAAACAATTTTTCAGGATGAAGGAGATCCTATTTTTATCCTGGACCAATTATCCGCAGAAAATGAAACGGATGAGGTTTGGTTTAACAAGCTAATATTAAAAGATGTTCTCAGCAAGCTGCCGGTCAGGTATAAACAGATTATCATCATGCGGTTCTTCCAGGACCAAACCCAAATGGAAGTGGCGGAAAAATTAGGTATTTCCCAGGTGCAGGTATCACGATTGGAACGCCAGGCATTAAAACAAATTAGGATTTTACTAAGTGAAAACAAATAAGTCTTCAGGGACGTCCTGATACACGGACGTTCTTTTTTATGTTCAGATATTAGGTTAAGTTAATTAGATATTCCAGTTTAATCTGCCTTAAGAAAGCGCTTAAAGCGCTTTTTTACTGTAACCGCCCGGTTTATGAGCATAGTCCCGAGAATATCTGTGGAATAAGTTGGCAATAATAATAAAAAAAATAGATTGGTAAAGGTAATGGTTTATAAAAACAGCCGGCTGGATAGTACCAGAGCCCAATCCTCCCAACCAAATCAAGAACAAGAATATCAAAAGATGGTTAATAAACTAAAGCCTAATCCTCCGTATTTAAGAAATGCTTTGGCTGCCTTTAGTGTAGGCGGTTTTATCTGTGCTTTGGCCCAGGCAAGCATAAACCTATTTTTACAATTGGGACTGACAACCCATGATGCCGGCACTGCAACGGTTGTTTTGATGATCCTAATGGGAGCCTTGTTAACCGGGTTGGGCATATATGATGATTTAGGCAAGTTTGCCGGCGCTGGGTCTATTATTCCAATTACCGGTTTTGCCAATGTCATTGTGGCTTCGGCCCTGGAATGGAAAAGAGAGGGCTATATTTTCGGAGTAGCGGCAAAAATGTTTACTATTGCCGGTCCGGTGCTGGTCTATGGCATCATTACTTCTGCATTAATAGCTATTATTATTTTATTCTGGGGATAAGGAGATGAGGTTTAAGCGTATCGGAAAACAATCCATATTGTTTAATCATCCGCCTAAAATTATCTCTACGGCATCAGTAGTAGGGCCTAAAGAAGGAGAAGGCCCCCTAAAAGAGACCTTTGATTTGATTATTAAAGACAACTTGTTTGGGGAAAAATCATGGGAAAAGGCTGAAAGTAAGATTCTCCAAGAAGCAGTGCGTATTGCATTAGAAAAGGTAAAACTAAACCGGGAGGAGATAGATCTTTTTTTAGCCGGGGACTTGCTCAATCAAACTATTTCCGCCAACTTTGCCGCCAGGCAATTAGGAATACCTTTTTTTGGCTTATATGGGGCATGTGCAACTTTGGTGGAAGGTTTAATTCTAGGTTCGGTATTAATTGACGGTGCATATGCTGAAAACATCATCGCTGCTGTTTCCAGCCACCATGATACAGCGGAAAGACAATTCCGCTTCCCCAGGGAGATGGGGCACCAAAGGCCCGTTACCGCCCAGTGGACGGTAACGGGAGCCGGGGCGATTATTCTTGCCAAAGGGGAAAAAGGGCCTCGGATAACCGGGGCTACGGTGGGAAAGGTAGTGGACTTCGGTATTAAGGATCAAAATGATATGGGTTCAGCTATGGCTCCTGCCGCTGCTGATACTATTATCAGAAATTTTAGGGATACTAATACTGGGCCGGATGACTTTGATTTAATTGTAACAGGTGATCTGGCGTTAATTGGTAAGACTCTTGCCCAGCAATTAATTGAAAGGGAAGGATACATATTAGGTGATAAATTTACCGACTGTGGTTTATTAATTTATGACCCTGTACAGGATACCCATGCGGGAGGTAGCGGTTGTGGTTGTTCGGCAGTTGTGACATGCGGTTATCTATTGGATAGTATGAAATCAGGAAAATATAAAAAAATTATGCTGGTTGGAACCGGAGCATTATTAAGCCCCCTTAGTATTTTACAAGGGGAGTCAATTCCCGGAATTGCTCATGCTGTAGTAATAGAAAATTTTATCTAGATAGGGGGAATAATTCTTTGCGGGAGATATTGATGGCTTTTTTAATTGGCGGAACTATTTGCCTCATCGGTCAGTTAATCATGGATTTAACTCCGTTTTCCGTAACACCCTCCCATGCTTTAGTCGGTTTTGTGGTGGGAGGGAGTATTTTAAGTGCCCTGGGCTTATACCAACCCTTAATTAACATGGGGGGAGCAGGGGCAACAATTCCTTTAAGTGGCTTTGGACATGCTTTGACACAAGGCGCTATTGAGGGGGTAAAAACCAAAGGAATGATCGGGGCTTTAAGCGGGGGAATTGAAGCTACGGCAGTAGGAGTAGGTGCAGCCATTATTTTCGGCTATATTATTACTATTTTTACACCCCAGGGATAATCATATGGGAAAAGAAAAAAGAAAGGTAATTGTAATTACCGATGGTGATGAGATTGCCAGAAAAACAGTGGAAGTGGCTGCCCGAAAAGTAGGGGGATGTTGCATCTCCGCAACCGCAGGGAATCCTACACCTCTCTCCGGGGAAAAAATTGTGGAATTAATTAAAGAAGCTCACGGGGACCCGGTGTTAGTAATGCTGGATGACAAGGGATGTCGAAATAAAGGAAAAGGTGAAATGGCTCTTGAGTATATTGCGAAGAGTCAGGATGTTGAACTGATCGGCGTAATAGCCGTTGCTTCAAATACCGAGTTATGTAAAGGTGTCAGGATTGAACATGCCATCACTTTAGACGGACAAATTATTGACCGGCCGGTAGATAAGCATGGGATACCGGAAAAGATAGGTAACCAATTTTTGGAAGGGGATACGGTAAGCGTATTAGATTCATTAAATATACCCACAATAATCGGTATTGGTGATATAGGAAAAATGCACGGCCGGGATCGCTATGATCGGGGAGCAAAAATCACCACACAGGCAATCAGATACATTTTAAAGAGGAGTGGTTATCATTGTGAACGGGGAAAAAATAATAACAATTTCTAAGAATTTTCAAAAAAATTTGGATTATCTAAAAAACCAATTAGGTGTCGGAGCAAGTTTTGATGTTATTTGTCATGAAATGGTGATCGGGGGGAAACAGTCAGCTTTATTTGTGATTCAAGGTTTCCCTGATACAGAAGTTTTATTCCATATCCTTAGGGATTTAGTGGTGCTGAAAAGGGAAGATATTGTTCCTAATACTTTAGAAAAACTGAAAAAGCAGCATTTAGCCCATTTTCAATTAGATTCATCGGATGAGATGGACAGGATCATAGATGCCGTATTAATGGGTCAGTCTGTTTTAATTGTGGAAGGGGAACCTGAAGCTATCCTGATAGATTTGCGTCATTATGTTGCCCGGGGGCCGGAAGAACCGGATTTAGAAAAAGTAGTACGGGGATCTCGAGATGGGTTTACGGAAACGCTGGTGTTTAACACTTTACTCATCAGAAGACGGGTTAGAGATCGCAGCCTGCGCATGGAAGTGATGCAGGTGGGCAGAAGGTCAAAATCTGATATCTGCATCAGTTATCTGGCTGATGTTGCCAACATGCACCTGGTGGCTGAAATTAAAAAATTGCTCCGTTCTATTGATATTGACGGGTTGCCCATGGCGGAAAAATCTGTGGAAGAACTGATTACACCCGGGAATTATTGGAATCCTTTGCCTAAAGTACGTTATACGGAAAGACCTGATGTAGCGGCTCAACATCTTTTTGAAGGACACATACTCATTATGGTGGATACTTCTCCCAGTGTAATTATTTTACCGACTACCTATTTTCATCATTTGCAGCACGCTGAAGAATATCGTCAAAACCCGGCTATAGGGGCGTATTTAAGATGGGTGCGGTTTTTTGCGGTACTGGTTTCCGTTTTTCTCTTACCTCTATGGTTTTTATTTTCCATAGAGCCAGGTTTGCTGCCTCCGGCCTTAAAATTTATCGGACCGGAAAAATTAGGTAAAGTTCCGTTGATCATCCAGTTTTTGATTGCGGAAATTGCCGTTGATGTAATCCGGATTGCCGCTATCCATACCCCGTCACCTCTTACTACTTCCCTGGGATTAATTGCTGCATTAATGATAGGGGATTTAGCGGTTACCATAGGTCTTTTTTCTCCCGAGGTGGTTATGTATACGGCTGTAGCGGCTACCACGATTTTTGCCACACCCAGTTATGAACTGGGAATGGCCCATCGCTTGGCCCGGATATTTTTGATGCTGATGGTTTATGTGCTCAAGTTGCCCGGTCTTTTATTGGGAACGGTGGGTTTAATACTTTTTGCCGGATTTACCAAATCCTTTGGCGTACCTTATTTATGGCCTTTAGTGCCTTTCGATTATGTAGCCCTAAAAGGTATTCTCTTTAGGACACCGGTCCCGGCTCAGAATAAAAGGCCCAGTGTTTTACAAACCCAGGATATTACCCGGCAAAAGAAAAAACCGGCACCGGCCTTTAAGCCTATGCCTCAGCCGAAAAAGAATCGGAAAAAATTAGAATTTAAGAGAAATAAAAAAGAGGAATAAAAATGACTGGAAAAATCGTAGGAATGCCCAAAGGTCTTCTTTATCATTATTATTATGTTCTTTGGAAGAATTTTTTTGATGCATTAGGCTTTAGAGTCAGGGTTTCTTCGGATACAAACAAAAGAATCGTTAATACAGGCATTATGTCAGCTGTTGATGAGGCCTGCCTGCCGGTAAAAGTATTTTACGGACATGTACTGGATGTGGCGGAGCAGGTTGACTATCTGTTTTTGCCCCGTATTGTCAGTGTGACGGAAAAAGAGTATATGTGTCCGAAGTTATTAGGCATTCCGGATATGTTAAAGGCATGTATGATCAATCCTCCCTGTTTGATAGATACAACGATAAATTTAAGAAATAACAACTCTCAAATCTATCAGGCTATAAAAGAAATCTGTGCCATTATCCAAGTCCCTTTAAAAGATGGGATAAGAGCATGGCAACGGGCTGAAAAGGCGCAAGGTGATTATGAGTTATATTTACAGGCGGGAAACCTGCCGGCCGGATTTAATTCTAATTTGGGGGAATATCCCATTGCTCTTTTAGGTCATGGCTATAATATTTATGATGCATACCTTAATATGGGCATGATTCATAAATTACAGGACTTAGGGGCAAGAATTTGGACGAAAGAAATGGTGCCCAAAAGTATTGTGGACACTTATGCCCGAAAATTGCCCAAAAGGATGTTTTGGACCTTCGGCAAACAGCTTTTGGGAAGCGGTTTATATTATCTGGAACACAATCAGGTAAAAGGAATAATATATGTGGCTTCCTTTGGCTGCGGACCGGATTCCATGGTAGGGGATTTACTGGAACGATGGGCAAGAAGATATAACAACAAGCCTTTTATGTTTCTTACTTTGGATGAGCACAGCGGGGAAGCAGGCCTGGTTACCAGACTGGAAGCTTTTATGGATATGGTGAAAAGGAGGGTAGGCTGATGAGAATTACCTTTCCTCATATGGGGAATTTATATATTGTAGGCCGAGGGCTTTTTGAATACTTAGGAGTGGATGTGGTGATCCCCCCGCCCATTTCCAAAAGGACTTTAAAATTGGGTATTGAACATGCCCAGGAATTTTCCTGCCTTCCTTTAAAAATAAATATCGGAAATTTTATTGAAGCCGCTGAACTTGGAGCGGATACTATTGTAATGTCAGGTGGAGTAGGTCCGTGCAGGTTTGGCTATTATGCCCAGGTGGAACGGGAGATTTTAAAGGATCTGGGCTATCAATATGATGTGATTGTGATAGAACCTCCTGATACCCATTTTTCGGAACTGCTGCAAAAAATAAAATATTTATCAAACGGCAAATCTTTATGGCAGGTAGCCAGGGCTATTCGCTTTGGTTGGGTGAAGGCCCGGGCCTTGGATATTGTAGAGCAAAAGGTACAAAAGGTACGGCCCAGGGAAAGTGTCAAGGGTGCTGCAGATCATGTCTACCAATGGGCTTTGAATAAAATTGACCTGGCGGGAGATGTTAAAGGTGTTTTAGATGTGCAGAAACTGGCCTTGGAAAAATTGGAGGCCATCCCTCAGGAAAAAGACAAACCGGTCCTTAAAATTGCCATTGTGGGAGAGATTTACACTATTTTGGAACCTTTTGTTAATTTGGATATCGAAAAACATTTAGGCCGATTGGGCGCGGAGGTTAACAGGTCTATTTACTTGAGTGAATGGGTAAATGACCACTTGTTTTTAGGTTTAGCAAGAATGAGAAGCGGGAAAGAAGCCAGAAAATTTGCCTCCCCCTATTTAAGACATTTTGTAGGCGGCCACGGTCAGGAAACTGTAGGCAGCACTGTCCGCTATGCCCATGAAGGCTACCACGGAGTTATTCAACTGGCCCCTTTAACCTGTATGCCGGAAATAGTCGCCCAATCCATACTCCCTGTGGTCAGTGAAAGGGAATCTATACCCGTCATGACCATCTACTTAGATGAACAATCGGGGGAAGCAGGGCTTTTAACCCGATTGGAGGCTTTTATTGATTTATTATATCGAAAAACAGATTGGAAGAAGGAGAACATAAAGTGAAAGCATATTTAGGTATTGATGTGGGATCAGTAAGTACCAATTTGGTTCTTATGGATCAGGAGCAAAGGATTTTGCAAACCGTTTATATTAGGACACAAGGCCAGCCGATTTTAAGTATTAAGAAATGTCTGGCTATGGTAATGAGGGAGAACCCGGGTATTGAAGTAAAAGGAGCGGGAACAACCGGAAGTGCCCGGCAATTGGCGGCAGTGATTACCGGTGCCGACTCGGTAAAAAACGAGATCACGGCCCATGCGGTAGCAGCTTCCGCCATGGTGCCCGGGGTACAGACGGTGATTGAAATCGGAGGACAGGATTCTAAGCTGATTATTTTACGGGACGGTATTGTTACTGATTTTGCCATGAATACGGTGTGTGCCGCAGGTACCGGTTCTTTTCTGGACCAGCAGGCGGCACGTTTGGGAATACCCATTGAAGAGTTTGGAGAGCTTGCCTTAAAGTCCACCCTACCGGTGCGCATTGCCGGAAGGTGTGCTGTTTTTGCTGAATCCGACATGATTCATAAACAACAAACCGGGTATGCTATAGAAGATATTGTAGCCGGGCTTTGTGAAGCATTGGTGCGAAATTTTTTAAACAATTTAGGCAAAGGAAAACAATTACTGGCACCTGTTGTGTTTCAAGGAGGAGTGGCCGCCAATCCGGGTATGAGAGATGCTTTTGCCCGGGCCTTAAATACAAAAATTATCGTGCCAGAATATTATCATGTGATGGGAGCCTTTGGTGCGGCCATTTTAGCAAAAGAGGAAGTAGCGCGGAAGAATGGAACCAGCTTTCGTGGTTTTGGTACGGCTAATTTGGATATTTCAGCAAAAAGCCAGGAGTGTACGGGATGTCCCAATAGGTGTGAAATCGTATCCATTGTAAACGGCAGCCGCATCTTGGCCAGGTGGGGGGACCGCTGCGGCAAGTGGTCGGGCCTCAGTTCCCCAGGATCAATAGTAAAAGAAAAAGACTTGATGCATGCATAAAAGGTGTCAGGCATCCAAAAAGAAGTGCTTAAAATTGAAAACTTGGGCACTTCTTTTTTTGTCTTTCCTTTTCTTAATGGACTGAGGTAATTTCTTCTGTTATAATAACAAAGAATAACGGAATACGTGACATCTTAAGGAGATTGTCATGGATACACATGATACTTCTTATCATAGCACAGAAGAAAATTTAACAGAAACCATGAAGACAATTTTTCCTATCCATATTCTCCGTCTGATTCAGCAAATTAGTGAGCTTGCCGGAAAAGAAGGTTTTTCCGTTTACCTGGTGGGAGGTATCGTACGGGATTTAATTCTGGGTTTAACCAATGTGGATATAGATCTTGTCGTGGACGGAGACGGGTTATCTTTTGGAGCCTTGTTAGCTGAAACTATCCCGGGAAGGATAAAGTTTCACGAGAGGTTTGCTACATTTAGTCTTTATTTGGCGGATGGGACGAAGATAGATATTGCTTCGGCCAGAAAGGAAACTTATGATTTTCCGGGGGCATTGCCAACAGTAGAGAAAGGGACTCTGAAGCAGGATTTATTCAGAAGAGATTTTACTGTAAATGCCATGGCCATTAGTCTTAATGGAAAGAGTTTCGGCAGATTGATAGATTATTTTGGCGGTCGGCAAGATTTAAATCTACGCATAATAAAAGTATTGCATGAGGAGAGATTTATGGATGATCCCACCCGGATATTCAGATCTGTGCGTTTTGAAAAACGATATGGATTTACCATAGAAGCTGAAACCTTTAGTTTTGCCAGGAAGGCCGTTGAGCAAAATGTTTTCGAAAACGTTTCCTTTTCCCGGCTTAAGGAAGAACTTTTGTTGGTTTTGAAAGAAAAAAACATGGTTCCCATACTAAAAAGGCTGCAACAGATCGGCCTGTGGGAAAGAGTTTTTCCGGAATTAATTCTAACCGGGGAAATACTTTTTTATTTAAAAAGCATTTTAAAATATAAGGAAAGTAATTGCCAATTCTTCGGCTCCGTTGATTATGATTTAATTATTTTATTAATCTTGTGTCACCAAGCAAATAAAAATCAGGTGGAAGATTTTATGGAAAAATATCCCTGGCCAAAGAATTATCGCCGTGCTTTCAGAAAATTTTTATCATTAAAGAAAGATTTACCTTTTCTGTTGAAATCAAAAAACATACCTTTGAGCTGTTATGACAAAATCCTTGGAAAACTGCCCAATGAGGTAATCATTTATTTGTATTTGATTAGTAACCGGGCAAAACAGAATATGATTGCGAAATATTTTATTAAGCGTCAAGAATGTGTCATGGCTATTTCCGGAAATGATTTAAAACTATTGGGAATAACACCGGGTCCGGCATTTAAAATGATTTTAAATCAGGTAAGGGCGGCAAAACTTGATGGAAGAATCCAAACCAGGGATGATGAAATTGCATATGTAAAGGAATTGATGAGGAAAGAGGAGATTAAATGCCATTTGGAGGTTTAAGGGAGTTTATTATTTTCATACCGGCTATCTTAATTGCTCTGAGCTTTCATGAATTTGCCCATGGATTTGTGGCTTATCGATTAGGTGATCCCACTCCTAAATATCAAGGTAGGCTTACTTTGAATCCTTTGGCCCACCTTGATCCCGTCGGGACATTGTTGCTATTGTTTGCCCATTTTGGATGGGCGAAACCGGTTCAGGTAAATCCTTATTATTTTGAGGGTGATAAAAAACGAGGTATGATGATAGTGGCCTTAGCCGGACCTTTTGCCAATATCCTGTTAGCCTATGTGGGTGCCCTGCTTTTATCATTTATGCTGAGGGAAGTACTGCCATTTAATGGACTTGTGGCAGTCTTTCTCCAAGCTTTGGTGCAAATAAATCTGGTTTTGGCGGCTTTTAATTTAATTCCGGTTCCACCTTTAGACGGCTCTAAAATTCTGGCCGGACTTTTACCGGGAAAAACGGCCGACTTTATTTATCGCATGGAGCAGTATGGACCAATTCTGTTAATGCTGCTAATCATTACCGGTACTACCCAAATGATTTTTCGCCCAATAGTTGCCGCATTAGCCCAAATAGTATTTATAGCAACAGGCATATCTTATTAAAGTATTTTTATTTTAAATATATTTCAAAAAATATATTTCAAATATACCGGGATATGAAGGAGAGTAAAAGAGATGAAAAAGGGTATTATCTTTAGTGGAATGAGACCGACAGGCAGACTGCACTTAGGACATTTAAGCGTTTTGGAAAGTTGGGTCAAGCTGCAGAAAGACTATCATTGTTATTACGGCATCGTTGATTGGCATGCATTAACCACCGGGTTTGACGACACCTCTGAACTCCGAGATAATGTCAGGGAAATGGCCCTGGACTGGTTAAGTGTAGGCCTGGATCCGGAAGAAAGCTCCATTTTTATTCAATCTCATGTGAAAGAACATGGGGAGTTATATTTACTATTAGGTATGACGACTCCCCTGTCTTGGTTGGAGCGGGTACCAACTTATAAAGAACAACTGCATCAATTCGGACAAGCGGGAAAGGATATTTCCACCTATGGATTTTTAGGCTATCCGGTTCTTATGGCTGCCGATATTCTGGTTTACCGGGCCACTACCGTACCGGTAGGGGAAGATCAGTTGCCCCATTTGGAACTGACCAGGGAAATCGCCCGCAGGTTTAACTACATGTACAATACAGATGTAATGACCGAACCTCAAGCTGTTTTATCAAAAGTTAAACTTTTACCCGGGATTGACAACCGGAAGATGAGTAAAAGTTATGGTAATGATATTTCCTTAAATGCCAGTACCAAAGAGATTCAGGAAAAGGTAGCTCAAATGGTGACGGACCCGGCCCGGATCAGGAAGACGGACTTAGGGCATCCGGATGTATGCACTGTACACACCTATCATACCTTTTACAACGAACAGGAAGTTTCCGATATTTGTCGTGACTGCACCGCAGGAAAAATTGGCTGCGTGGCCTGCAAAAAGCAATTGGCCTTGAAACTGGACCAATTTATTGCGCCCATCCGGGAAAAACGGGCTGAGTTGGCCGCCCGTCCTGATTTAGTTGACCAAATACTGGAGAATGGTGCAAGTAAGGCTCGGGAGAAAGCATCCCAAACTATGCAAATGATTAGGGATGCTATGAAAATTTAATGAGTTACCACATAAAATTAGAAGTATTTGAAGGACCTTTTGATCTGTTGTTTCACTTAATTGAAAAAAATGAAGTGGATATTTATGATATTCCCATTGCGGAGATTACTCATCAATACCTTGCTTACTTGGAAGAAATGCAGAACCTGGATTTGGAGATAGCCAGCGAATTTCTGGTTATGGCTGCTACTTTGCTTGCTATTAAAGCAAAAATGTTGCTTCCAAAACCTCCGAAACCTGAGGAGGAAGATGATTCCGAGGAGAGAGACCCTCGGGATGAATTAGTTGCCAGATTACTGGAGTATAAAAAATACAAATTAGCGGCGGAATATTTGCATCAAAGAGAGGAAAAACAAAGCAAGGTTTACTTCCGGCCCAACGAAGAGGAGTTCTTTATTTCCCTCTTTTCTGATAAAAATCCGCTGGAA
>DUPU01000054.1 GCA_012838175.1 Clostridia bacterium
ACCCATGACCCAGTTCTTTCGCCCCTTGATAGTGAGCATCCCTTAAATGCAGGGGCACTTCACCAACAGGCCGTTTTTGCACATCATGAAGGGCCCTGTCGATGCCCTTTATTACTGCATTGGATTTGGGCGCACAAGCCACATATAGAGCAGCCGCAGCCATAGGCAGCCTGGCTTCCGGAAGACCTACATAAGACAATGCTTGGGAGGCGGAAACAGCGTAAGTTAAAGCCAGAGGATCGGCCAGTCCTACATCCTCTGCCGCACAAATAATAATTCTTCTCATAATAAACTCCGGATCTTCACCGGCATCCAGCATCCTGGCCAACCAATGCAATGTAGCATCAGGATCTGATCCCCGCATACTTTTAATGAAGGCAGATATTACATCAAAATGATAATCACCCTTCTTATCATATTTTACCGCCCTCTTTTGAATGGACTGCTCAGCTACTTTCAGATTGATATGTCTTACGCTGTCAGAATCAGGAGGAGTAGTGGTAACAGCTAATTCTAAAGCATTAAGAGCGATTCTGGCGTCTCCCCCAGACATATTAATCAGATGCATCATGGCATCATCATCAATTTTAACGCGAAAATTGCCCAGCCCCCGCTCTTTGTCCTCTAATGCCCTGAGCAATATTTTTCTTAAATCTTCTTCCTCCAATGCTTTTAATCGAAAAATCCTGGACCGGGATAAAAGGGCGGAATTCACCTCAAAATAGGGATTTTCTGTGGTAGCACCTATCAGCACCAATGTCCCGTCTTCCACTGCCGGTAACAATGCATCCTGCTGTCCTTTGTTAAATCTGTGGATTTCATCAATAAACAATATTGTTTTTTTGCCATACATGCCCAACCGATCCCGGGCTTCCTGAATCACTTTTTTTAAATCAGCAATGCCCGCCGTTACCGCACTCAGCTGTTCAAAACAAGCTTTGGTACTATTGGCAATAACCTGAGCTAAAGTAGTTTTCCCGGACCCGGGAGGTCCGTAAAAAATTATGGAAGCCAATTGATCTGCTTCAATAGACCTGCGCAGCAAGGATCCCGGACCGACAATTTCCTCCTGTCCGAAAAACTCGTCTAAATTCCTGGGCCTCATTCTGGCCGCTAACGGAGCCGCCTTTTTCAATACCTCTTTGCGGGAATAATCAAATAAGTTCACAGGCTCACCTCCTGAAAAAGACCGGTTACCCGGTCTTTTTTAACCAAAATTTCATTTGAACTGATTCAGTGAGTCAGACAGCTAAGCTTTTCTCTTTTCCCTTAACGTGAAATAATTCTTACAGCTTACTGTTTATTATCCCCGCCAACTCATTTTTTGTCCGATATCCCACAATCCGTTCAACTTCCTTCCCATTTTTGAAAAGAAGCAAGGTGGGAATACTCATTACTCCATATTGAGCCGCGGTAGCATTGTTTTCGTCAACGTTTAATTTCCCCACAATAATCTTTCCGTCAAATTCATTGGCAATCTCATCCACTACCGGGGCAATCATCTTACAGGGACCGCACCATGCTGCCCAGAAATCCACCAAAACCGGTTTTTCCGCTTGAAGAACAGATGCTTGAAAATTTGCATCGGAAAATACTTGTACTTTATCACTGGCCATAAAACATTCCTCCTAAAAGTTATTTATTTTCATCATTATTGATTTTTTTAAAATTATCAACATTTTTTATATCCTTTATTTCTTCCTGACCGGAAGAATGAACCCTGCCTCAGCAGATGCCTTTTCCCGTTACCGCCCGATAAACCAAAAAAATAATTAAAACTGCAATGATTAGAGATTCCATCCCATCACCAACCTACTTGGTAAATTTTATCATTAGGTTAATTAATTCATCAATCATCCTTTCTTCTTGTTTTTCTTCCCGGGCCTTCTTTAAACATTCTCTGGTATGATTTTCAAAAATCAAAATCCCCACCTTATTAATTGCCGCCCGAACGGCAGCAATCTGGATCAGTACATCCACACAATACTTCTCTGTCTCAACCATTCTTTGAATGCCTTTAACCTGTCCTTCAATTTTCTTTAAACGCTGAATAACATCTTCCTTGATGCATTCTGCCAAAACTAAGCACCTCCATACCCCTACCCGGTATATATATTATACAGAAAATTTTTACCGATTACAACTATCTTTCCAATATTTTCTCAAAATATTTCAGTATAAAAAAACCCCACATATGCCGTGGAGCCGATGTTTTGAACCTGCTCTCCGCAGGTGGGTACCCTCCTGAACACTTTCTATGTCCTCAGTTTAGGAGGCATATAGGCCATGCCCAGAGTAAGGTTCCCTAGAAAAAGGTGTTGGCTCAAAACTTATCGGTTTGTACACGCGCATTGCAGGGCCCTCATCTGCTTAAATTTTAGCACAGGATATTTTTCATTTCAAGTACAGGGACCGGCCATTAGTTATTCTGGCGCAAAATGTCCAATTTAATGTGCAATTCCTTTAATTGTTTTTGGTCCACTGGCCCGGGAGCCTTAATCATTAAATCGGTAGCGCTTTGGGTCTTGGGAAAGGCAATTACATCCCGGATGGTTTCCTTCTTCAGCATGAGCATTACCAGCCGGTCAACACCAAAGGCAATGCCTCCATGAGGAGGAGCACCGTATTCAAAAGCATCCAGCATAAAGCCAAACTTTGCTTTAGCTTCTTCCGGGGTAAACCCGACTAATTTAAATAATTTTTCCTGAATTTCCCGACGATGGATTCTAATGCTCCCGCCGCCGATTTCAACCCCGTTAAGAACCATATCATAAGCTTTTGCTCTCACTTTACCGGGATTAGTATCCAGCAATTCCAAGTCTTCATCTTTAGGAGAAGTAAACATGTGGTGCATGGCGACCCATCTTTTCTCTTCTTCATCATATTCCAGAAGAGGGAAGTCAATTACCCATGCAAATTTTAGTTCATCTTTATCAATTAAACCCAGCCGCTTGCCCATTTCCAAACGGAGATGTCCCAAGCTGTCTGCCATTACAGAAGGTTTATCTGCCACAAAAAGCAGTAAATCGCCGGGATGTGCATTCATCCGGTTTATGAGCTGGTTTATTTGATCCTGGGTAAAGAATTTGGCAATGGGTGATTTTACTCCTTCTTCACCTACTATGATCCAGGCTAAGCCTTTTGCCCCGAATATGGAGGCATATTTTGTCAGGTCATCAATTTCTTTGCGGGAATAATGACCGCACCCCACAGCATTAATTCCTTTGACTTGTCCCCCGGCTTCCAGGGCATTCTTAAAGACTTGGAAGCTGCTTTCGGCAGCAATATCTCCCACATTTACCAATTCCATTTCAAACCTTAAATCGGGTTTATCTGACCCGTATCTATCCATGGCCTCATCATAAGTGATCCGGGGAAAGGGAGTGGCCACATCCTTGTTTAAAACTTCTTTAAACACATAAGCGATCATTTCTTCCATTTGGCATAAAAGATCATCTCTTTCAATGAAAGACATTTCAATGTCCAATTGAGTAAATTCCGGTTGTCTATCCGCTCTCAAGTCTTCATCCCGGAAACAACGTACTATCTGGAAGTATTTTTCCATTCCGGCCACCATGAGAATCTGTTTAAATTGCTGGGGAGATTGAGGAAGAGCGAAAAACTCTCCCGGATGAACCCGGCTGGGAACCAGGTAATCCCTGGCCCCTTCTGGAGTACTGTTGGCTAAAATCGGGGTTTCTATTTCCAAAAAGCCTTTTTCGTCCAAAAATCTTCTGATGGCCATATTGGTTTTATGCCGAGCAATCAAAGACTGCTGCATTTCCGGGCGACGCAAATCCAGATACCGGTACTTGAGCCGGAGCATTTCATCTACATCCACACCGTCTTCTATGTAGAAAGGCGGAGTTTTGGCAGCATTTAATATCTTTAATTCATGAGCATACACTTCCACTTCACCGGTAACCATATTAGGGTTTACGGTGCCCTCCGGCCGTCTGCCCACCGTTCCGGATACAGCAAGGACAAATTCGGATCTTATAGTTTCTGCTTTGTGAAAAGATTCCTTGGAGATTTCCGGGTTAAATACCACCTGAACCAGTCCGGAGCGGTCCCTTAAATCAACAAAAATCACTCCTCCATGGTCCCGGCGTCTTTGTACCCAGCCCATTAATACGATTTTTTGACCTTCATTTTCAACGGTTACTTCACCGCAGCCATGAGTCTTTTTTAATCCAAACATTGATTCCGACACAAAAGTTCCTCCTCATATTACATTTTTATTTTTTTATCCATTTGTTTTCTTATTAAATCCAAAGCCTCATCCACAGGCATTTCCTTCTGTTTCGATGTTTCCATAAAACGAAGGATCACAGTTCCTTTTTCCAGTTCATTCTCCCCGAAAATTAAAGCATATTTAACATTATGTCGATGCGCCGTTTTCAGCTGAGCCTTTAAGCTGCGTCTCAGATAATCCTTATCTGCTTTAATTCCTTCCAATCGTAGATTTAAGAGAATTTGAAAAGCCTTTCGGTCCGCTGCTTTGCCCAAGGCTATTACATAAACATCCAGCTGATTTTCCAAGGGAATACTTATCCCCTGTGATTCTAAAGCAGGGAAAATCCTTTCCATTCCCAGGGCAAAACCTACACCCGGTATGGGAGGTCCTCCCAATGATTCCACCAGCCCGTCATAACGTCCTCCGCCGCAAATCGCACTCTGGGCACCGATTTCATTGACTATGATTTCAAAAGCGGTCTTGGTATAATAATCCAACCCCCGCACCAATCTATCATCAATCAGATATCTGATTCCGGCCTCATCTAAATATTCCTTTACCGCCTCAAAGTGTTCCCGGCATTCCGGACATAAAGAGCCTAAAACGGTAGGAGCTCCAGCGGTTATCTCCCGGCATTGGTTATTTTTACAGTCTAAAATCCTTAAGGGATTTCTTTCATATCTTCCCTGGCAATCCCGGCACAATCTATGTAAATCCTTTTCCAGAAAACTCTGCAACGTTTCCCGGTGCTTAGGCCGGCAATTAGGGCACCCCACACTGTTTAAACGCAGTTCCAAACCCTTTAGTCCCAAACGATGATAAAAATTCATGGCCAAAGCAATGACTTCGGCATCAATTGCAGGATCAAAGGAACCAAACACCTCTACCCCAAATTGATGAAACTGGCGGTATCGTCCGGCCTGAGGTCTTTCGTAGCGAAACATGGGCCCTATATAATACATTTTTACCGGCTGAGGCAAAGCATAAAGTTTATGCTCCAAGTATGCCCGCACGGTAGAGGCTGTCCCTTCCGGGCGCAAAGTTATACTCCTTTGACCCCGATCCAAAAAGGTATACATTTCTTTTTCCACAATATCTGTGGTTTCCCCCACACCTCTTTGAAACAGCTCGGTATGTTCAAATATAGGAAAGCGTATCTCCTGATAATCAAATTCCATACAAATTTCCCTGAGGACTTTTTCTACATAATGCCATTTTTCTGTCTCCCCGGGCAAAATATCATTGGTCCCCCTGGGACGGGTTGTCAACACATGTAAAACCTCCTTTTAAGAACAAAAAAACTCTCGCACTGATGACCTATTCATCAGGGACGAGAGTTGTTTCCCGCGGTACCACCCTAATTGGATATAAAATATCCCTCTTTCTTATGGTAACGGATAAAATCCGGATATCCTTTAATCAGATACCTGCTCCCGAGTGTCGCTCCAACAGATGCTTTTAGAAAAGCTTGCAGTCACGACTTTTCCTCCCTGAAAAAGCACCGCCTGTTAGAAATCCCGTTCCTCGCATTTAAATATTAATTTAAGTTAATTTCTAATAATTTTATACAAACTCTATAACTTTGTCAATCATATCAATCGTGTCAGGGGACGGTTCTCTGACACGCTATATGGGATAAATTGGTAT
>DUPU01000055.1 GCA_012838175.1 Clostridia bacterium
CGGATACATCTTAGATCCTTTGGACAAAACTATGATGGGCTTTGTATATGCTTCCCAGGCTTTACTGGGCAAAGACCAATTCTGCATGAATTACCTAAATGCTCATAGAAACGGTCTCTACGAATAAAATTAAAAATTTGTTAATAAAAACAAAGAAGCGGATCAAACCGCTTCTTTGTTTTTCTGCCATTCATCCGCCATTTATTTGAACAGGTCTTCTTTTTCTGCCCGGGCCATAATCCGGGATATTTCCTCCACAGCATCATCCTTTATCGGTTCAGGATTATGACTGACTAAAATATTCCGGGTCAATTCTTTCGCCCGATCTAATATACCCTTTCCTCCTTTTTCTTCCCAAATTTCCCAGAATAATCTGGTAAAAAGGGCCGGTGACCAAATCTCATTTTTAAAATGATCAAAAGTATGGGAACTCCCCAGAAAATTCCCTCCCGGTCCTACTTCATCAATAACCTCCACTCCCATGGTATCCTCGTTGATTCTTGTCCCCCTTCCCATATAACGCACCATATCCATAAAATCATTGCACATGGTGAGAAAAGCCAAAGAACCGGTCTTGCCCCCTTCCAAATAGCCTACATCATGGACCAGATTAGCTCCGGTCAATTGAGCCATTAGAAGGTTAATCCCTGCCTCAAAACCTGCCTGGGTATCAGGGATGGGAGCATTAACACAGCCTGCTTCAGTAAAAATAGGAATCTGGTAATGCTGTGACAACTGGGTTAGAACTGCATAATTCATGGCATGCTCCGGTGCTCCGTAAAGGGTGGTTTGATGTTTCATATCCAAAGGAGTTCCGTTGCCTCCGATAATAATAGCCGCCCCTTTTTGTTTCAACTGGGCCATGACTAATCCTGATAAAGCTTCAGCATTCATCTGCACAATACAACCGGCCTTAGTAACAGGTGTAGTCCCTCCGGCTACCACACCGGAAACATAAGTTACCGGAATCCCATGTTCAATGCAGGCAAACATTTTGGCAATGCCATCCTTGGTATGGACCAGAGGAGAAATCGGTTCAGAATAAAGGATTATAGAAGGATTCTTCCGTAACTCCCCTTCACTACCTGCCACATAAGCCGCCATTTCTATGATGGCTCTGGTATTTTTCTCATTATGGGCAGTAAAAACAATAGGCTTCACAGTGTTTAACGTCATAGCCTGGAACTGGTGCAAATCACTTACCTGACTGGGCACATCCGAGGCAATGGCATAGCTCATGACAAAATCATAATTGGGTAAATAGTCCATTACCCGGCAGGCCTGTTCCACATCCTTTCTTGTTGATCTCCGCCTAACATTCGAATCTAAGTCAATGGTGAAGGGCAAATCCGATCCAGTACCGAAATAGACATGGTTTTTCTCCAAGTGCATTACCCGCTGTCCCAAACGGTTTGCTATAGTAACCTTCTTCGGCGCCAGACGAATCGCTTCTTCCACCACCCAACCGGGAATTCGTACCCGGTTTCCTTCCACAATACATCCCGCATCTTTTAAGAGCCTTAACCCTTCCTCATGGTCTACCTGCACACCTGTTCTTTCCAGAACTTCTAATGTCGCCAGGTGTAGTTCTTCTACTTGGTCCTCTGTAATCCATTTTAATATTGGACCCTGTTCCCTATAATTTGCTCGAACAGCGGGCATATGTTTTCCTCCTTTACAGATTGAAATTATTAATACTTGTTATCAAATATTTATCCGCTATGGGAATATATCGGGGTTGATTTCTTTGCTTTAATCTCCATGTCATCTTTCCCCTTTCCTTCATGGTATTGAATATAGACAACCGGTATTAAAGTAATCAATATACCTAACATCTGGACACCGTTTAGACTCTGATGCAAAACAAAATACCCTAAAACCGTAGCCATTAAAGGCTCTAACGAAAACATAATTGATACATAGGTGGGTTCAATCAGCTGATATGCCTTACCAAAAAGGGTATAGGAGCCTACTAAAGGAATCGCTAAAAATCCTAATACAATCAGCCAAAAGTATAGTCCATGGAGAGAACCCAAAGCAAACATTTCATTGATAATACTCCAGGGAGGTGCAGCATACCAAAAAAACATTGCCGCAAATAAGTTGGTATAAAATATATAGGTCTGATAATTAATCCCATTTAGAAGATAAAGCTTTATTAAAGTATAGGCAATAGACAGTCCTATAGGATTGAGTGCCGCCCAAAAAACTCCTTTCCAATTAAGGGTACTGGACCCTACTTGATATATCTCCAATACCAAACTTAAGCCTATCAAAGCAATTAATGCAGCACTTATTTTTTCTTTTGTTATCCTATACCCAAAAACAATTCGGGTAACGATCATCAATAAAATAATATGGCAAAAGGAAATTATGGAAAGAATCCCCACTGGTATTAAAAATATTGCTCTGACATTACAATAATTTACCCCGCCTAATAAAATGCTCCCGTGAAACACCATCATTAAGAGATACTTCCAATTTATCAACAAAAACTTTGGCTGAGAAACTAAGAGCCTGCATAGAAAAAAAATAGCCAAAACCGTAGGCTGCATTGCTACTAAAGTAATGTCCTTTAATCCCAAATCCGTGAGAACTTTAATAAAAGTACTGGCTGTTCCCCAAAAAAGAGCGGAAAAAACAGCAAAAATAAAGCCCCATTTTGTTTTATTTAATTCCATGATGCAAAGATGCCCCCATCTACTGAGATCCACTATTGGCAGTTTATCACAACTATTACCCTATGTAAACATCCTTGACATAAGGTGGAAATTAATCGTCTTAATTATTAATCAAAATAAAAAACCCCCACCTGCTTCAAACCATTGTGGGGATTTTTCATAAAAGTTTACTGGGATCAGTTATTAATTAACATATTAACTATATTGCCAATAGTTTCTTTGGCGTCACCTAGGAGAAGAACCGCCTTTGAATCTTGGTAAAGGGGGTTTTCCACTCCCGCATATCCCGGCTTGGTATCGTAGTTACAGATAATTATATTTTTCGCCTCGGATACCTCTAATATCGGCATCCCGTAAATCGGCGTTCCTTCCGCCGTATTGGCTGCCGGGTTTACTACGTCGTTTGCTCCCACTACCACTACCAAATCCGTCTCTTTAAACTCAGGATTAATTGCATCCATTTCGTATAAATTCTCATAGGATACATCCACTTCCGCCAGTAGCACATTCATATGACCGGGCATCCGGCCGGCCACCGGGTGTATGGCAAATTTTACTTCTTTACCCTGTTCCTCCAATAAATCGGCAAGCTTCTTTACTTCCTGCTGAGCTTGGGCTAAGGCCATCCCATAACCAGGAACAATCACTACCTTTTTCGCGTCTGTCATCACTTTCTGAATTTTATTGGATTCACCATCAGGAGCATCATTAAAACTTTCTTCGGTAGCTTCATTTACCTTTATTAATTTTTTAATCAAGCCTGCCACTGTTTCTTTGGCATCACCCAGGAGAAGAACCGCCTTTGGATCTTGGTAAAGGGGATTTTCCACCCCCGCATATCCCGGCTTGGTATCGTAGTTACAGATAATTATGTTTTTCGCCTCGGATACCTCTAATATCGGCATCCCGTAAATCGGCGTTCCTTCCGCCGTATTGGCCGCCGGGTTTACTACGTCGTTAGCCCCTACTACCACTACCAAATCCGTCTCTTTAAACTCAGGATTAATTGCATCCATTTCATAAAGATTCTCATAGGATACGTCCACTTCCGCCAGTAGCACATTCATATGTCCGGGCATCCGGCCGGCCACCGGGTGTATGGCAAATTTTACTTCTTTACCCTGTTCCTCCAATAAATCAGCAAGCTTCTTTACTTCCTGCTGGGCTTGGGCTAAGGCCATCCCATAACCAGGAACAATCACTACCTTTTTTGCATTAGCAAGCAAATCAGCTTCACTTGATTTCTTATTTTCCGTTCCAGCATCGGTTACCGCACCTGAAAAAGTTTTTCCGTTATTTGTTCCATTCAAAGTTGTCTTTCCCGTCAGTATTTCCACAAGGCTACGGTTCATAGCCCGGCACATAATTTGGGTGAGCAATAATCCGGAAGCCCCCACAATTCCTCCCACCGCTACCAGCAAAGGATCCAAAATCGCAAGTCCGGCTATGGCACCAGCTACCCCGGAAAAGGAATTAAGTAAGGAAATAGTTATAGGCATGTCTGCTCCCCCGACTCGGATGGTAAACCAGACACCGAAAAACAGGGAAACTATTGTTCCTACCAGTGTGATTAGTGGCAAGTTTCTATCCGACAAGGCCGAATAGATAATCAGGATAAGCATTATTAAAATGCTTAGGTTTGATATTAAGGAATGTCCCGGATAAGTCACCGGCCTTTGATTAATTTTCTGACTGAGTTTACCCGCTGCAATCATACTGCCGCTGAAGGTAAGTCCTCCAACCACCAAGGCCAGCGCCCCGGTGCACCGGGAAAAAGCTGCTACCTCTCCTGTCTGTAAGAGCACCGTTATGGCAACCAAAGCTGACGCGCCGCCGCCAAACCCATTGAGAAGTGCCACTGTTTCCGGCATTTGAATCATTTTCACCCGGGTGGCTAAGATACTGCCCAATAAGGTACCAATGGCCATGCAGACCCATAGGGTGGCTACATTGACAATGCCGTTATGTAAAAGAGTAATAACAATAGCACCCGCCATAAACAAAGCCCCCAGGGCATTTCCCTTTACCGCTGTTTTGGGTGAGCTCATCAAATTGATTCCATATAAAATACCTAAGGACAAAATTAATGAAATAATATTATATGTTAAAGTATTCATCTCTTAACCTCTTGCTTTAAACATTTTTAACATGCGATGAGTTACCAGAAATCCCCCCACCACATTATTTGTTGCCAGGATAATGGCTATTGCCCCTAAAATTTTGCTGCCCATTGCCACAGCAAAAGCCGTTGCCACCAGTGACCCTAAAATCGTTATCCCGGAGAGGGCATTCATTCCGGACATTAACGGGGTGTGAAGAAGGCTGGGAACGTTACTGATAACTTTATATCCTACCAAGGTAGATACCACAAAAATCAAAACTAACAAAATAGGACTCATTTTACCCCACCATCCTTAATGCCCATTTATAGCTTCCAAAGCCCCGGCATGAACTATTTTACCGCCAGTGGTAACTAAAGAAGAAGCAATGATTTCATCTTTCATATTTAACTCCACTTTCCCATCCTGCACTAGATTGGCTAAATAGTTATAAATATTATGGGCAAACATCCAAGTAGAACTGGTGGGTACCATGCCGGGAATATTTTTGGTCCCGTCCAAGCTTATTCCATACTTTTCAATTACTTCTCCCGGACTGGTTATTTCACAATTGCCGCCCTGGTCAATGGCAATATCTACAATGGCTCCTCCTGCCGGCATTAATTTTACCATTTCCTCGGTTATTAAAATCGGTGCCAGTCTGCCCGGAATCAAAGCAGTTAAAATCACGATATCTGACTGAGCAACGATATCTTTTAAAGCTTCTCGCTCTTTTTCCAGCCATTCATCCGGTAATTTTTTAGCATATCCTCCCTCACCAACAGCAAGTTCGGCGGGTATACCTAATTCCACGATTTTGGCTCCCAGGCTTTTAGCTTGTTCTCTGGCATCGGGACGAATATCAGCTGCATAAACTACCGCCCCCAGTCTTTTTGCAGTGGCTACGGCCTGAAGTCCTGCTACCCCGGTACCAATAACCAGCACATTAGCCGGTTTAATCATACCAACTGCCGTACCTACCATAGGCATAAATTTAGACAAACGATTAGCAGCCATTAATAAACCTTTGTATCCTGCTACTGTACTCATTGAGGTTAACGCGTCCATGGATTGGGCTCGAGAAATCCGGGGAATCCCGTCTAAAGTTAACCCGATTACTCCTTTGGCGGCCAAATCCTGCACCATTTTGTGATTGCTGGGGGAAGCCGGATGAAGAAAGGTTATTAAGCATTGGCCTTGTTTCATCATTTCCACTTCATGCTTACCTTTCGCCTCATTAAACAGGGGTTCCTTAACTTTTAAAATAACATCTGCTTCTGAGTAAATTTCTTCCACGTCATCTACTAAGCGTGCACCTGCTTCCTGATATTTTTGATCCTCAAAAAATGCACCGTTCCCAGCGCCGGTTTCAACTAATACTTGAGCACCCTCCCCTACCATTTTCTTGACTGTTTCCGGGATAGCCGCCACACGTCTTTCCCCGTTCATAATTTCTTTAGGAATTCCAATAGTTAAACCATTAAATCTCATGGTCCTGTCCTCCTTAAAAAAGAATAATTTCTCAATTAATTTTATAAGCAAAATTCATGCCAATAACCAAAAATAAAAAACCTTAGACACGCCAAGGTTTAATTCTATACCAAGATTATAGTGGTAAGTTTTATTTACGTATGCTGGTAATATTTATTACCAAATGGTTAATATTTTTACCGTTTTCCCTCTCTTACATCTACCTGATAATCAATATCATATTTTTTTATTTTGTTAAGAAGAGTAACATGAGAAACCCCCAACATTTTAGCCGTGCGTCGAATACTTCCATACTTTTTCAAGAACTGTAAAAGAATTTTCCGCTCATAATCCCCCATTAATTGGGACAGGGACAGATCATTTCCCTTCCATAGTTCTCTGTCTTCGCCGTGTTTCTCCGAATAGGTCTTACTTTCTTTTAAATCATCATAATGATCCAGCATAATATCCTCAGAAATAATGTGGTCATCCCTGGTTAATATCATGGCCCGCTCCAAAACATTCCCCAATTCCCGCACATTTCCGGGCCAATGGTATTCCATTAATTTATTTAATGCCTCATCTGAGATGCCTTCCACTTTTTTGTTCAAACGGGCACTGAACTTTTTAATCAAATATCGTGCCAACAAAGGTATATCTTCTTTCCTTTGGCGTAAGGGGGGAATGATAATCGGTACCACATTAAGCCGGTAATAAAGATCTTCCCGGAAAGTCCCCTCTTTCAACATTTCTTCTAAATTGCGATTAGTAGCAGCTATTATTCTTACATTTACCGGATGTTCCTCCCGGTCACCGATTCTCCTTACATACCCTTCTTGGAGTACCCTGAGTAATTTTACCTGGAGTCGGGGAGATAATTCTCCGATTTCATCTAAGAATAAGGTCCCATTATTGGCATATTCAATGAGACCGGTTTTCCCTCCTTTACTGGCACCGGTAAAAGCTCCTTCCACATAGCCAAAAAGCTCACTTTCCAATAAATTATCAGGTAAAGCAGCACAATTAATGGGAACAAAGGGTTTTCCGCTGCGAAAGCTTTCCATGTGAATGGCCCGGGCAAAAAGTTCTTTACCAGTACCGCTTTCCCCCCTGATTAAGACAGTGGAATCCCCCTTAGCCACAATTCTCCCAAAATCCAATACTTTTTTCAATGCCTCGCTGGTTCCTAATATGTCGCTGAAGGTATTTAGCTGGGGACCCGTTAAATAAACCAGACGTTTTACTTCCGACATGTCCTTGATACAAATTACAGCACCCACGTTTTCGCCCTGATTGTTAATTAAAGGCCTGCTGGAGGCAAGCAAATTGATTTGCTCATGGGGCATAGGCAAACTAATTTTTTTATGGTTAAAAGGCTTACCCTCTTCTAAGCTGCCGGAGATAAGAATATCGGTCCATTTAGCATCTTTAATGTTTTTCCCTACTACATCCTGGGCAGATGTTTTTAAGATATTTTCCGCCGCCGGGTTGAAAGCAGTAATTATTCCCCTTTTATTCACCGCGATAATACCTTCACTAACTGAATCCAGTATGGCTTTGATTTTAAATTCCCGCTCTTCAGACGGCATCAATGAAACAAGGTGGATATCAATCACTCCCGGCACCTGTTTTAATTCTTCAATTAATTTATCAATAACTTTTATTAAGTTAGATGAATTAATTTCCTTAATATGGATAAAAAGGCAACCGGTTTTAATTTCCAAAGACAAAATATTCAAACCCCAGGCAAAAATCACCCGGGATATATCAAGCACAAAACCAATCCGGTCTTCAAAACAAATCTGAAGTTTTGGACTATCCAAGATAAGCCCCCCAAACTTAATCTTTAGAATATTTTATATATGAGCAAATTGCATAATTACGCTTTTGAATAACCTGTAACAATATATAGTAGTGCCATTGATGATAGGATCAATATATTGTATCATTAAAAAATATTTTTGAATTATGCAATTTCCTCATATAACTTTCTATATAACTTTCTATGAAATCAGCTATGCTCCAATGATCATCAATATGAAAACAGGGAACATTTATACTCCAGGGTTTATCACTGGCAATGGCAAGCAGCTCATCGGGCCGGCTAATCAGATTTTCACAGACTTGGGAGCGAAAAACCTCAATTTTCGGTTTTTTATCATTTTTATATCCTTCCGTAATAATAATATCCACTCCGGAAATTCTTTCGATGATTTCATCCAAGGTTAACTCTTTTTCTCTTTTTTCTATGAAGGCTGCTTTATCCGGGCCGGAGATAACAACAATATCCGCTCCCGCCTGAGCATGCCTCCACGTATCTTTACCCGGTCGGTCTATTTCCACGAGATGGGGATGGTGTTTAATTACAGCAACTTTACGACCTCTTGACTTTAAATCTTTAATTAATTTTTCTAAAAGAGTTGTTTTCCCGGAATTAGATTTTTCCGCTACTATAGAAATCACAGGAATTTTATGTGCCAAATAATTCGGCCTCCTCTAAGGTATTACTTTAGATTTTTTAACTTCATATAAAAGAGGTCAATAATTTGTTGAAATTCTACCGGTAAGGATTTCCAAACGGTCTTTTTGATTTCCTCAGGCACCATATCGTAAAAGGCTTCTGCAATTCCCCCGGCAATACATGCCATGGTATCACTGTCCCCACCCAAGGATACCGCATTTCTCACTGCATCCTCGTAATCGGTTGATTGTAAAAAACAGGCAATAGACTGGGGCACACTTCCCTGGCAGGAAACATCAAAACTATATTCTTTTCGTAACTTGTCAAGATCAATATCTAAACTATAGTTAAATTTGTATTCTATATATTTTTCTATTTCTTTCTTGGATTCTCCTTGTTTGGCCAAAAAAATACATGTTGCTGTGGCCTGTGCCCCTTTAATGCCTTCCGGATGATTATGGGTAACCGAAGCACTTTTTTCTGCATAATCCAAAACATCTTCCAATGATTGATAATAAACACCAATAGGACTCACTCTCATGGCAGAACCATTACCCCAGCTGTTATAGGGCTTTTGACTTTCTCCGGCTGCCCATTTAATAAAACTCCCCCCATAACCGGCTTGAGGATATTTTCGATACCAAAATTTGTAGGCATCGGTGAAATTTTTCTTATTTATAAGAGCATCCATCGTGGCAACGGTTAAAACAGTATCGTCTGTAAACCGGCATGTCTGGTGAAATAAAGGAAAATCTTTGCTTTTTATACTCTGGTGTTCATAAACAGACCCAATAAAATCACCGCAAATAGCACCAATCATCATATCACCCCATATGACAGGGGAAGGGAGTTGTTGTCACCCCACCCCAAATAGTAAAATTATACAAAATAGGGACGGCAACCAATTTGCCCGCTAATCCTGTAAAAACGGTCTTTTATCTTATCCTGGTAAATCATCGGGTGCTGCAGGTATTCGTCCAAACTCGACATGGCCCACGGAAAATAGCGGCGATAAGTTATTTTAAGATTATGTATAACTACCGGATAGGGATTAAGGTTATCAACTAGGATTTCCCTGATCCCGGCATGATGAATATTTTCCAATAATTTGGTTAAAGCTTTTTCCGTATCAGACAAGCCCGGCAACAGCGGAGCGATAAAAACCCACACCTGAATACCTTCCTTTATTAGCTTCTGAGCCGCAGCCAAACGCAAATCAGGGGGAGATGCTCCCGGTTCAATGATCCGTGTAATATTCTGATCCATAGTAGTAATGGTAAAGCCTACCTTACTGCCCGGCAAGCGATGCAAAAGAGAAATATCTCGTTGTACCAAAGAGGACTTGGTCAAGATATGAACTTCCATCAATCGATATTCAGCCAAGATTTCTAAAATAGACCGGGTAATTTTATATTGTGCTTCGTCAGGCTGATAAACATCTGTCACCGAACCCAGTAAAACCTTTCCTTTTGGCGGGTTTCGCCTATTCAATTGTTTCATGAGAATTTCAGGCAAATTAATTTTAACATCCAAAAAATCTCCCCACTTTTCCCGGTGTCCGCTGAAACGGCACATAAAAGAAGCATAGCAGTAACGGCAGGCATGAAGGCACCCGGTATATGGATTGATACAATATTCATACCCCGGAATGCCGGTCTTGTTTACAGCAGTTTTGCATAATTTTTCTCGGGGTATAGTATTTGTCCGGGAAAGGGTTCTATTGACTTCTTCCAAATAAGCACCCCCTTTTTCCAATTATTCATACGTTTCTCAGGTAATATATACCCCTATTCCTCATGTTGGCAACAAATCTGATCATTTAAGGATTTATAACGTTTTCCCAGATTTTGCTTCAGCTTTCAAAAACATAAGCCCTTCAACCACATCTATGGATTATTATACAACACAAAAACTTTCCTGTAATCAATATTGCAATTCAAGTTCCCATTTTAGATTTTATTATATTAGGTTGACAATAACTCCGTTTCCGTGTCATGCGTTCCCTTGTCATAAAAAAACACCGAAATTAAACTTCGGTGTTTAAACCAATTATAAGGACAACTGAGCAAATCTATAAGCCGAGTTCTGTTAAAAGTGATCATCTATCTGGGATGCCAGTTACCTAGCACCTCTAGCAACCTAACCCGGGAGCGGGACGGGCCGCCCCATTGCTCCCCTATTCGGTCTTGCACCGGGTGGGGTTTACCTAGCCAGCCAGTCACCTGGCTGCTGGTGCGCTCTTACCGCACCGTTCCATCCTTGCCGTCCGGCCAAAGCCGTCTTAGGCGGTCTACATGTCTGTGGCACTATCCTTGAGGTCACCCTCACTGGCCGTTAGCCAGCACCCTGCCCTATGGAGCTCGGACTTTCCTCAGACAGGACCTTTCGGTACTCTGCCCGCGATCACTCAATTTACTCAATTGCCCTACTCTTAACTTGGAGTGTTAGTATAACACTTCCCAAGGAGAAATGCAAGGATTTTTTGCAGAAATATCAACTGCCCAAAAAATACAAGGCATTGGCCAACAACCGATAGGTAGCCGGTATATAACAGCGAAAAGCAGGATCCAGTCCCATAAGGACAATTTTTTGTGCTCCCTTTGTACCGGATACAATTACCGGTTTTCCCGCCGCTAATTCTGGGTTTAACCAGAAACCTTTCTCATAAAAGTTTCCCTCACCGAAAGAAGCGGCTATTTTTACTTCCCTGGGAATTTTATAATACCAAACAGGGCCAAAAACATATACCTTTTCTTTGGTACCATAAGAAAAGGTTAAAGGATCCTCCGGATTAGCGTTTATGATACATAAACCATTCTCCGCCGACTGTTTTGCATTTATGCTTTCAGGCATAAAACCGGTGGCAGCATCCGAAGTAAAAGAGTAGCCGATATCAAGAATTCCGGCCTCTTCATTTAGCTTTGCCCCAGCATAACCAATACCGATAAAATCATGGCCGGCTTGTACAAATTTAATCAACTGCTGTCTTCCCCGCTCCACCAGGGCATAATGCAATCCAAAGCCTATACCCAGCTCATCAAGAAAAGGATCTCGCCAAATCCCCGTTTCCGTACCCGCCAAAATTAAAGCTTCAAAACCATGTTCTGCCAAATCAAAACCTTTGTTTAACTGGGTATATTCGACAAAGCAGACATCAAAACCCATTTCCTTCATAGCCTGACAGACACCGAAATTTTCACCGACTACTGCCGTTTTCTTAAATCTAATAGGCATGGTATTTCCCTCAAATACACCGGCACCTGCCGTAGCATCGAGGGACCTCACCTGAATATAATAATTTTCCGTTAGCTCCTTTAATCTGTAGTGGAGAGCTTCATTTCCCCTAATAAGAAAAGTCCCGGGTACAAGGTCGAGAAAACTTTTTTTGACCCTGTTTACTGAATACCCTTCTTTTAATAAGATATTTGCCGCTTTTACCGCATCATTGTTATCTGCCGGTAAAGCATAAGTATTTAAACTCCCGTTATTCTTTCCTAAAAATACTCCTTTTAACCGGGGAGCAGTTCGGACTTCTTCCCAATTTACGGTAAATTCCTCCCATATGGGATATACATCAAACCCAGCCATTTGAGGAAAGGAATAAACGGAAACATCATACATTGCCTTTACCGTTAAACTTAGATCTTCCCCGGACCAAAGCATGGTATTGATTAATCCTCTTAATCCTTGGTGCATGGGTACTATATACGTTTGCCCGGGAAAGTCTCGACCACCGGCATTAAATGAATGCAGCGCTTTTTTTACCTGAATGCCGTTGTTGAGCAAATGATTGATCATTTTTGCCCCTTCCAAACTATTTCTCTGCAAGTTCTCATCCAAGGGTATCAAGTAGGCAAAGGGGAACAAATCTTTTTTCTCCCCGGTTAACCCATGTACCCCCCGGTAAAAAACTTCTATTTGGTTTCTGAGAATCTTTTCCCGATTCTTTGCCACGTATTTTAAGGCGCCCCAAACTGCCTCCGCCGCCGTTAATGTACCCTCCTGATTGGGGTGTTTCACTTCCACAGTATGGCTTAAAGCCCCCAAATACATAAAATACTGGGCTGTGAACACCGGACCGTAATCATCCCAACCTTCCGAAACTTTAAGGGCAGGTATATCAACCTCCAAGCCCAATGATTCCCTGATCTCATCAGCCATGACTTTTGCCTCTTCAATTCCCGGTATGCCTACCAAATCATATTCATAGTTAGGGTTATGAGGCATGGTACAACCATCAATGGTAACATTTTGATCTCCGAAATAACCGTGCAGGTCCACCACCACAGAAGGAAACCATTGAATGGCTACATGTTTGACAATAGCCTGAATTTCCGGTTGACTTTGGGTTAAATAATCCCTGTTTAAATCCACCCCATTGCTCGACGGAGTACATTTTACCCGCCCGTCCGGATTAGCACAAATATTAATCAGAATCACGGTACTTTCCAGGATTTCCTTTACCTCAGGGTCATTTTCTCCGGTAAGCAGTTTTTCCATCAGCATTAAGACGCCCTCGGTACCGGTAATCTCATTCCCATGGATACCCGCATTGATAAAAACCGGTACTTTTTGCTCTACTCCCTCCTCCAGGGCTTTCAGTGCCCGATCCGGATCACGAACCGCCTGAACCATAAATCTACGATATTCATCCAAACAACTCATACCCTTTTCATCAGACAATGTTGCCAGGTATAAAGGTCGTCCCTCAAAAGAGCAGCCGATTATGTCTATCTTTATCAATTTTTCGTTTATTTCCGCCAACTCTCTTAGAGCCTTGGGAATCTCCGAATAAAGAGTAAAGTTGCGAAATAAGGGGAATTCTTCCTTATTCCATTTGTACCCCAGAAAAGTCATTTTCTTCTCCGTTCCTCTCAATAATTAATCTTCTTTCAGGTCTTTCTCCCCTAAACGTACCAATGCGGATAATTCTTTTTCCACCTTAGGATCTAAAGGTATTACCTGGTGTTCTTTGAGAATTCCCTTTACCTTCTCTTCAATTAGGTCTAAATAATTCTTGGCCCCATGTTCTTTCCATCCGGCATAAGCCCGGCTGTTACCGCTGTAATTTGACCGATTCCATAATTCCGGGCTATACAAATATTGCAGGGTATGCTCATCAGTAATAAAGTCGCCTTTTTCAGCTATTACTCTTTTTATTACGGAAAAACCATAATCCTCATTATCATCTTCCAATGCACCAAAGAAACAGTTTAGGATTTAAGACCAAGGTACTGGCAATGGCTACCCGCTGCCTCTGACCCCCACTTAATTCATGGGGATAACGATAATAAAAAAGCCGCGGATTATCTAAACCGGCATCTATTAAAGCTTGATCCACAATTTCCTCTTGTTCCTTCAAATTATGAATCATTCCGTTGACGATGAGCGGTTCGGATACAATCTGATAAACGGTATGGCGGGGATTTAAAGACTCGAACGGATCCTGTAAGATAACCTGGGCATCCCGGCGAAATCTTCTTAATCTTTCCCGGCTGAAATCTCTTACTTCTTCCCCTAAAAAGTTTATACTGCCCCCCGTTGGCTCTACTAAACGCAGAATCCCTTTACCGGTCGTAGTTTTACCGCTGCCGGATTCACCTGCCAAAGCAAGAATTTCTCCCGGCTGCAGGTCAAAGCTAATTCCATCCACCGCCCGCACAACCTTTTTTTGTTTTCCCAGGAGGATATCAAGCAGACTGCTTCGATGCGTAAAATGTACTTCCATATCCCTTACTTCTAAAAGATTTTCCATAGCTTTTCCCCCACTTATCCAGTTTTGCCTACCTACAGACCACCGGGCAAGCACTAAAATGTCCTTCCTCCACCGGCCTCAGCACCGGTTTTTCCTGACGGCATTCAGGTTTAGTGTAAGGACACCGAGGATGGAACCGGCATCCCGGAGGCGGAGTTAGAAGATTGGGCGGACTTCCCGGAATGGAAGCGGCCAGCTCCTTTCTGCCGTAAATATTTGGAAAAGATGTAATTAATGCTTTGGTGTAAGGGTGAGCAGGAGTTCCAAATACCTTTTCCGTTTTTCCATATTCTACAATTCTACCCGCATACATCACCGCCACCTTTTCACATATCTCCACCACCACGGAAAGGTCATGGGTAATTAAAATCATACCCATTTCCCTTTCCCGGCGCAGTCTTTCCAACAATTGTAAAATTTGCGACTTTACCATAACATCCAATCCGGTAGTAGGTTCATCACCAATTACCACTTTAGGGTTACAGGCAATGCTCATGGCAATCATCACCCGCTGTCGCATCCCCCCGCTAAACTCATGAGGATATTGCCGCCACCTTTTTCCGTCAATTTCCACGCTCTCTAAAAGCATTTTTGTCTGCTGCCGGGCTTGAACAGGGGATACATTTTCATGTATCCTGATGGCTTCTTCAATCTGCTCTCCTACCGTACGGACAGGGTTAAGAGCATTCATTGCTCCCTGGAAAATCAAGGACATTTCTTTCCAGCGGACTTTTCTCATCTCCTCTTCTCCCAAAGGAATAAGATCCCGGCCGTTTAAATTTATCCTTCCTTTTAAAATCCTGCCGTTTTTCGGCAATAACTTCATTAATGAAAGAGCCATGCTGCTTTTTCCGCAGGCGGACTCCCCTACCAGCCCCATGCCTTCTCCTTTTTCCAAAGAAAAAGATACCTCATCACAGGCAATGAGAGAACCGTTTTTTAATTGATATTGAGTAACAATATTCTCTGCTTCAAGGATTACAGCCATTCCCTTACCTCCTTCTGAGCCTGGGATTTAAAACTTCGTCCAGGGCATATCCTACATAGGTAAAGGCCAGAACCACGAAAACCACACAAAGTCCGGGAGGAATCAGCCACCACCAGGCTCCCAAGGTAGTTGCCCCTGTTTCAAAAGCATAATGAAGCATCATACCCCAACTGACCCGGGTAGGATCCCCCATACCTAGAAAACTTAAGGTTGTTTCCGAAATAATAGCTACCGCTGCTACCAATACGGTATTGGCAAATATTAAAGGAATTACATTGGGTAAAATATGAGCGGTCATAATGTGAAAGTCACTGGATCCAATCGCCCTGGCTCTCTCCACATAGGGGCGTTCTTTGCAACTTAGCGTCTGGGAGCGGATAATTCTGGCGGTACCGGCCCAACTGGTAATACCAATGACAAAGACTATCGTCCAAATACTGGAGCCTAATAAGGCTGCTAAAACCAGCATCAAGGGCAACCAAGGTATCACCAAAAAAAACGTCCGTCAATCGCATTAACACCGCATCAATCCCGCCGCCATAATAACCGGCGGTTATGCCGATTACCGTCCCGATCACTACAGACATTAAGGTTGCTGTTACCCCCACCATCATGGACACTCGGGCACCTTCTATTAAACCTAAAAAAACATCCTTCCCCATATCATCCGTACCCAACCAGTGACTGGAACTAGGCGGCAACAAAAGCATATCCAATTCACTTACCTGGCCGGAAGTAGAGGCAAAAAGGGGCCCGACAACGGCTAGTACAGAAAAGATTAACAATACTGCCAATCCAACTACTCCCATGGTGTTTTGACGATATTCCTGCCAAAAATTTTTCATGCCTTTTTTCCAAAGTTCCCGCGCTGCTTTATCTCTTACAATTGACAATATTTCGCCCCCCTGAACTACAATTTAACTCTCGGATCAAGATAAGTATAAATAATATCAGCACAGAAATTGGCCAAGATCACACATATGGTGATAAAAAGGAATAAGCCTTGGAGCAACGGGTAATCCCGGGCTAATAAAGAAGTGTACATTAGCCGCCCCAGTCCCGGCCAGGAAAAAACCGTTTCCACCTGAATTGCCCCCGCTACAACAAAACCTAAATTAATAGCAATAAGGGTGACTAAAGGCAGCATAGCATTGGGGATGGCATGTTTCATAAGCAAATCTATTTTGGATACTCCCTTGGCCTGGGCCGTCAGCATATAATCTTCGGTAAACACCTCAATCAGGGAGTTTCTCATAATGATGGCATATTCGCCCACCATCGCTATCCCAAAGGTGAAAACAGGTAAAAACAAATGCTTGGCTGAGGAGGTAATTTGTTCGAAAAAGCCAAGATTAGACGCCCCCAGAGCAGTCATACCCCCTGTGGGAAAAATTTTTAAATAAACGCAAAAGAACATGATTGCTAAGATGGAAAACCAAAAAGAAGGCATGGAATAAAGGAAGAGGGAAACTCCCAAACCAATCACATCAACCTTGGTACCCCTTTTCCAGGTGGAAATTACACCCACTAAAATACCTAAAACAATAGCCAGCAATGTAGCCAATCCCACTAATAGAAGGGTAGCAGGAAGTCTGTCCATAATAATATCTAATACCGGCTGCCGGTAATTAAATGAATCCCCTAAGTTGCCGGAAAACAGATCCCTTATATAATAGAAAAACTGCATCAGCAATGGCTGGTCCAAACCAAATTGATGACGAATTTGCTCTAAGGCTTCCGGATCCATATTTGAGGCATCCAAGGAAGGGGCCTTTCCGTCACAATTACAACTGTATATTCATCTGGCGTTTGTATCTCAGTCATATTTGATGTGTAATCATAAAAGTAACCTATAAAATTATCCCGGATGTATTCTAAAGTGAACTTGACATCTGCTGACGTGAAGGGCTGGCCGTCATGCCATTTCACACCCTCTTGAAGATGTAAAGTCCATACCATGCCGTCTTCACTGACAGACCAATCTTTAGCTAGTTCAGGTATAGGATTTAAATCCTGATCCCAGGTAATTAAAAGGTTATAGTTTAATCGCATAATTTCATAGGCTGATGAAGAATATGCTACCAAAGGATTAATTGTTTCAATTTCATTAAAAACACCTATTCTCAATACATGGTTTTCCTCTCCCTCAACTTGGATCGGTTCCATCAAAAAGCAAGTCATTACCATGAGCGTTATGGTAAAAACACGGCTAAAATATTTCCTATCTTTGTTTTCCGCATCTTTTTTCCTCCCTTAATCTTTTTGCGTTGAACTAATCTTACACCGTAATCACAACGAGAGATTGTGTTCTTTAATTTACCACCTCCAGAATATCAGTTAATCCTCCTAAGCCCCGGTTAATTTATAAATTTTGTTGTTTACCTTTTTTCTATGTTACTGCCAAATATTCCTTGGTAATATTTTTGTTTTTCCGGTATATTCTTTATATAAAAAATCACTCACGTTGCATTAATAAAAATCTAATTTGTCAATGTTTGAAAAACCGCAAAAACTGACAAAAATGCTCAAAATAACTAGCTATGCATGAAAAAACTCCTTATAATTAAAGATATGGGGGTAG
>DUPU01000056.1 GCA_012838175.1 Clostridia bacterium
CATTGATATCCGGGGTGGGGAGTTTTTCCCCGTTTTGTTCGAGGCTTTATCTCAGCTCCGGGCAAAAGGGATTCACTATGAAATTATTTTCCTGGAAGCATCCAATGAAACTCTGGTGCGGCGCTTTAAAGAGACTAGAAGGCGCCATCCTTTGGCTCCTCACGGCAGAGTTTTAGAGGGTATAGTGGAAGAAAGGGTCCGCCTGCAAGAGCTGAGGGGAATGGCGGATAAGGTGATCGATACTTCGGACTTAACCAATCAGCAGTTAAAGGACCAGGTATTGAGCATATTTTCAGAAAATAAGCAAAGGCACTTGTCTATTACGGTGATGTCCTTCGGCTACAAGTACGGTTTGCCCATGGATGCGGATTTGACCGTAGATGTGCGGTTTTTGCCTAATCCTTATTATATTGAAAACCTGCGCCCATTTACCGGTGAGCATAAAGAAGTGGAGGACTATGTTTTATCCCACCCGGTGGCAAAAACCTTTTTAAAAAAATATATTGGATTGTTGAATTTTTTAATTCCTCATTACAGCGAAGAAGGGAAAACCCATCTGGTAATCGCCATTGGGTGTACCGGAGGGCAGCATCGTTCTGTAACCTTGGCGAATAAGATTGCCAAGGCTCTTGCCCAAAAGGGTTATCGTGTTGCCACCAATCATAGGGATATTTTAAAAGCGGGTGTGAGGCATAAATGATCTTTTTACGCTGGTTGTATCCGGGATTGGGATTTAAAAGATGGATTCTGGTAATAATGTTCGGACTTTTTTGTGCCGCGGAAGGGTTGGCTGTCGCTCAGGGTTCCGAATTGATCAGCCTTTTGGAAAGGCCTGTTTTGAATTTGTTCTTGGGTTATACGGGAGAGCCTTTGCGTATTTTGTCCGGGGCATTTATCGTTCTTGTGGGCATTTTAATTATGGGTCTGGGTTTTAGCCGTTTGATGCGCAATGTACTTACCGGGTTAGTACCCGGTGCGGGCAGCCATTGGGGGGAAAAGCTGCTGTTGCAATATAATTTAAAAAAAGGACCCAGTATTGTGGCAATTGGCGGGGGAACCGGTTTATCTACTTTATTGCGGGGTTTAAAAGAGGTAACCAGCAACATTACCGCTATTGTCACCGTCACTGACGATGGGGGAAGTTCCGGCAGGCTACGAGGGGACTTAGGCATGCTCCCTCCCGGAGATATCAGAAATTGCCTAGTGGCTTTGGCTGACCGGGAAAGTGCCTTGGAAAGATTGTTTAATTACCGTTTTTCTCAAGGGGGAGAATTGGCCGGACATAGTTTAGGAAATCTTCTTTTAGCCGGTTTGACTCAGGAAACGGGAAACTTAGCCCTTGCCGTTCAGGAAGTAAGTAAAATATTGGCGGTTAGAGGTCAAGTGCTACCGGTTACCTTGGATAATGTTGTATTAGCGGGAGAGATGCATGACGGCAGGATTGTAAAAGGTGAAACCAATATAGTTTCCGATCCGGGCCGGATTAAAAGAGTTTATCTGGAGCCTGCCCATTGTACGCCACTTCAAGAAGCCATTGATGCGATCCTGGCAGCCGATGCGATCATTTTAGGTCCGGGAAGTCTTTATACCAGCGTAATCCCCAATTTATTGGTGCCCGGTATCACTGAGGCCATTCGCAACTCAAAGGCAAAAACCTTTTATATTTGCAATATTATGACCCAACCCGGTGAAACTGACGGATATACGGCGTCCCGTCACCTAAAAGCGATTATTAAACACTGCGGCCCGGGAGTAATTGATAAAGTCATAGTTAATAATGAGAATATTTCTCCCAAGTTAAAGGAGAAATATCAAGCTCAAGGAGCTAAACCTGTAAAACTTGATGAAAACAATTTTCGAAAATTAGGGGTTGAGGTAATTCAGTATCCCCTTTGTGCTCAGCATGATTTAGCTCGCCATGATCCAGGGAAAACTCTCCGGGTCTTAATGGAGGAAATACAGGGTCATACGGCGTATTTATTTGGTTATGCTAAAAGAACATCTGGGGATAAGTAGTACTGGGGAAAGAGGTGACTGGGATGTCTTTTTCCTTAAAAACAAAAAATGAATTAGCCCGTATTATTTCTCATGAAAGGTGCTGCCAACTGGCTGAATTTGCCGCCCTCATCCGGATGGATGGTACGGTTCAAATCAGCGCTTATCGAAGGGTTTCTCTTTCCGTCACTACGGAAAACGCAGCTGTGGCCAGAAAAATTTTTAAACTGGCAAAAGAATTATTTAATATGAAAACTGAGATTCTTATGTACCGAAAGAACCGCTTGAAAAAGAATAATGTTTACTCCATTCGGATACCTCCCCAACCTCAGGTAGGGAAGGTGCTGCAGCTTTTGGGTTTAATGGATGAGTCCCTTCGTTGGCGTACCCACGCTCAGGATTTATTTCCCCATGAACTGGTAGAAAAACCTTGCTGTAAAAGGGCTTATTTAAGAGGAGCTTTTTTAGGAGGGGGTTCCGTGAACAACCCGGAAGGCACATACCACTTGGAAATAATTACTCATAGTAAATTCCACGCTCAGACCATTGCCCGGTTAATGCATGACTATGATTTAAAGGCAAAAATCAGTGAACGGAAAAATTGGTATGTGGTTTATTTAAAAGAAAGCGAGCAAATTGTCAACTGTTTAAATATTCTTGGGGCACACCAGGCTCTTTTTGCTTTTGAAAATACCCGCATCATGAAAGAGATGAGAAATCAGGTAAACCGTTTGGTAAATTGCGAAACGGCAAATTTGAATAAAACAGTAAATGCTGCTGTGCGGCAACTGGAAGCCATTAACGTGATAGAGTCTACCATTGGACTGCATCGGCTTTCTCCCGGCTTGAAACAGGTGGCGGAGTTACGTTTGGCCCATCCTGATATCAGCCTGAAGGAATTAGGAGAAATGGCCAGTCCCCCCATCGGCAAGTCAGGAGTAAGTCACAGAATGCGCAAGCTGGAGAACCTAGCTCATAAACTTAGACCATAAAGAGGATAAAGGATGTGGGACATTCGTGCGAAATGTGACCAGTTACCCTGTGGAAGGAAAAAACTCTTTACAATACTGGACTCAAGCAGTGAGCCCTTTGAAAGCAGTAAGAAATTTTTTAGTGATTGAGTTGTGCCGCTATTTGCCCTTTCTTAATATGAAAAATTTCCTGTACCGTCTATTAGGTATGAAGGTGGGGAAAAATGTTTCTTTTGGTTTAATGGCCATGGTGGATATTTTTTTCCCCCAATTGATTACTATCGGGGATAACAGTATCTTAGGCTATAATTGTACGGTGCTTTGTCATGAGTTTTTAATTCGGGAGTATCGGACCGGTCCCGTAGTGATTGGAAAAAATGTTATGATTGGGGCCAATGCCACCATTCTTCCCGGCGTATCCATCGGTGACGGGGCTGTCATTGGAGCAGGCGCAGTTGTAACGGAGGATGTACCGCCTAATACCACGGTTTTTGGGGTGCCGGCAAAACCAAAAAACTAGGGCGTATGTGCAAAGTTTAAAATACATAATGAGGTAAATGAATGAGGATTAGCAAACAGGAAATTTGGCGGTTTTTATGGGATAAACGATTTTTATCAGTATTATTATTGATAAATATTCTAGGCTCCTTTTATGGATATTATTGGTATCGGGGACAATTGGCGGCCACAAATGTGCTCCTGTGGCCTTTTGTTCCGGACAGTCCTTTGTCAACTACTCTTTTTTCCTTGGTATTAGTTTTATATCTTCTGGGGAAAAAAAGTTCCCTCCTTTCTCTTCTGGCCGGCGCTTTTTTAGTGAAGTATGGATTGTGGGCAGTGGCAGTGAATTTGCACTTGTTAGTTTTAGGCGAAAGTTTTACCTGGATTAACCTGATGCTGGCTTTATCTCATTTTGGCATGGTGGCAGAGGGCGTAATATATTACCCCTTTAATGGTACTTCCTTTAAGGAAATCATATCGGTATCGGGCATCATAGTTTTTCAGGATTTTATGGATTATGTCATTGGCTTACACCCTTATTTATTCAATATGGCCCAGTATACTTTTGCTTTACATACGGCTCTTGTTTTAAGCGGGGCAATTATAGGATTTATATGGTACTGCTATAGATGGGGAAGATAAGTTTATTTCATTTTCTGCATGGGATTAAAGGAATTTGGTACTTCACAAAGAATAATTAATATATGAGGAAATTGCATAATTCAAAAATATTTTTTAATGATACAATATATTGATCCTATCATCAATGGCGCTACTATATATTGTTACAGATAATTCAAAAACGTAATTATGCAATTTGTTCATATATGTATTAAAAAATGTTTTGATCTCCCTCAAACATTGTTGCACATTCCTGTTTTTCAAGAGGAAAACTTTACATTATAAACAGGTTTGTCTTTTTATGTAAAGGAGGGAATCTTGGGACTGGTAGTTGCCGGTAAATGCGAAACGGATAGTAAGGTGATTAAAAATGGAACCAAGACTTATCCTGGAACAAACACAAAAATTAATTATGACGCCGGAGCTGAAACAGGCTATCACGGTTCTAACTTTACCTGCCTTGGAGTTAACTAATTATATTCAACAGCAGTTGGAAGAAAATCCGGTTTTGGAGCTGCCGGAAGGATTAGTGGAACCTGATTTGCCCCCAAGCGAGGACGGCAATATTGACTTAAAAGAGTTATTTGCCGACAGCAGTGATTTAGGTTTAGGGGCAGATGTTTTTCGGGAAGAGAAATTTTTTGAACCGGTGGTTATTCAATACTCATCTTTGCAAGATTACCTGAAATTTCAACTGCATATTATTAAACTGACTCCTAAGGAAAGCCGCATCGGGGAATTCATTATTGACAGTATTAACAGTGAAGGATATTTAACCGTAAGCGTGGAAGAAATCGCTGAGGTTATTGGGGAGAGCAAATCCCAAATCAATGAAATATTGGCTATTATTAAAACCTTTGATCCGGCAGGAGTGGGAGCTTCTAATTTGTCCGAATGTCTGAAATTGCAGTTGGACCCTAGTGATCCCAGGTATGATTTGTTATATCGGATTGTTGACCGGCACCTGGATGATATTGCTTGCAACAGACTGGCATTGGTGGCCAAGGAATTGAAACTTACTATCAAGGAAACCCAGGAATTGGTAAAGACTATAAAGAAACTGGATCCAAAACCGGGACTGCAATATGCCCAGGAAAAATCAGCGGAATATATACTGCCCGATGTGGTTATTGAACGAGTGGGCAATGATTATGTGGTTTTGGTAAATGATACCACCGTACCAAGACTCAATATTAATTCTTATTACCGCAATTTGGTTTTAAATGATTTGCATATTGATGATAACGTGCGTAAATTTGTGGAAGGAAAGCTTAACTCGGCCATTTGGTTAATTAAAAGTATCGAGCAGCGTAGATTTACCTTATATAAGGTAGCATCTACCGTGGTAGAGTATCAAAGAGAGTTTTTGGACAAAGGAATAGCTTATCTGGTTCCTCTAACCTTAAAAGATGTAGCGGAAAAAGTTGGAGTACATGAGTCAACAGTTAGCAGAGCTATTAGCAATAAATATGTGCAAACGCCCAGGGGCACCTTCTCTTGGAAGTTCTTTTTTGCCAGAGGTGTTGGTACCGCAGAAGGCGATGCGGCTTCCGCCAACTGGGTGAAGAAAATGATTCAAGATATTATCAACGGTGAAAATCCGAAGCAGCCGTACAGCGACCAAAAACTAACAAATATTCTACATGAAAAAGGCATTAAAATCTCCCGACGGACTGTGGCAAAATACCGGGAAGAACTAGGGATTCTTAGTTCCAGTCAAAGAAAGAGATACTAGGTTTCCATTAGGCAATAAAGCAAACATATCGCAATAAATTAATCTTGTTGATTTTAGGAATAATGTTTAGAATTAAACATGAGGGAGATAAAAGAAAATATGTGCAATATAAAATTTGGCCGTGAGAGATATACCCTCTGCGGCCTTTATATATTATTCTTTTTGTTTTAGGGAATGATATCTAGGAATTTGTGAAATTTGGCACCTGAGAATGCTGAAGGGGTGAGTGAGATGCCGGCTAAGTTTGATAAAATCATCGATGCGGTTCTCAGCGGAAATGCATCAGCGGTAAAGGAACAGGTAAAAAAGGCATTGGCTATGGGAGAAGACCCAGAGAAGATTATTTCCGACGGTTTGGTAAAAGCCATGGATATAGTGGGAATGAAATTTGAGCACAATGAAATATATGTAACGGAATTAATTGTTACTTCCCGGGCTATGCATGCCGGATTGAACGAAATCAGACCCTATATGGCTACAGATAATACGGCTTTTGCCGGTCGGGCAGTATTAGGTACTGTTGCGGGAGATCTTCATGATATCGGGAAGAACCTATTAAAGCTGTTAATGGAAGCGGCAGGTTTTGAAATTTTTGATTTAGGTGTTGATGTTTCGCCCGGTAGGTTTATAGAAGCCGTGGCAAAGCATAAACCCCAAGTCTTGTGTTTATCAGCCCTTCTCAGTACTACTGTGAAATCCATGCAGGAAACGGTGGAGGCCTTAAATGAGGCCGGCCTAAGGGACCATGTGAAGGTGATCGTAGGCGGGGCGGCATTAACTCCGGACTTGGCAAAGAATCTGGGGGCGGATGCTTACGCCCATGATGCTATTACCGGTGTTAAGATAATTAAAAAATTGGTAAGTGAAGCCGATAATCCGGCGGCACCTTTAATTTTGGAAAATATTTTTTCCGGTACTTCTCTCCAGGATTTGCAGAAAGCCTTTACGTCCTTGGTAGGCCTTGATTTGATGGTGGTGGATGCTGTGGGAAACCCCATATCCCCGCCTGGGGAATTTATGCAATGTTCCAAATATTGTCCCCAGCTGAAAAAAGTTTTGGGGAATATCGGTTATCAGACGGTACCGTTATGGTCCGGGCTGAAAGATGCTTTTGCTTACCGCTGTCATGCCGGACTGATAGAAATTACTTATCCTCTGATTGGCAGTAATGTGGGTAAGCTGGGAGCAATTATTTGCGGGCATTTTTTGATGGAAGGGGATTGCCCTAAGGGAAACAGCCCGGAAGGGATACCTGTCATTTCCAAAGAAAAATTAGAAAACATCTGCCGGTTACTGTCTTTCATCGGGGGCAGAATCATAGATTTGAGTCAGGCTTTAACCGTAAATCGCCAGTTGGAGGATCAAAGAAGCAGTTTCATTCATTTTATGAAAAGGCAGCATCGTTTGGAAGAAGCCTTAAAAGATGCAGAGATGAACGCCTTGCAATCCCAGGTGAATCCTCATTTTCTGTTTAACGCCTTAAATACCATATCCCGTTTGGCCTTGCTTCAAGGGGACTCTCAGACGGAAAAGGTAGTGGGAGCCTTGGCCCGCTTGATGAGATACAGTCTGTACCAGGTTAAATCACTGGTAACGGTGCGGGAGGAAGTGCAGTCAATTAAGGATTTCCTACTGATTCAGGAAGCACGTTTTCAAGGGAGGATTGCCAGCCGGGTGGAAGTTGATAAGAATATTATGGACAGTGAAATGCCGTGTATGATTTTGCAGCCACTGGTAGAAAACGCCTGCCTTCATGGTTTGGAACCTTTGAAAAAAGGAGGACTTGTTTCTGTCCGGGGATGGTTGGATGATGACCGAGTTTGTTTTATAATAGAAGATAACGGAGTAGGTATGACGGAGCAGGTAAAAAAGGATATTTTTCATATGAAGAGTAAACCGGACAGCAGGGGGCAGGTAAGCGGCTTGGGATTGCCTAATGTACTGAGGAGATTACAGTACCAGTTTGGCAGTGACTGTGCGTTGGATATTGAAAGTCAACCCGGTAAAGGGACAAAACTTCAGTTGTCTTTTCCTTTTCAAAAGCGTGAAAGGGGTTAAAATTTATGTTGAGAATAATGATTGTTGATGATGAACCTCTAGAACGTCAGGGAATTAGGTTGATTCTCGAGACATATCGTCCGCAGGATGAAATTGTCGGTGAAGCCGGTGACGGGGAAGAAGCGATACAAGTTGCCACCAAGGTAAAGCCGGATGTGATCCTTTTAGATATTAGGATGCCGGGACTGGACGGTATGGAGGTGGCGAAAATTCTCAGACCGGTTCTACCGGATACCAGGTTGGTAGTAGTCAGTGCCCACAGTGAATTTTCCTATGCCAAAAAAGCGGTGGCTTTAGGTATCTCTGATTATTTATTAAAACCGGTGGACACGGATGAAATGATCAAGCTGTTGGAACGGCTGGATATTCAGGTAGCGGAAGAACGGGAATCAAGAGAAGAAATGGAACGCCTCCGGGCCATGCTAAAAGATGTGATGCCTCTAATTAGAGTTGGTTTTGTCATGGACCTGGTAAACGGGAGCTTAACCAATGGGGAGGAAGTTAAAAACAGGGCCAAATTTCTGGGAATTCACCAACCTTTACGGGTGGCGATGCATGTTTGGATTGATAACTTAAGCGGTTTAAAAACTTATCGTTCAGAATTAGAACATCAGATTTTGCAAAAACAAGTGAGCGATGCCATTCAGGAAGCCATAAGCGACTGGCCCGGTGCTTTGACGGTGCCGGTAGGAAGCGGTCAATTTGTGGTATTGCTACCCTTTAGTGAAGAAGAGGAAGAAGGTGCAATTCGGGAAACCAGTCAAAAGCTGGGGGATAATATTTGCTGCTTAGTTCGTTCGAAAACCAAGGCTACCGTTACTGTAGGTTTAGGTCGGGCTGCCCATAATGCAGGTGGATTAGCCCGCTCCCATGCTGAAGCCTTGGCAGCCGGTGAATTTCGCCTTATTTATGGTGGTGACCAGGCCATTCATGCAGATGATGTGACCGCTCCCCGTGATCCGGGCCTTTTTCTGGAACAGGGCAACGAAAAAGGTATGGCCATGGCCATCCGGATGGGTGATTGGGAAAAAACCAAACAGCACTTTCTTGCTTTATGGGAAGACTTGCCAAAAGGAGAAAAACTCAATACGGCGGACATTCGCATGAAACTTTTGGAGATTTCCGCTTTAGCATCCCGTTCTGCGGTGGAAGGTGGGGTAAAAGCGGAAGAGATTACGGCATTGAGTATTCCCACTGATAAGGAAATAACATTTATGGACTCTCTTACTAAACTTCACGAACAAGTTTTGTCTTGGCTGAGGGATATTGTGAATCTTGTCAGGTCTTCCCGGGAATTCCGCAATGCCAGCTTGGTGGAAAAAGCAGTACGTTATATTGAAGAGAATTTTCACCTGGAACTAAGTTTGGAGGATGTTGCTCAACAGGTTTACTTAAGTCCATGCTATTTTAGCCGTTTATTTAAACAGGTAAAAGGGTGGAGCTTTTCTGAGTATTTAACCCAAGTACGGATGGAAGAAGCACGCAGGTTATTAATCAATACAGATTGTCAAATTTCTGAAATTGCTTCCCGGATAGGTTACCGGGATGCCCGGTATTTCAGCCAGGTTTTTAAAAGAAACGAAGGCTGCACTCCCATTAGCTATCGTCGTGATGCTTTGAAATAGATTTAGGAAGACTTAAATCCATAGGAATTAAGGGCTTGGTCTGATGAGTTGTCCTCAATTGGATCCGGCCTTTTTTTATGAAAAATGCAATTTTTTCTCCCATATGGTGTACAATGGAACATAAGAAACCGGCGTAGGTTTTTGAAATTCTTTTTATGTATAGCAAGAGAAATATGGAATAATAATAAACTCCAAATGAAGGATTTTTTTGTTTTATGTTGAATGCTATATGTTGCATCACAAATGGCAAAATTGTATGTCATAAATAATTTTATTATTAATAAATAGTTTACTAGAAACTTTTTTTATGATATTTAATATGTTATAATTAACCGGGTTTTTCCCGGATTGAAATAATAAGGAGGATTTAAAATGACAGTAAAAGTTGGAATTAATGGTTTTGGAAGAATCGGAAGATTGGTTTTTCGGGCAGCATTGAACAAGCCGGAATTAGAAATAGTAGCAGTTAATGACCTTACCAGCGCGGCTACAAATGCCCATCTCTTAAAATACGACTCCGTGCATGGAACTTTGAACGGGGAAGTTAAAGCTGAGGGTGACAATATTATCGTCAATGGTAAGGCAGTAAAAGTTTTGGCGGAAACAGACCCGCAAAATCTACCCTGGGGGGATTTAGGAGTAGATGTGGTGGTGGAATCCACCGGCAGATTTACCGATGCTACCAAAGCAGCCGCTCATATTAAAGGGGGAGCGAAAAAAGTTATTATCTCGGCTCCGGCTAAAAATGAGGATATTACCATTGTGCTTGGTGTTAATGAAAACAAATATGATCCCAAAGCACATCATATTATTTCCAATGCATCCTGCACTACTAACTGTCTGGCCCCGGTGGCCAAAGTGCTGCAAGAGAACTTTAAAATTAAACGAGGTTTAATGACCACAGTTCATGCTTTTACCAATGACCAGCGCATTTTAGACCAGGCCCATAAAGACCTGAGACGGGCGAGAAGTGCCGGCATGTCCATTATCCCTACCACCACCGGAGCGGCAAAAGCGGTAGCTTTGGTATTACCGGAACTTAAAGGGAAGCTAAATGGTTTTGCCATGAGGGTGCCCACTCCTAATGTATCTGTGGTGGACTTAGTGGTGGAACTGGAAAAGAAGGTTAGCGTGGAAGAAGTAAACGGTGCTTTGAAAAATGCTGCAGAAAACGAACTGAAGGGTATTCTTGCTTATTCCGAAGAACCCCTGGTGTCAAAGGATTACAACGGGGATTCTCATTCATCCATTGTGGATGCCCTTTCGACCATGGTAATGGAAGATAACTTGGTTAAGGTTATTGCCTGGTATGACAATGAATGGGGCTATTCCTGCCGGGTAGTTGATTTGGTAGAAATGGTGGGAAAAACCCTTTAATAATCAGGAATAATCAGGGGGTCTGAAATGAAGAAAAAAACAATTCAGGATATCGATGTTAAAGGAAAAAAAGTGATTGTTCGGGTAGATTTTAATGTTCCCGTAAAGGAAGGAAAGATCACTGATGACACCAGAATAAGAGCCGCCCTCCCCACCATCAGCTATTTAAAGGATAAGGGTGCTGCCATCATTCTCATGTCCCATTTGGGACGACCCAAAGGGAAAGTGCATGAGGAGATGCGTCTGGGAGTTGTGGCGGAAAAGCTGGAAGAACTGGTGGGACAAAAAGTATTATACGCCAAGGATTGTATCGGGCCAGAACCGCAGGAGATGGCGGAGAAGATGGAGCCCGGGGATATATTGCTGCTGGAAAACCTGCGTTTTCATGGGGAAGAGGAGAAAAATGACCGGGAGTTTGCCAAGAAATTGGCATCTCTGGCGGATATTTATGTCAATGATGCTTTTGGGACAGCCCATCGAGCCCATGCTTCCACGGCGGGAGTGGCAGAATTTTTACCGGCAGTGGCGGGTTTATTGATGCAAAACGAAATAGGCATTATGGGAAAGGCTTTGGAAAACCCGGAGCGGCCTTTTGTGGCTATTTTAGGCGGAGCGAAGGTTTCCGATAAGATTGGGGTAATTCAAAATCTAATCAATAAGGTGGACGTTTTAATTACCGGCGGCGGGATGGCCAATACTTTTCTTGCCGCACAGGGCAAGAATATGGGCAAGTCTTTGGTGGAAAGGGATAAGCTTGATTTAGCTCGATCCTTAATGGAACAGGCCCGAGAAAAGGGTGTGGATTTTCTTTTGCCCGGCGATTTAGTAGTGGCAGATGCTTTTGCGGCTGATGCCCAACACCGGGTGGTTTCCGTGGATCAAATCCCTGCTGATTGGATGTCCATGGATATCGGTCCGGCAAGCGCCGAAAACTTTGGCAAGGTGATAAAGTCTGCAGGCACTGTTCTTTGGAACGGGCCGATGGGAGTATTTGAAATGATACCTTTTGCCCGGGGTACGGAGGAAATCGCCCGGGCGGTAACGGAATCTCAGGCTGTAAGCATAGTGGGCGGAGGGGATTCTGTAGCAGCCATACATAAAACGGGTCTGGCCGATAAAATTACCCATATTTCCACCGGGGGCGGCGCGACCTTGGAATTTTTGGAAGGAAAAGAGCTGCCGGGTGTGGCAGCATTGGAGAATAAATAAAAGGAGAAATAGAAGTGCGTAAACCAATAATTGCCGCAAACTGGAAAATGTTTAAAACCCCGGAGGAGGCAATAAGTTTAGTCAATGAATTGAAAAGATTATTAAGTCAGGTTCGGGCGGAAGTGGTTATCTGCCCGCCTTTTGTGGATATACCCGGGGTGATGGAGGCATTAAGGGGGACCGACCTGAAGGTAGGAGCTCAAAATATGCATTGGGAAGCGGAAGGGGCATATACCGGGGAGATATCTCCCCCCATGCTCAGAGCTTTAGGTTGTACTTATGTAATTATCGGGCATTCGGAACGGAGACAGTACTTTAATGAAACGGATGAAATTGTTAATAAAAAAGTACGGGCTGCCTTTGCCCATGGTTTGAAGCCTATTCTTTGCGTGGGAGAAACTTTAGAGGAGAGAGAAGCAGGCATTACCGCATCGCGGGTGGAAGGTCAGGTAAGAAAAGGATTGGAGCATCTTTCTTCTGATAATGTTCAGGATTTGGTAATTGCTTATGAACCGGTTTGGGCTATAGGGACAGGGAAAACTGCCTCGGCAGAGGATGCAGAAAAGGTTATTTCCCACATCCGTCAGGTATTAAATGAAATGTTTGGGGAAAGGATCGGAGCTCAAATCCGGATTCAATATGGAGGCAGTGTTAAGCCGGATAACATAAAAGAATTAATGAAAAAACCAAACATTGACGGCGCTTTGGTAGGGGGAGCCAGCTTAAAGGCAGACTCATTCAGTAAAATAGCCTGTTATTCAGTTGAATAGGAGGAAATTCAGTGTCAAAAGCAGTAAGACCGTTAGTATTAACAATACTGGACGGATGGGGTATAAGTGAAAAGGTGGAAGGAAATGCTATTATGTGCGCTCATCTGCCAAATTATAATTATTTTTGGAATACATATCCTCATACCGTCTTACACGCTTCGGGAGAAAATGTGGGTTTGCCTGAGGGCCAAATGGGAAATTCGGAAGTAGGACACTTAAATATCGGTGCCGGTCGGGTTGTCTTTCAGGAATTAACCCGGATTAACAGGGCCATTAGAGACAAAAGCTTTTTTCAAAATCCACGTTTGTTAGAGGCATTCCGTCAAGCGCGGGAAAAAGGTGCCGGTGTTCATTTGATGGGGCTTCTTTCTGATGGGGGTGTGCACAGCCATATAGACCATCTTTTTGCCTTGCTGGACATGGCAAAGACCCAGGAAGTGCAGAAGCTCTATCTCCATTGCTTTTTAGATGGTAGGGATGTTCCTCCCGCCAATGGGAAAGAGTATATTGCCCGGACGGAGCAAAAATTAAGGGAATTAGGGATTGGCACCATAGCTACAGTTATGGGACGGTTCTACGGGATGGACCGGGATAAAAGATGGGAACGAGTGGCGAAAGCCTACCGGGCCATGGTTTACGGGGAAGGAGTAAAGGCTCCTTTCCCCCAGGTAGCGGTAGAACAGTCATATGAAAAAAGAATCACCGATGAATTCGTGGAACCCACGGTAATTGTAGATAGGGAGGGTCAGCCCCGAGGGAAGGTGCAATCTGGGGACAGTATAATTTTTTATAATTTCCGCGCGGACAGAGCACGGGAAATAACCCGGGCTTTTGTGGACGATGACTTTGCAGGTTTCGACAGGGGAGGGAATCCTCCCCTGGTACACTATGTTTGTATGACTCAATATGATGCCACCATCAAAGCTCCTGTGGCTTTTCCCCCGCAAAATTTGGATAAGACATTAGGACAGGTTTTGGCGGAGCATGGATTAAAGCAGCTGCGCATTGCAGAAACGGAAAAGTATGCCCATGTTACTTTCTTTTTCAACGGGGGAGTGGAAGAGCCCAATGAAGGTGAGGACCGATTGCTGATTCCTTCTCCCAAAGTGGCTACATATAATTTACAGCCGGAGATGAGCGCTTATGAAGTAACAAAAGCTGTAATTGAAAAAATTAACAGCGGGGTGTATGATGTAATTATCTTAAACTATGCCAATCCTGATATGGTAGGGCATACTGGTATTATGGAAGCGACTGTGCAGGCAGTCCAAGCTGTAGATGAATGCCTGGGAAAACTGTGGCAGGCTGTTAAAGAACAGGGTGGTGGTATGATTATCACAGGAGACCATGGGAATTGCGAAATGATGATAGATGAAAAAACGGGGGAGCCGCAAACCGCCCATACTGCGGGTGTAGTACCTTTTATTTTGGTGCAAGATGATTTAAATTCTGTCCCTTTGCGAAAAGACGGAGCTTTATATGATATTGCTCCTACCATGTTGCAAATCCTGGGCTTGGAAAAGCCACAGGAGATGATGGGTACAAGTTTAATTGCACAAAAATAGAAGGGTGATTTAACAAGGAGATACGAAATAAAGTTAATTGGAGGTCTATAGCATGTCGATTATTACTGATATTAATGCCAGGGAGATTTTAGATTCCCGGGGTAATCCTACTGTGGAGGTGGATGTATATTTAGAAGATGGTATCCGGGGACGGGCCGCCGTACCGTCAGGAGCTTCCACCGGTGCTTATGAAGCTGTGGAATTAAGGGACGGAGATAAAGACCGTTATCTGGGCAAGGGTGTGCTGGAAGCAGTAACCAATGTCCATACCATTATTGCCCCGGAAGTGGTGGGTTTAAGCGTTTTTGATCAGGTGCAAATCGATAAGCTGCTGCTGGAATTGGACGGGACCCCGAACAAGGGGAAGTTAGGTGCTAATGCTATTTTAGGCGTATCCCTGGCTTGTGCCCGGGCAGCCGCCAATTATTTAGAATTGCCCTTGTATCGATATTTAGGCGGAGTAAACACCAAAGAACTCCCCGTTCCCATGATGAATATTTTAAACGGGGGAAAACATGCGGACAATAATGTGGATATTCAGGAATTCATGGTAATGCCGGTAGGGGCAGCTAGTTTTGCCTCCGCTTTAAGGATGGGAGCCGAGATTTTCCATAACTTAAAAAAAGTATTAAAAGGAAAGGGTTATAATACAGCAGTGGGGGATGAGGGAGGATTTGCTCCTAACTTAAAATCAAATGAAGAAGCTCTGGCTTCCATTGTAGAAGCTATTAAAGCGGCCGGTTATCAACCGGGACAAGATGTGATGCTGGCAGTGGATGTGGCTGCCACGGAACTTTATCAAGAGGGCAAGTACCATCTTAAAGGTGAAGGATTGATTAAAACATCCGAAGAAATGATTGATTATTATGCCCAATTGGCAGAAAAGTATCCTATTATTTCCATAGAGGACGGATTGGCAGAGGATGACTGGGCCGGATGGACAAAGCTTACGGAAGTCATGGGGAAGAAAGTGCAAATTGTAGGTGATGATCTTTATGTCACCAATACGGAACGCTTGGCCAAAGGGATTAAAACCGGGGCTTCTAATTCTGTCCTGATTAAGGTAAATCAAATTGGGACATTGACGGAGACTTTGGATTGTATTGAGATGGCTAAACGGGCCGGCTTTACCGCTGTTGTTTCCCATCGTTCCGGGGAAACAGAGGATACTACTATAGCGGATTTGGTGGTAGCAACCAATGCCGGCCAGATTAAAACCGGTGCACCTTCCCGTACGGACCGGGTAGCAAAGTATAATCAATTGCTGAGGATTGAAGAAGAACTGGATGAAGTAGCATCCTACGCCGGGTACAACGCTTTTTATAATTTAACTAAATAGCTTTAAACCAATTAGTTGTACACAAATATTATTTATGTTACAATAAATTGACTTCTTTGAGAAGTGGGGGTGAGTATGTTGAAAACGTTTCTCATGATTATTCAAGTGTTAATCTCTTTAGGATTGATTGCCTCTGTTTTATTGCAATCAGGGAGAAGCGCCGGTATGTCAGGAGCTATTGCGGGAGGAGCTGAAGCCTTTTTTGGTAAGAAAAAAGGAATGGATGAGCTGTTAAGCAAGGTTTCAGCGGGCTTTGCCATTGGCTTTTTAGTATTAACACTTATGATTTCATTATTCTTTTAAGAATTCAGGAGGTATGAGTTAGTCATGGAAACTCTTTTTTTTGCCGCTCCCGTTGCGGGGCTTATCGCTCTTATTTTTGCATACTATCTTGTCACAAAAATTAATAAAGTAGACCCGGGTAATGAAAAAATGAGAGAAATTGCTTCAGCTATTCATGAAGGGGCAATGGCTTTTCTTAACCGGGAGTATAAGGTATTGGTTGTATTTATAATTATTTTAGCTGCTATCATAGCCATTACCGGATTTGTGACGGAAGGCGAGGAAAGCATGCAGCCTACCACAGCCGTCGCATTTGTCATCGGGGCTATTTGTTCTATTTTGGCGGGTAATTTTGGCATGAGAGTGGCTACTAAGGCTAATGTGAGAACAGCAAATGCCGCTGCCCAAAAGGGTATGAATAAGGCTCTGGAAGTCGCCTTCTCCGGGGGAGCGGTAATGGGTATGTCTGTTGTAGGTTTGGGTCTTCTGGGATTAGGGATTGTAATCTTCTTATTTCCTGGTCAATCTTCCGTAATCAACGGGTTTGCCTTGGGTGCTTCTTCCGTAGCCTTGTTTGGACGTGTAGGCGGTGGTATCTACACCAAAGCTGCTGATGTGGGCGCAGACTTAGTGGGTAAGGTGGAAGCGGGAATTCCTGAGGATGACCCCCGAAACCCTGCTGTAATTGCCGATAATGTGGGAGATAATGTTGGGGACGTTGCCGGCATGGGTTCTGACCTGTTTGAGTCCTATGTAGGATCGATTATCGCAGCTTTGGCATTAGGTGCTGCCTTGGGAATCGGCAGCAACGGGGAAGGAGTATTGGCCCCCATTTTAATTGCGGCAGCCGGTATTATTGCCTCAATTATCGGGATGTTTTTTGTACGCACTCCGGAAGGAGGGAATCCGGCTAAAGCTTTAAACACAGGGACTTTGGTAGCCAGTGTGCTTGCGATTGTCGGTACATATATTGTTTGTACTTTTGTTTTACCGGATACCTTTACTGTTACTTCTTTCGGTGTGGAAGCAACATATACCAATATGGGAGTCTTTTTAGCCAGTATTGCCGGGCTGATTGCCGGTTTTCTGATCGGAAAAATTACTGAATACTATACATCGGCGGATTTTCAACCTGTTAAGGATATTGCCAAGTCCTGCGAAACAGGTACGGCCACCAATATTATTTCCGGTATTGCCACCGGTATGTTAAGTACCATGCTGCCTATTATTGTTATTGCCGTGGGAATTTTAGTTGCATATTACTTTGGCGGCCTTTACGGTATCGCCATGTCGGCTATTGGCATGCTGTCTACCACGGGGATTATTGTGGCGGTTGATGCTTATGGACCGGTTTCTGATAATGCCGGTGGAATTGCGGAAATGTCCCATTTGGATCCTAAGGTGCGGAAGATTACTGATACCCTAGACTCGGTGGGCAATACTACAGCCGCTATCGGTAAAGGATTTGCCATCGGTTCTGCTGCATTAACAGCATTAGCCTTATTTACCGCTTTTTCCCAGGCCGTGAAGTTGGAGGCTATTAATATTTTGGATCCTAAGGTTGTAGTCGGTTTGTTTATTGGAGGAATGCTGCCCTTCCTCTTCTGTGCTTTAACCATGAATGCAGTGGGACGTGCTGCAGGTCATATGATTGACGAAGTGCGCCGCCAGTTCAGAGAAATTACCGGTCTCATGGAAGGTAATGCAAAACCGGATTATGCCCGTTGTGTAGATATCAGCACCGGTGCAGCCTTGAAAGAAATGATTATACCCAGCCTGATTGCCGTGGTAGTTCCCGTAACGGTAGGTTTACTGCCAGGTTTAGGGAAAGAGGCTTTAGGCGGAATGTTGGCCGGTACTTTGGTCAGCGGGTTCTTATTGGCCATTATGATGGCTAATGCCGGGGGCGCTTGGGATAACGCCAAGAAATATATTGAATCAGGTCACTACGGGGGAAAAGGTTCGGAAGCTCATGCCGCTGCCGTCAACGGGGATACGGTGGGAGACCCGTTTAAAGATACTTCCGGACCGTCCTTGAATATTTTAATTAAATTGATGACGGTTATTTCCCTGGTGTTTGCACCATTGTTCATCTAAAGAAAAGGCAAAAGAAGTGTTGGGATAAAACCCAACACTTTTTTAAATATCTTATGCGAAATTTGTGTATTCTTTTGCTATAAAGAATTATCTAAAATGGAGCTGGGGACTGATGAACCAATATGATTCCATGTGTTTTGCCTGCGGAAAAGAGAATCCCATTGGTTTAAAACTGGAGTTTACCCTTGAAAATGGAGAATATCTCACAGTTTTCACACCGAGGGAAGAACATCAAGGATATCCGGGAATGGTGCATGGGGGCATTACCGCTGCCATTCTGGATGAAGTAACGGCACGTTATGTGTGGTCAAAGGGAATTATCGCTTTTACCGCATCGTTGAGTGTTCGTTACCGGAAAGGAATTCCCATAGGAAAACCGGTTGTTTTTAAAAGCCGTCTGATCAAAAAAAAGGGCCGGTTATATGAATTGGAAGGAGAAGCGATTCTTGAAGACGGTACCGTCGCTGCTGAAGCTCGGGCCAAAATAATGGAAGCCAAAAAACAGAAAGGAACAAAAAATATGACCGGGAATGAAAATTTTTTAGGATAAGTTTTAAGCCTCTGTGAAGCATTTCCCGAGAACGGGGATGGTAAAAGAAAAGGAAAAGACAAATATCCCATAGTATTATTGGGTAAAATATATTGAGATGAATCTGAGATATGGGGAGTTAACCATGGAGAGAGAAATATATTTTGATAACAGTGCTACCACCCAGGTCCACCCTGAGGTAGCGGATCTTATGCATGAGACCATGATCAGGAATTACGGAAACCCGTCTTCTTTACATAAAAAAGGGGTACAAGCAGAACAAGCGGTCAGCCACGTACGTAAAATTTTAGCCGGAGCTTTGCAAGTGGCTCCTGAGGAAATCTATTTTACCTCCGGAGGAACAGAAAGCAATAATACGGCTATTAAGGGAATTGTTCATGCCTATAAAAGCCGGGGCAATCATATTATTACTTCTAATGTGGAACATCCTTCCGTGTTAAATGTTTTTGACCATTTGGAAGAACTGGGCTTTCGGGTTACCTATTTACGGGTAAATGAAAACGGAGTAATTGATTTGGATGAGCTGCAAGATCTCTTATGCAATGACACTCTTTTGGTAAGTTTAATGCATGTAAACAATGAAGTGGGGTCAATTCAGCCCATTAAAGAAGTAGGAGAAATCTTAAAAGGTTACCATAAGAAAGTGTATTATCATGTAGATGCAGTACAGTCTTTCGGCAAGCTGCCGGTTTATCCCGGCAAATGGGGGATCGATTTATTGTCCATTAGCGGCCATAAGTTTCATGGACCGAAAGGGATTGGTGCTCTTTATATCCGGAAAGGGACCCGGGTTAAGGCATTGGTGGAAGGCGGCGGTCAGGAAAAGAGCCTTAGGTCGGGTACGGAAAACGTACCCGGTATTGTGGGATTGGGAAAAGCGGCAGAACTTGCAGTGCAAGACAGAGAGGCTCATGCTCAGAAAATGAATGCAATTCGGGAAACTTTGGCTTCACGAATTAGGGAAAAAGTTCCAAATTGCCGCATTAACAGCAATTTTGACGGTACGGGAGCACCCCATATTTTAAATATTTCTTTTCCGGGAACCAGGAGCGAAGTATTGCTACACTATTTGGAACAGGACGGAATTTATGTTTCTTCCGGTTCCGCCTGTTCCGCCCGGAAAGGGAAGCTTAGCCATGTGCTTACCGCCATGCAGTTGACGGAAGAGGAAATGGAAGGTTCAATTAGATTTAGCTTTTCTTATTTTAATGAGATGGATGAAGTAATGCCTGTGGTGGAGAGTGTGACTAAGGCTGTAAAGGAGTTACGGGAGTTGACTGGGAGAAAGTAGAAAGATTATTTGTAGAGATATGGGAGAAGGATAAAGTGAGGTGGGGAGGTTATTCATGTATGAATTGATTTTGGTGCGTTACGGTGAGCTGGGCCTGAAAGGAAAGAATAAGTCCCAATTTATTAACAGGCTGATTCTTAATATAAAACGGGGAATTAAGGACCTGGCGCCCCGGGAGGTACGATCCACCTGGGGGAGAATTTGGGTCCCGGTGCATGATGATTTAGACCAGCTTCTGGAAAAGCTGCAAATGGTTTTCGGAATTTATTCCGTAAGTCCGGTGGTAAAGACGGAAAAGGACTTAGAGGAGATTAAAAAAGCTGCCTTGAGGGTACTCCACGATTCCTTGCCCCAGGGAGGTTCTTTTAAGGTAGAAACTAGAAGATCGGATAAGACATTTCCCCTGACTTCCCCTGAGATTAGTAAAAAGGTGGGTTCTTATCTTTTTGTGCACAGTCCTGATATTTACCGGGCGGACATGCACCATCCTCAGCATACCATTGAAGTGGAAATCAGGGCGGAGGGGGCTTTTGTCTACGGTCAGGTAGTGCCGGGGGCGAAAGGACTGCCGGTGGGGTCCAGCGGCCGGGCGGTACTGATGCTTTCCGGCGGCATTGACAGCCCGGTAGCCGGGTGGATGGCTATGAAAAGGGGAGTAACCATTGAGGGGGTTCATTTTCACAGTTTTCCTTTTACCAGTGAACGAGCCAAGCAAAAAGTGCTGGATATATGTCAAGTACTGGCCCGCTGGGGCGGGAAGATGCGTCTGCATGTGGTACATTTTACGGAAATCCAGAAGGCTATTCGTCAGCACTGTCGGGAGGAATACGGCATTACCATTATGCGGCGCATGATGTTTCGTCTGGCCGAGCGGATTGCTTTAAAAAACAAGGCTTATGCCATCTATACCGGAGAAAGTGTAGGACAGGTAGCAAGCCAAACCTTGGAGAGTATGTTTACCATAAATAATGTGACCAATATGCCTGTGCTGCGCCCTCTGGTGGGCATGGATAAAGAGGAAATTATTAAGATTGCTCAGAAAATCGGTACCTATGATATTTCTATCCGTCCTTATGAAGACTGCTGCACCTTGTTTTTGCCTGATTATCCCAAAATCCGCCCCCGTTTGGACGAGGCGGAAGCAATGGAAAAAAATCTTGATATAGAAGGATTACTTCAGGAAGCATTGGAAAAAACTGAGGTTATAGAGATTGTCCAGGAGGAGATTTAATGATAACTGCTGAAGAACTGCTGTCTTATATGCGGGAAAGCACCTATAAACCGTTGAATACGGAAGATCTGGTGGAAGCTCTTCAGGTTAATGACATTCAAGGCTTTGTCTCTTTACTGCGGGAAATGGAAAGAAAAGGTTTAATTGTTTTCACCAGGAAGAATAAATACGGCCTGCCGGAAAAAATGGGTTTAGTGGCCGGACGGTTCCAAGCCCATACTAAAGGATTCGGGTTTCTTATTCCGGATAATCCTGCATTGAATGATATCTTTATTGGGGCGGATAATACAAACGGGGCGATGCATAATGACCGGATTATGGTCCGCACCATGAAACAGCAGTTGGGAGCCCGCCAGGAAGGTGAAGTGATCCGGATTTTGGAGCGAGCTAACCGGTGGGTAGTGGGTACCTTTGAGGATGCTAAGCGTTATGCTTTTGTCCGCCCGGATGAATTAAGGCTGACTCAGGATATTTTTGTGTCTAAGGATGACTTTAACGGTGCCCAAGACGGAGACAAAGTAGTCGTAGAGATTGTTAAATGGCCGGAAGCCAGAAGAAATCCCGAAGGAAGAGTAGTTGAGGTTTTTGGAAAAGCCGGAACTCCCGGGATAGATGTTTTGTCCATAATCAAGAAGTTTCGTTTGCCGGAAGAATTTCCGGAAAAGGTTTTAAGTCTGGCGGAAAAGATAGCGGTTATCAAAGACGAGGATTACATCGGACGCAAGGATTTACGGCTATTACCCATGGTTACCATTGACGGTGAAGATGCCAAAGACTTAGATGATGCCGTTTCCTTGGAAATTATGGATAATGGCAACTGGTATTTGGGAGTTCACATTGCCGATGTAGGCCATTATGTAGAGGAAGGCAGTGCTTTGGATAAGGAAGCATTTGCCCGGGGAACCAGTGTTTATATGGTAGACCGGGTAATTCCCATGTTGCCGAAACAATTGTCCAATAATATCTGCAGCCTTAATGCGGGAGTGGATCGATTGGCCATGACCTGTTTTATGGAGATTAATGAACAGGGTGATGTGGTAAACCATGAGATTACACCTTCGGTAATCAATGTTAATGAACGTATGACCTATGGAGATGTAAATAAAATTCTTCTCCAAAATGATCAGGAATTGAAAAAGAGATATCGGGATTTTGTGCCCATGTTTAAAAATATGGCTTTACTGATGCATACCCTGCGTCAAAAACGAATTCTGCGGGGAGCCATTAATTTTGAGTTTCCGGAAGCTAAAGTAATTTTAGATGAGCAGGGTAAACCGGAAGCTATTGTCAAACGCACTTCTGATGTGGCAGAGCAGATCATTGAAGAATTTATGATTGTTGCCAACGAAACGGTGGCAACTGAATTCTATTGGCGGAGAGCACCGTTTCTTTATCGGGTCCATGAACCGCCGGATCCGGATAAGGTGGAGGAATTAAACGAATTCTTGCATCGTTTCGGATATCATATAAAAGGTTCACTCCATGATATCCATCCCAAGGCTTATCAGGAGGTTATTGAAAAGGTGGAGGGACGCCCTGAGGAACGGGTCATTAATACGGTGCTTCTCCGCTCTATGCGTCATGCCCGATATCACCCGGAGGCTTTAGGCCATTTTGGGCTGGCGTCAAAGTATTATTCCCACTTTACTTCTCCTATCAGGCGTTATCCTGATTTAGTAATTCACCGGGTAATTAAGGAGTATCTGGCCAAAGGGGAATTATCCAAGGAGCGCTGGGAGAAGCTGCGGAAACGTATGGACGAGTACGGAGAGCAATCTTCATTCCGGGAAAAAATTGCGGAAGATGCGGAACGGGAATCACTGGAAATGAAGAAAGTGGAATTTATGGAAAGGCACATTGGGGAAACCTTTGACGGTATTATTTCCGGTGTGACGGCCTTTGGGATGTTTGTGGAATTGGACAATACGGTGGAAGGATTAGTGCATGTATCCACAATGACCGATGATTATTATGAATTTGATGAAAAAATGATAGCTTTTATCGGGCGGCATACCAGAAAGGTATATAAGTTAGGCGATGCGGTAAAAATACAGGTAACCCGGGTGAATCCGGAAGAACGCAGCATTGATTTTGAACTGGTGTGAGAGTAATAGATAGGCGGTGCATAACAGGGTGTATTGACTTTATATCGGCATATGTTATAATTAGTTTACGTAAGATGACTATTAATGAATGAGAAAACCCTTTCGGCAGGTTGGAGGAATAAGTAATCTGTGCGTAAGGGTTTGTTTTTCGGGGTGTGGGATGAAAGAAAAACAAGGGATAAAAGTTGTCACCGATAACCGGAAGGCACGTCACGATTTTCATATTATGGAAACCTATGAGGCCGGCATGGCACTTCAGGGAACGGAAGTGAAGTCCCTGAGGGGGGGCAAAGCCAACCTGAAGGATGCCTATGCCCGCATCGAAAACGGTGAAATATTTTTATACAATATGCATATCAGTCCATATGAACAAGGCAATCGTTTCAACCATGATGCGAAACGCACCCGAAAACTGCTTATGCATAAGTATGAAATCAACAAGCTTTATAGCAAGGTTAGGGAAAAAGGGTTAACCATAGTTCCCCTCAAGGTTTATTTTTCCAAGGGACGGGCCAAGATCGAACTAGCTCTGGCCCAAGGCAAAAAGCTCTATGATAAGCGTCAGGATATGGCAGAAAGGGATGCCAAGAGGGAAATCAGCCGGATGGTAAAGGAACGGCAAAGGGAATAGAAACAAGTCACTTTTATAATTGACAAAGCATACTTTATCATGTAGAATCATAAGTTCGGGATCTTCCGGATACAAACAGTTGAATATAAATATGGGGGCGTACTGGATTTCGACGGGGGATGAATTGGCAAAAGTAGCGAGCCGGGGTTCCATCAGCCCGTAAAACGTTGGAAATATAATTTAAACGCCAACGAAAATTACGCTTTAGCAGCCTAATTGCTGCTAACATCCTCACCTCGCTTTCCCGCGGTAAGGATTGAGGGTGTCATATTAGCGGGATACTCTAATACCAATTCTCGGAGGGGTTAGGGGAATTTTATCGAGATAGTTTCCTGAGCAGGCTGTTTGTGG
>DUPU01000057.1 GCA_012838175.1 Clostridia bacterium
GAACGTTAAATTCAGCCCTATCTTCCCCCTCTTTGCCGTCTTGGTCCATCAGAGCAATGGATACATTAATATTTTGGGTATCCAAATCCAAAGGCTCCAATTCGAACATAAAATACTTACTTTGCCAACCCTTGCTGCTTTTATGGTGATAATCCTTTCCCTGATCATCGGTAAGGCTAATCATAGGGATTTCCTGAACCGGGGAAGAAAAATTTACAAATAAGACACTCCGGGTACCGTCAAACAACCCGTTCTCCAAATTAACCTGAATGCCTCCAATGGTGTCACTTTGATTAATTTCAGTAAAAAGTCCCAGTTCTTGGGCAAAGCGATAAGAAGGGTCATCCCGTCCCACATGTTTCCCGGCAGTATAGGAGGCATATGCCAATCCGGTTCCTCCCATCACTATTAACAGCAGTGCTAAAAGAACGGTTTTCTTTATTCTTTTCACTACCCTGTTTTCCGTACTTTTGGGGGCAGTTGCTTTTGCACCTTCCCAGGGGTCCGGCAGGGGTTTCAGAAAATTCGCCCATTCTTCCGCACAATAAGAGCACCCTGATAAATGCTCTTCAATATATTCCGCCGTTTCTTTATTAACTAAGTTTTCCTCATATAAAGGCAATAGTTCTTGAATTAAGCTGCATTCTTTTAGATTCATTTATTGCTCAACCTCCATTTCCCGGTAAACCTGTCTTAGCTGCTGCTTGGCCCGGAAAAAATTCACCCGCGCCCAATTTACTGTCTGACCGAAAATGCCGGCAATTTCTTCATAGGATAACTGTTCATATTCTCTTAATATAATAATGGCCCTGGCGTTTTCTGAAAGACGGGCCAGTGCTTTTTGGATTCTTTCTCGTTCTTCCTTTCGTATCAGAAATTCTGCCGGTGGATCCAACCCCTGGGTACCCTGTTCAAGAGAAGAAAAATTATCTTCTAAAACTTGTATCCGGTGCTTCTTTTTTTCCCGCAGGTGCTTAAAATAAACATTGCGGGCAATAGAAAAAAGCCATGTTTTAAGGGAGGAATCCTCTCGAAACCGGTAAAGAGAAAGGCAAGCTTGAAAGAAAACTTCCTGGGTTAATTCCCCCGCCTCTTCCCAGTTGCCGGTCATTCTGAGAAAAAAGCCAAATACCGTCTCTTTATAATGATCATAAAGTTTTTTTATTCTATCCATGGCTTCCCTCCATACTGTCACCCTTCTAACTTCGGCAAAGGGAAGCCAAATCCTACCTTATTCAGCCATTAGTAATGATTTTTTTGTATAGTTTGAGATTTCCTGTCGACCTGCAGAAATCAGATGCCCAATCTCCCTTTCTGATTTATTTAACACATCCCCGATTTGCCTGTAAGAATATCCCAAAACATCACGAAGAACCACAGCACAGCGGACTTCGGAGGGTAAAGACAATAATGACTCCTGAATATAATCATTTCCCTTGTAATTTAGGCATCCATCGGATTCCGCGAAAAACCTCCAAGCCTGTTTTAACAAAATAATCTCATTACAATTATCAATACTTTCATAGGCCGTTAAAAACACCTGGCCGGTCAAATTCCGAGCGGCCTCAAAGTTACCCGACAATCGATAAATAAAATTATATATAAGATTAATTGGCAATTGATTATATTTATACATAACTCCTCCACACCCATCCACATCTCATCTTTTCAAGAATTCCAACAAGGAATAAAGAATTCTAAGAACAAAAAAGATTTTCTAAAAAAAATTAAGCATAATATACTATATTAGTACCAAATAACAATAAAACATTACAAAAATTTATAAATGATAAATCTGAAATTTCCGGTTGAGTTGAATTATTCCATTCCTTTTATTATTATAATAAAGGAGAATATCATTCTTTTATTCCCTGTTCAGAGTAGAAAGTGCTCTGAAAATCAGTGGTTAACGCTATAAAACATTACCATGATTACAGAGCACAATTAATATCAATAAATATAAATGAAGGGAGATAATATCATGGTAAAATTCTGCGTTGCTACAGATTCGGGATGCGACCTTCCCGCCACATTTTGCAAAGAGCGCAGTATTTACGCTTATCCCATGAAATACACCCTGGAAAATACAGAATACCAGGACATGATGGACCCAAAAGATTGTCTTGAATTCTATAATCAAATGCGGAACGGTGCCGTGCCCCATACCAGTCAAATGACACCTTTTGACTTTGTTGATTTTTGGTCAGATCTGCTGGATAGATTTAAACTTCCCATAGTACATATTGCCTTGGGAAGTGCCATATCAGGCACTTTTGCCAATGCCAAAATTGCCCAGGACCTGATTCTCAAGTCCCATCCGGAGGCAAAAATCTATGTTGTTGACTCGACTCTGGCTTCCATCGGTTATGGAATGTTGTGCATTTGGGCCGCAGACATGCGAGACGAGGGAAAAACACCGGAAGAGTGCGTGGAATGGCTGGAAAAGCAAAAAATATTTATTAATACTTATTACACAACTAACGACCTGAAATACCTTCATCGCAGTGGCAGAGTAAGTAAGGCAGGAGTAGTGGTGGCCACCGCTCTCAGTATTAACCCTATATTAAATCTGGACAAGGAAGGCCACCTAATCGTCCGGGAAAAAGTCAGAGGGCGGAAGAAGGCTTTCAACCGCATTTATGAAATAGTGGAGGAACTGGTAATCAACCCTCAGGACCAAATAGTTTATATTTGCCATTCCGACTGCGAAAAAAATGAGGTGGAGGCATTCTCCAATACTCTTATCCAAAGGATCGGCTTTAAAGATTCTTTCATCAGCTATATTGGGCCGACTATTGGTGCCCACTCGGGTCCCGGCCTGATTGCCGCTTTTTTTACCGGTCAGCCCAGGTTTATGTAAAAAGCCCGGCAGGTTTTACCCTGCTGGGCTTTTGTTTGCTATCACTTATTTTAATATGGCTATGATTTTTTCGTTCATTTCCGTATAGCTTTCCCAACAAGATTTTCCCAGAGTAAAATATTCTGGATATGTTTCCTGAAAAAACCACAACAAATATTCCAGTGCCTTTTGGCTTGATACCCCTGCCTTTTCATGAAAATCCTTTTCTGTGACGGCAGAAATAGTATGTGCTGCCATATTTCTGATTCCTTCTTCAACGTTACGCAATAGTTTAGCCCTTTCAAAGACCACATTATTAGCATGGTTGCCCTTCGGTCCGCATTCATAAGTAATCATGGGCAAAAGAACGGCAGCGGACAGAGGACTGTCCCGGAAATATCCGATAAAAGATGCATCATAATGAGCCAGCAGTTCTTTCTCTAAGGATAACTTTTCCCTGCTGAGAATATAAATGTCCTGATTCCTCCCTGCTTTGTAGCAAAACTGTTGCTTTATCCGGCGCTGACACTTCTTTTCTAAAAAACATTCAAAAAGACGACTCAAGGCAGGTGATATACCTCGGACAAAATTTATCAGGTCTTTCGACTGCTGCTGTATCTTCAACACCAGTAGATACTCAAACAATTCCATTACATCCCCCCCTTTTACAGGGATAAGATCGTACCCTGCCTGTTTAGCCCGCTCTATTGCCAGGGCTAGTTCCATGTTCTTCCGATGTCGAGCAGCCTGCAGCAGCCTTATGGCAGAATCAGGGATAAATTCTTCTACTCCTTTTAGTACCTCTAAAGCCGCCCCATACTCATACGCCCGAATATGGCTAATCGCTGCCTCTCTGAGAAAAAGAAAGCGCAGATTTGTGGACTCTACCACAATACAACGATTCTTAACCTCTAGTTCAGGGTGGTTGTCCAAATTGTTTTTCCACTCTTCTTGGGCATTAAACACCGGAGTTCCGTAATTTTCTTGCTCGTTTGGCGTCGTTACTTGTATGGGGATTACAGGAAAACCTATGGTCAAAGCCAATAAATGACAAGCAGACTTCATTTGGGGGGTTCCTGAAGACAAATTAAATAGTAGTTGGCTGTGAGGATTTTCCTTGTGAATTCGGATGATTTCCTTTTCAAATATAGGATAGAAAATATCAAATTGCTGAGGATTGTCAATTTCTTGATAGCGCAATTCAATTATCTCGCAGTTGAATCCCAGCTTACTGCACAAATATTCTATTTGTAATCTGTAGCGGTTATCCTGGTCTGCTAATTCACAAACTCTCTTCGTCATAAACAAATAGACTTTTCCCGGTCTGAAATGCCTTAATATGTGAAGCATAGGACCGTCAAAATCATTTTTCATGGGATCTGTCATACCCAATGTGCTAAATAATACTCTTTCCAACACAACAACCCTCCTGTTGAGATTGATTATTAGTTAGAGGATGAGCACTTCTGTTTCTTCAACCAAATCTACACTGCCCCAGGCTTTTATATCCGCATTGCTTGTCAATTTATATACTCTTACCTGATCCTCAGGGGAAATTAATTTTGGTATCCCTTTTATCAGCTTGTCATATTTTGAGCTGGATAATATACACTCAAAAGCTGATTTTTGTACCCTGACACCAAAACCTTGCAAGTATTTGGCAAAGGCTACCCTACGCTTGTTATCAGTAATATCGTAGATCACAACAATCAAATATTTTCGCCTCTCTTCCCTGACGAATTCATCAACTATGAATATCCGGTTAATCATTTTCATTTATCTAATCACCACCGGCTGATATATGTCCGGATTGTGTTCTTCGATTGCTTTGGCCAATTGAAGACATTGCATCTCGATACCCCGACGAAAGCTGACGGGAAAATCTGCATAGCTTAGATATTTTGACTGGGTGCGTACCTTTTTTTCATATTCAGCGATAAAGATCTTTGATGCTTCTCCGTTTAAATAAACACCACCATCCAAATCCGGCCGATTAAAACTATCCTTGCTGATAATCCCTCTGCTTGTAACATAAAGTGCTAAAGAATCTGCTAAAACTCCTCTCCATTCTTCCATTAAGTCAGAACACAAAGCCGGATGCCCCCTTTTGATGCTATGTAAAAATCCCGCGTAAGGATGCAATCCCCGGTTTACAACAGCGGTATAAATGTCATACATTAGTAAAGTATAAGCAAAACTCAAAAGAGAATTAAAGCAGTCACGGGGAGGCTGTCGGTTCCGTCCGGTAAATCCAAACTCAGGATCAACAAAATTTGAAAGCCCTTCATAATAGTACCTTGCAGCTATTCCTTCATCCCCCATGAGTTTTTCCTTATCCTCAGCTGTTTCTATTTTATGTAAAATTTTAGACATTCCTCTAATACTATCATTTACTTTCTCAACATTTCGATTTCGCTGATATCTTCTCAAGATAGTAATTTGGTTTTTAATTTTTGCTGTTATAAATTTTTTTGACAGTGCTAAGGAAAACTCCTTATCATTTCCCATTAAGAATTGCTCCCTCTGACGAAAGATATTGACGTTGCTCGTGGATTCAAGCCGCCCAAAAAACTTCCCTTTACTAGAAAGCCATGTCAATGAAATATTTCTCTCCAGCAATTCTTTTACACAATTAGTACTAAGTGATGCATTCCCAAATATTACAATACTCTCAATTCCTTCAATAGGTAGTTTCCTCGTCAATTTTTCTCTACTACTTTCAATCAAAACAGTATTACTTTTGATACCAATTTTTGCATTCTTTTCATAGATATAAATAAAGCTCATGCATTTCCCCCCTTTCTTTGAAGTATTAGTTTCTTTTAAGGAATTGCAATAATTCCCGTCCCCTTAAAGGGGTCTTTTATTTTTAATATTGCATGGAGAAGGTACTATGGGTTTACTCAAAAGCTTTCCGTCCCCTTAAAGGGGTCTTTTATTTTTAATGGGTGGACAGACTTAAATGCCTCGGAAATGCCGTTTCCGTCCCCTTAAAGGGGTCTTTTATTTTTAATTGAATACCGGGTTAATGTCTACGAAGGGCCGGAGTAGTTTCCGACCCC
>DUPU01000058.1 GCA_012838175.1 Clostridia bacterium
AATTTCTGTGGGTATTTTTTTATCTCCTTCCGATTTTTTATCATTCACTATTTTTTTATATTATATATAATTTTTACTATTGTTTTTTCAGGGAGGTTATCATGCATTCAAAAATTGAAGAAGATTGGCAAAAAACTCTAGATATTTTAAAAACCGAATTAAGTGAACCCAGCTTTAATACCTGGTTAAAAAAAACCAAGGCTGTTACAAAATATAATAATACTTTTGTAATTGCCGTACCTAATGGATTCGCCAAGGACTGGCTGGAATCCCGTTATGCAAATTTAATTAAAAATACACTACAATTGGTTACTTCTGAAGAATTAGAAGTTAGTTTTGTGCTTCCTCAAGCAAACGGAGAAATAGATTACCTTCCTAAAGAAAGAAATAAATCAGATCAATATATCAATTCAAAAGGGAATAATAATAAAACTATTTCTAACTTTAATCCGAAGTATACCTTTGAATCTTTTGTGGTCGGAAACAGCAACCGCTTTGCCCATGCCGCTTCCCTCGCTGTAGCGGAGACTCCGTCTAAGGCATATAATCCCTTATTTATTTACGGGGGAGTCGGTCTGGGAAAAACTCATTTAATGCATGCCATCGGGCAATATGTTTTTTTAAATAACCCACATACTAAAGTAATCTATGTCTCATCGGAGAAATTTACCAATGAATTAATTAATTCCATCAGGGAAAACAAAACAGTCCAATTCAGAAATAATTATCGCAATATGGACGTTTTACTTATAGATGACATTCAATTTTTAGCGGGAAAAGAAAGTACCCAAGAAGAGTTTTTCCACACTTTCAATACCCTGTACGAAGCCAATAAGCAAATTATTATCAGCAGTGATCGGCCCCCAAAGGAAATACCTACTTTAGAGGATAGATTGCGTTCCCGATTTGAATGGGGACTTATTACCGATATCCAGCCTCCGGATTTGGAAACACGGATTGCCATCCTTAGAAAAAAAGCACAATTGGAAAATATTAATGTTCATAATGACGTTTTGGTCTACATTGCCAATAAGATACAATCAAATATCAGAGAACTGGAAGGTGCTTTAATTAGGGTGGTGGCATATTCTTCCCTCACCGGAAAAGAAGTAGTTCCGGAACTAGTCCAGGAAGCATTGAAGGATATTTTACCGGAAAATAAACCAAAAGAGATTTCCATTGAATTAATTCAACAGGCAATAGCAGATCATTTTCACATAAAAATGGAAGACTTTAAAGCAAAGAAAAGAACCCGGGCCATCGCTTACCCGAGGCAAATTGCCATGTACTTAGCCAGAGAATTAACGGACTGCTCCCTACCAAAGATTGGAGAAGAGTTTGGGGGTCGGGACCATACTACCGTTCTCCATGCTTATGAAAAAATTTCTCAGGAACGGTCTCAAGATGCTAATTTAAATCGTACCATTACAGAAATAATTGCCCACTTGGAAAAACTATAATCCGGGGATAAGCTTTGGATTATTTGTGGATATTTTTTTTTGTATTTTTTTTATTTTTTTAAATGTGAATATGTGTATAAAAGGATAAGCATTATCCACATATTTTCAACATCTCCAAAGCCGTGTCATTTATTAATTACATGTAAATATCCACATATACACCGGCCTTATTACTATTAGTATGAATTTATATATTAAAAATAATACTAAGAATAAAAAAATTTTCCTTGTGAATAAGGAGGCAAAATAATGCATATTAGCTGCAACAAAGATGAGCTGGTTTATGGAGTTCAAGTAGTGAGCAGGGCCGTATCTAATAAAAATACCCAGCCTATTTTAAGTGGCATACTATTAACAGCTGAGAATAATAAATTAACCTTTTGTGCCACAGATTCTGAAATAGCCGTTGAATGTGCTGTGGATGTGGAAGTTATCGAAGCAGGCAGTTTAGTAGTTCCGGGAAGGTATTTTACGGAAATGGTAAAAAGACTGCCCTCCGGTGAAATAAATTTAAAAAGTGAGGATAATTTAGGCTTAACCATTACATATGATCAATCGGAATTTTTTATTAATGGGTTTTCAGCAGATGAATTTCCTTCTTTACCGGAAATAGATGAAAATGTCCAAGGAAGGATTAGCCAAGGTTTACTTAAAAAAATAATTAGACAAACATCAATAGCTGCATCCAATGACGAGTCCCGACCTATTTTTACAGGTACTTTAATGGAAATTATTGATGATAGGATTACCTTGGTCACAACTGATACCCATCGCTTATCTGTACGGAAAGCCTTCTGGCAGGGTAACACCGATGAAGAAAAAATTTCTGTGATCATCCCCACAAAAACCATGGTGGAAATTTCGAGAATTATTTCTGATGAGGAAGAACCTATAACTGTAATTGTGGGAAATAATCAGGTATGTTTTAATATAGGAACAATAACCTTCTTTTCCCGATTAATCGAAGGACAATATCCCAGTTATAGACATGTAATTCCGGATAGTAGCAGATGCAGAAGTAAAGTTCGCATTAAAACAAAAAGGCTTTTGGAAGCAACTGAAAGGGCATCTCTTTTGGTCAGAGATGAATTAAAAGAAAAAGTTAGTTTGATAAAGCTAAATGCCCAGGATGATGTTTTGAAAATAACTTCCTATGCTCCGGAAATTGGGAAAATATATGAGGAAATGAATATTTTTTTAGAAGGGGAACCAATGGAAATTAGTTTTAATTCCCGTTATCTGCTGGATGCATTAAAATCAGTTGATAGTGAGGAAATATATATGGAATTAACCGGTTCTTTAAGCCCGGGAATCATAAGACCGGTTGAAAATGATGATTATATCTACTTAATTCTTCCTGTGCGGACAGATTGACGAATAATAAACGGCGGAGTGTTATTTTTGAAAATATTATCGTTAAGTATCAAAAATTTTCGTAATTATAAACAGCAAAAGGCTGATTTTCATCCTGAGGTCAATGTTATTGTCGGATATAATGCTCAGGGTAAATCAAATCTTTTGGAAGCAATTAATTACCTCAGTTTTTTTTCATCTTTTCGCAATGCCAGAGATATGGATATGGTACGGTGGGGTCAATCATATTTTTTTATTGAAGGATTAATAAAAAAAACTGTAGGTGAGTATCATTTATCCCTCGGTTATAATGTAGATAATAAAAAAGTCCTCAAAATCAACGGCAATCAACAAAAAAAAGTCAGCGATTTACTGGGAGTGTTTAACAGCGTCGTTTTCTCACCGGAAGACCTTAACATTGTTAAGACCGGTCCGGCAGCCAGAAGAAAATATTTGGATAAGGAAATGATACAGTTATTTCCATCCTACTATTATACCTTATTGGAATATCAAAAAATATTGACCCAACGTAATAACTTGCTTAAGGAAATCAGAGAAAACAAAAATAAAAAAGAAATGCTGGAAATATGGAACCGGCAATTAATCAACAAGGGCAGCAGGATTATAAAAAAAAGACTGGATGTTTTGCAAAAACTGGCTCCCCTGGCCAGATTGTCCCATCGGAAAATTACCAATGGGGAAGAAGATTTGGATATAAACTACGAAAGCCTAGCTTTAAATCAGGAAAAAAATTTAAAAAATTGTAGCTTAGAAGATATTGAAGCTATATTTTCACTGCAATTGGAAAAACATTTCCAAATGGAAATCTACCGAGGAATTACTTTGATCGGACCGCATCGTGATGACTTAAAATTAGCTATCAACGGTGTAGATGTCCGAAAATATGGTTCACAAGGACAACAAAGAACCACAGCTTTATCCTTAAAAATAGCGGAATTGGAATTGGTAAAATCCGAAACAGGTGAATACCCGGTATTGTTATTGGATGACGTTATGTCTGAATTAGATGAAAGCAGAAGAAATCATTTACTTTTATTTATTGGTAATAAAGTACAAACATTTATCACCACTACGGATTTAACATTTAAACAAAAAGGAAAGATTTTTTTCATCTCTCAGGGAGAGATAAAAGAAACGGAATCATTTCCTAAATAAGATGAAGTTTAAATCAGCCGTGGTTGAAGGCCACGGTAATTTTTCTTAAACTTTGTTAAAAATTTACAAAATGATACATACTATACAATGTTTACTTGTAGTCTTAATTTTTGTCATGTATAATTAAACTTTGGAGTAGCTGGAATATCGCTTCTTTTGCTCTGTTTATGGAGGGGATTTGATGAGAGAAGAAAGAATGGAAACAAACTATGATGCCAGCCAAATTCAGGTGCTTGAAGGTTTGGAGGCAGTTCGAAAACGTCCGGGGATGTATATCGGCAGTACCGGTCCCCGGGGTTTGCACCATTTAGTTTATGAAATTGTCGATAATAGTATTGATGAAGCATTGGCTGGTTATTGCGACCATATCAAAGTGGTTATTAATGAAAATAACAGTATAACGGTAACAGATAATGGGAGGGGTATTCCGGTAGATATTCACGAAAAAACCGGGAAACCAGCAGTAGAAGTTGCTTTAACTATGTTGCATGCCGGCGGAAAATTCGGGGGTAACGGTTACAAGGTATCCGGCGGCCTTCATGGGGTAGGTATGTCTGTAGTTAATGCTTTGTCAGAATGGCTGGAAGTTAAAGTTAAAAGGAACGGGAAAATTTACCACCAGAGATATGAAAGAGGTAACCCGGTTACAGAATTAACCGTAATTGGAAAGTCTGCAGGTACTGGAACGGAAATATCCTTTAAACCTGACGGAAAGGTTTTTGAAGAAATTGTTTTTAACAGGGAAACATTGGCCCAGAGATTAAGAGAATTGTCTTTTTTAAATAAAGGTTTGGCAATTACACTTATTGATAAAAGAGATGAATTCGAAGTCAAATATAAACATGACGGGGGTATTATCGATTTTGTCAAATATTTAAATAAGAATAAAGATGTTTTACATAGTAAACCGATTTTTTTCTCAATGGAAAAGGATAAGGTTCAAGTAGAAATTGCTTTGCAATATCATGACGGGTATACGGAAAACATTTTATCCTTTGCTAATAATATTCATACTCAAGAAGGTGGTACCCATGAAGCGGGTTTTAAATCAGCTTTAACCAGGGTAGTTAATGATTATGCGCGTAAAATAAACGCTATTAAAGATAATCAAAGTAATTTATTAGGTGAGGATATTAGGGAAGGTTTAACGGCTATAATCAGTGTCAAAGTGATGGAACCCCAGTTTGAAGGTCAGACTAAAACAAAACTGGGAAACACTGAAGTACGGGGTATTGTAGATTCTGTGGTAGGAGAAGGGATGGGCACTTTTTTAGAAGAAAATCCTACCTATACCAAAAGAATTATTGAAAAAACCGTCCAGGCTGCACGGGCCAGAGAAGCGGCGCGAAAAGCCCGGGAATTAACCCGCCGGAAAAGCGCATTAGAAAGTACAAGCCTTCCGGGAAAGCTGGCTGATTGTTCCGTGAAAGACCCGGCTATGAGTGAGCTATATTTAGTAGAGGGTGATTCCGCCGGCGGTTCCGCGAAACAAGGACGGGATCGAAGAATTCAGGCCATTCTTCCCTTAAGAGGAAAAATTCTTAATGTGGAAAAAGCCAGGTTAGACAAAATCCTCAATAATGAAGAAATAAGAGCGATGATTACAGCCATGGGCACAGGGATTTCCGATGATTTTGATATTGAAAAAGCAAGATATCATAAATTAATTATTATGACTGATGCCGATGTAGACGGGTCTCATATTAGGACATTGCTTCTAACCTTCTTTTTCCGTTACATGAAACCTTTAATTGAAGCAGGTTATGTATATATTGCCCAACCACCTCTTTATAAGGTGAGTTTAGGCAAGGAAGTCAAATATTTTTATTCCGACCTGGAATTGGAGAAATACCTTAAAGATTTGGGTAAAGACAAAAAACCGGGGATTCAAAGATATAAAGGTTTGGGAGAAATGAATCCGGACCAATTATGGGACACTACCATGAATCCGGAAACGAGAACTTTACTCAAGGTGACCCTGGATGATGCCTTAGCCGCTGATGAAATATTTACAATATTAATGGGCGATAAAGTAGAACCCCGGCGGGAATTTATTCAAAACAATGCGAAGTTGGTAAGAAACCTCGATATATAATATCCCCTATGGAGGACGAGAAGATATTCCAGGGAAAAGATTGATAAAAATGAGGTGTGATAATGGAATCAAGTTTTACCCATGGAAAAATTTTACCCTTAAATATAGAAGAAGAGATGAAAAAGTCCTATATTGATTATGCTATGAGCGTAATTGTGGGACGGGCCTTACCTGATGTAAGAGATGGGTTGAAACCGGTGCATCGGAGAATTCTTTATTCTATGTATGAACGTGGAGTAACACCGGATAAGCCCCATAAAAAATCGGCACGAATTGTAGGAGATGTTTTAGGTAAATATCATCCCCATGGAGATTCAGCTGTGTATGATTCCATTGTCAGGATGGCCCAGGATTTTTCTACCCGGTATATTTTAGTAGACGGGCATGGAAATTTTGGTTCTGTAGATGGTGACTCCGCTGCCGCTATGAGGTATACGGAAGTACGATTATCAAAATTTGCCTTGGAAATGATGACTGATATTCATAAGAATACAGTTGATTTTATTCCAAACTATGATGGTTCAGAAGAAGAACCGGCAGTACTGCCGTCTCGAGTACCGAATCTATTAGTAAATGGGTCAGCCGGGATTGCAGTAGGTATGGCGACCAATATTCCACCCCATAATTTAGGGGAAGTCATTGACGGGGTAGTATACCTCATTGATAATCCGGATGCGGAAATATCCGAATTAATGACCATTATTAAGGGTCCGGACTTTCCTACCGGCGGTTTGATTATGGGAAAAGAAGGAATAAAATCCGCTTATTTGACCGGGAGAGGTTCCATTGTGATGCGGGCTAAAGTTGACATTGAGCAAATGGCCAATGGAAAGCAGCGCATTATTGTTAATGAAATCCCCTATCAAGTAAATAAAGCCAAGTTAATTGAAAGAATTGCGGAGTTGGTGCGGGATAAGAAAATTGAAGGTATCACTGATTTAAGGGATGAAACAGACCGCACCGGAATGCGTATTGTCATTGAACTGAGAAGAGATGTAAACAGCCGGGTGATTTTGAATCAATTATATAAGCATACAAAGCTCCAGGAAACTTTTGGTGTTATTACCCTTGCTCTAGTGGACGGTCAACCTAAGGTTCTGAATCTAAAACAGGTATTAAGCTATTATTTGGAACACCAAAAGGATGTAATTGTCCGGCGCACCCGTTTTGACCTGGATAAGGCGGAAGCCAGGGCTCATATCGTCGAAGGGTTAAAAATTGCCCTGGATCATATTGATGCAGTAATTTCTACCATCAGAGAATCGAAAAATGTCGATTTAGCTCGAACTAGATTGATGGAAAAATTTAATCTTAGTGAAAAACAAGCACAGGCCATCCTGGAAATGCGTTTTCGTGCTTTAACCGGTTTAGAAAGAGAAAAGCTGGATGAAGAATACCGGGAACTCATTAAAACTATTGCTTATTTATCAGAAGTGCTGCAAAACGAAAGGTTAGTATTGCATATTATCAGAGAAGAAATTCTGGCGATAAAAGAAAAATTTGCTGATCCCAGACGTACTCAAATTACCAGAGATGATAGTGATTTAAACGAAGAAGATTTAATTGCGGAAGAAGATATGGTAATAACCATCACCAAGAAAGGTTATATCAAACGTTTAAACGCTAATACTTATCACAGCCAAAGAAGAGGCGGCCGGGGAATCACGGCCATGGCCACCAAAGAAGAAGACTTTGTGGAACATTTATTTATTACCACCACCCATCATTATCTTATGTTTTTTACCAATAAGGGTAAAACATATCGCTTAAAGGTTCATGAGATACCGGAAGCCGGGCGTACCGCTAAGGGCACAGCACTAGTCAATCTCTTTTATATTTCAGGGGATGAATATGTCAATACGGTGATTCCTGTGCGGGAATACAGTGAAGATTTGTATTTGTTTATGACCACCCGGAAAGGGATTGTGAAAAAGAGTATTTTAAAAGAGTATGATTCCGCCCGGAAGGATGGTTTAATTGCCATCAATTTGGATGATGGGGATGAGCTGATTGGAGTGAAACTAACCGGTGGCCATGAAGAAATTATTTTAGGTACCAGAAATGGTAAAGCAATTCGCTTCAGTGAGGAAGAAGTGCGGGGTATGGGACGTACCACCCGAGGTGTAAAGGGAATTGAGTTAGACCGAGATGATTGGGTGGTCAGTATGGATTCTGTCACTGAAGGCGGAGAACTGATGGTGATATCCGAGAATGGTTTTGGCAAAAGAACAGCACTTAGTGAATATAACAGGCAAAGCCGGGGAGGAAAAGGTTCCCTTACCATGAGGTTAACGCCAAAAACCGGTCAATTGGTAGCAATAAAAGTGGTTAAACCGGGTGATGAACTTATGATTATCACCAAAGAGGGCATAATTATTCGTATTGATGTCAGTGATGCCTCTTTAATGGGTAGATATACTCAAGGAGTAACCTTAATCAGGCTGCAGGAAAATGATAAGGTTGTTGATGTGGCCAGAGTGGTCTCTAAGGACGATGATATTTAAGAATTGTTTTGCAAATTGCAAAAGCGAGGATGGAAAGGATGCGTATCGGTATACTGACACAGGGTGCTGTTAGAGAACATCAAAAAATTTTGGCCCATTGTGAAGTAGAATCAGTATTAATCCGCACACCTCAAGATGTCGGTTTCATCGATGGATTGATTATTTCCGGGAGTGGAGGCATTGCCATTGACAGTTTGATGTCAGAATCCAAATTACGCCAAGCCATTATAAAAAAAACACAACAAGGTATACCAATTTTGGGAACCGGCTCGGGTTTGGCAATGTTGGCAAAGGATATTGAAAACAGTGATGGGTTCAGCCTAAGTTTGATGGATATTAAAATTTGCCTTCATACTTATAGCAAGGAAGCAGATAGATTTCAGGAGAAAATAATCATTGATGCTTTAGGCAAGGCACCTTTCCCCGCCTTATTTGTTAACGCTCCCCATGTGGAATCGGTGAAGCCTAATGTAGGCATTTTAGCTGAGAACCGGGGAAAAATTGTTATGGTTCGCCAAGGAAATTGTTTGGGTACGACTTTTTGCCCGGAGTTAACGGATGATTTAAGGGTACATCTTTATTTTAAACAAATGATTGAAGATGCCAAGGGTTAAAATAAAGAAAGCCTAATTTTAATACAAAATGCAAAATCAATAATATTTACGAAAATGAGAAAAAAATATACTAAATATAAGATAGTAAGGAGGTTACACTAATTGCTGGATTTAAAATTTGTACGCAGTAATCCGGAAAAGGTAGAAGAAGCATTAAAAAACCGAGGCGGAAAAATAAATTTAAATAATTTTCTCCAGATAGAATCTGAGCGTCGGGAATTATTAGCAAAAGTAGAACAAATGAAAGCGGAACGAAATAAAGTTTCCCAGGAAATAGGTAAAGCCAAAAAAGCCGGGTTATCAGCAGAAGACAAAGTTTTGGAAATGCGTGAACTGGGAAACAGGATTAAGGAAATTGATGACCGGCTAAGAGAGTTGGAATCAGGGATTGAAAACGAGTTGCTGGCGATTCCAAACATTCCTCATGAATCAGTACCCGTTGGGCTGTCTGAAGACGATAATGTGGAAATTCGCAGATGGGGTGATCTGCCTAAATTTGATTTTTCGCCCAAACCTCATTGGGAAATAGGTGAGAAACTGGGTATTTTGGACTTTGAAAGAGGAGCCAAGGTAACCGGAGCCCGGTTTACTTTTTATAAAGGATTGGGTGCCCGCCTGGAGAGAGCTTTGATTAATTTCTTTTTAGATTTACATACTGAGAAGCATCATTATACGGAAATTTTTCCGCCTTTTATGGTAAACCGGAACAGTATGATCGGGACCGGTCAATTGCCAAAATTTGAGGAAGAGGCCTTTCGGGTAGATAAGACGGATTATTTTTTAATTCCCACTGCCGAAGTGCCGGTTACTAATTTATACCGGGAAGAGATTTTAGATGCTTCCTGTCTACCCATATATCACTGTGCCTACAGTGCTTGTTTTCGTGCTGAAGCAGGAGCTGCTGGTCGTGATACCCGAGGACTGATTCGTCAACACCAGTTTAATAAAGTTGAATTGGCAAAGTTCTCCCTGCCGGAAACATCCTATGATGAATTGGAGAAATTGACAAATGATGCGGAAGAAGTTTTAAAGGAATTAGGTTTGCCTTATCGGGTAGTGGTTTTGTCCACCGGTGATCTAGGTTTTTCTTCTGCTAAAACCTATGATCTGGAAGTGTGGTTGCCCAGTTTTAATTGCTACCGGGAGATTTCATCCTGCAGTAATTTTGAGGATTTCCAAGCACGCCGGGCAAATATTCGCTTCCGTCGTGATGCCAAGAGTAAGCCGGAGTTTGTCCATACCCTGAATGGATCGGGAGTTGCCGTGGGCAGGACTGTGGCGGCGATCCTGGAAAATTACCAACAGGAGGATGGCAGTGTACTGGTTCCGGAAGTACTGCAAAAATATATGGGAGGAATCAAGGTCATAAAATAGGAGTTAGTAATTTGTCTGATATGTATTGACGGGGAGTTTGCAATATGTTATCATAACTAAGCTGTTGACGCGCGCCCATAGCTCAGCTGGATAGAGTGACAGACTTCGAATCTGGAGGTCGCAGGTTCGAATCCTGCTGGGCGCGCCAAAATGACAAATCGGGTTCCTTTATTTGGAGAGATACACCTTAGTTGACAACAAATTAGCCCTATGTTATAGTTAAGAATGTACCCTAAATCCGGGTTTCATAGGTCCGGAGGGGTGTCTGAGCGGTTTAAGGAGGCGGTCTTGAAAACCGTTGAGCCTGCTAAGGGTTCCGTGGGTTCGAATCCCACCCCCTCCGCCATACAAGAAGGAAGAAGATTAGACGCAAGATGCAAGACTTAAAAGCGTTCTACAAAACATTCCCAATTTATAGGAAGGCAATAGTAAGGTGTAGATGAAAAGCAAGAATTTCTTGCCTCTGGCATCTTGCATCCAGCCTTTTGAAACGGAGAGATGGCCGAGTAGGTCGAAGGCGCTCGCCTGCTAAGCGAGTATACGGGCTAAAACCTGTATCGCGGGTTCGAATCCCGCTCTCTCCGCCATTTGTGCGCCCGTAGCTCAGCTGGATAGAGTGTTTGACTACGAATCAAAAGGTCGTGAGTTCGAATCTCGCCGGGCGCACCATAATTATTAATCAGGCTTTCGTCTGTGCTTTAGCTTTGACGCAAGCCCATTTTAATTTTTCAAAATGCGCCCGTAGCTCAGGCGGATAGAGCAGCGGTTTCCTAAACCGCGTGCCGGTGGTTCGAGTCCTCCCGGGCGCACCACCTTTTAATTTTGAGTGGTGAGGGTATGTTCAATAAACTATATATGCAAGAGGCTTTATTGGAAGCAGAAAAAGCCTTTGAAAAAGGAGAAGTCCCGATAGGGGCTGTTGTTGTTTATGGGGGAAAAATAATCGCCCGGGCACATAATCTGCGGGAAGAAAGAAATGATCCTACAGCCCATGCGGAGATTTTAGCAATCCAGGAAGCAGCGCAAAATATAAAGAGCTGGCGGTTAAAAGGTGCTGCCATGTATGTAACATTGGAACCTTGTCCTATGTGTGCCGGTGCCTTAGTGCAGGCACGAATCGATACCTTGGTTTTTGGTGCTTGGGACGGTAAGGCCGGCGCAGCCGGTACCCTGTTGGATATAACAAATTTCCCGGGGTTTAATCATCAGCTAAAGGTTTTCGGAGGTGTCATGGAACAAGAATGTCAGGAAATTATGCGACGCTTTTTTTCCCGACTAAGGAGAAATTAAATTAATTTGAGTAAAATATTTGAGTATTCATCTAACGCTTTTTCTAAGATTTTGCTAAGAAAAGGCTTTTGATAAAAAAGTAACTTGCTTTACTTGTGGCAAGTTTAATACTATAATATTTAAGCAGAAATTTTACAATTCTATATCTTGGAGAAGTACCCAAGTGGTTGAAGGGTCCGCACTCGAAATGCGGTAGGCCGGGTATTCCCTGGCGCAAGGGTTCAAATCCCTTCTTCTCCGCCAAAGAGCTGTTAATTCTAAAAATTAGCGGCTCTTTTCTTTTAAGCAGCAAAGATTTTAGGGATTAATAAGCCCCCAGAACTTACTTGCGCTGGGGGTTGGATGTAGTATTCCCGGCTGAGTTAATAAGATTTTATTACTTTACCGGCTGATTTTTTTTCTTTGCTTGAAGTATCATAGTTATCAGCACTTTCCGCTAAGGCATTTCTGATTTCATCCGGAAATTCATCACAGGGAAAAATATTTCGAGGCTTTTTTTTAGGCATATATTCCTCCTTGTGGTTATTTGTAGTATATTTTTCCCGGAAAATAACCATTTAATTAAAAGTTTGGAGATTTTTTTGCTACAGAGGATAACAGATTTTTTTGGAGATAGCAAACCTGAGAACCGATAAATGTCAGCATATCTGATTTTTTATTTATTAAATATTTTTTAAAATCTTAAGACAAAAGAAATTAATTGTCGAAGAAAAGCAAAAACTTAAGTATTTTCTCCTGAATATTGCGTCAAACTTTTTATTGATTAAATACAAAAGGATTAATAGTTTTGTCAACTTATTACCAAGGGGATAAATAATTAAAAATATTGTAATTACTTTGAATTAAGAAAAATTTCAACTCAAGCTTTACAGGGTGATATTCTTATAAAGTTATTTTTTTGAAGTTTATTTATTGATAAAGTAACGGTTTTTATTGTAGGAGCCTGAAAACCCTTGATTTACTGGATTTTTTCAATGTTTTTCTTAAAAACCCATTCAGAATGAGTGTGTTTATACTTATATTTGGAGAAGCAAAACGAAAAGTTCTTTTGTTAGCCGACAATGTTTACTATGCCCTGCCGGCCCATTTTTGTTAATGTATTATCACTAAAAGACAAAATGGTGTTGGGAGGATATGAAGAATGGATAAAACTTTAAACAGGCATGTAACAATACAAGTATCCGGGAAGGTGGTGAAAACAATGTCATGGACAATGTGTTTTTCCCTCATCTTGTTATTATTAATTGGAGGAACAGTGGTTTACGGTGTTCAATATCAAGGTATGGATATGCCTATTAGGTTGGAATCCAATGAGATGATAAATTGGGTCCAATTAATTGAAGAAAAATCGAAAGCCTTTATCATTGAAGATAAAGCCCAATTAAAAGATAAGATTATCATCTTCAAATGGGATCTGGGCTATTTAAAACAAGCTGTGCGTATCGGGAGAGGTCCTCCGTCTTATATCTTCAACTTATGAGTTGAATAGATTTTGGCATAACAAAGGACAATCAAAACAGAAGGCCTAAAATTCAATTATTAATTATGTTTATTAATAACATGATCAATGTCCTGACGGGAAAAATAAATAGGGAAATAAAAGCAGAGGGGATAAAATATTTTCGTTCAGGGCTGCCAGACATGTTGTACAATTGACCCGGGTAAAATGATATAGATTAGGATAATTAAATTATAAGGGGGAAGTTCATGAAAGATTAATTCTTTTTAGCCCGATGATTTTTTAGGCAGAAAAAAACTATGTCAGAGAAATTTGCCGTGCTAAAGATGAGGGGAAAAGATATTCCCGTTTTAAAATAAGAAAAAACAGCACCGCAATGGATTTAAATTAAAAGTTGTTATTATTAAAAGGTGAAAAATTCACAAATGGCGGCGTTTAGCCGGAAAATAACAACATTAAATAAAAAAAATTAAAAAAAGGGTTTGGAGTAGCATTTCCAAACCCTTTCACTTTGGAGGCTGTTATCAAGCTTAAATTAAAAATAATATTTCTTCAAATAGTGCTTAATTTTTTTATTTTGAATTCTTTCCAAGATACAAGTAAATTTCACTAGAAACTCGTTGCAGGCACAGTATTTATCAATTAAAGATACAATCAATGATTCCCAATATCTGGGCCATCCGAAAGATTTTGGCCACATGTGTTTAAGAATAATATCACGTTCAACTTCGTTTAGTTCAAAGCACTCATGGGAGTTTTTCAAAGCGATTTTCGGATGGTGCAGGCCATGGTTTTTGTTGAGAGGATTTTTCTTATATTCCCGCCAATCGTATAAGAAAAAGTCGTGCAATAACCCTCCCCGGGCCCCTGAAACATAATCTAAATTCAGTTTTTTACAAGCCAGATAGGACAGGTATGATACCGATAATACATGTTCCATGATAGAAGAGTTGTGGTGATAATAATTTATCAATTCTAAAAATTTTTCATTGTTTAAGATATCCTCTACCAGGGATATATATTCTTGGTCATTAATTAAATCCATAATAACTCCTTTTCCATGTACAAACTTGTTTCTATTATTATAAATTAGTCTCATAAATAAGCTATCATAAAATAGGTTTTTAGGTCAATATCCCGATAATGGTAATTTTTGCTGAAAATAAATTTACTAGATTTATGCATGTGGAGTATTGACACCGGACAATTTCATATTATACAATATAAAAAAGTTAGGGAGGGCTAACAAATATAATGCCATTAAATGTTGTTATTTCAAATTCATTGGAAGATTATTTAGAGGCAATATTAATTATTTCCGAGAAAAACGATACCGTTCGTATTACGGACTTGGCGGAAAACATGGGTATTGCTAAATCCAGTGCTACAGAAGCCGTAAAGTCTTTAGTGGATTTAGGATTTCTTAAACATGAAAAATATGGTCCGGTAGAATTGACAGACCGAGGGAAAAAACGAGCCAAGGAAATAAGAAGACGGCATCGCTTGATAAAAAGCTTTTTGACGGAAGTTTTAGGAGTGCCCTTAGAAACAGCGGAAAGGGATGCTTGTTTAATGGAGCATGCGGTTAGTGCAGATACCATTAACAGATTGCTTTTATTTCTGGAATCACAAATTAACAGGGGTGAGCAGGAAGATTAGAAAATTTTTTGCACCAATGTTAGGCAACCCTAACAATATCAATAAGGGATGGTTTATTATGGAAATATTAGTAATCATTTTGGCTTGTGCGTGGGCTCTTTTCATTATGGTAAGACATTTTACCAAGCGTTTTGAAAAAAGTTCCTCTTGCTGTGAGGACTGTAAGAAATGTTCCGGATTAAATTCTTGTGATGAAATGAAGAAAAAGTAACTATGAAAGGGTAGAAAGAAGAATGACAAAAATGACTTTAAAGGATTTGACCCCGGGTGAAAAAGCGCGGGTAGCCAGGATAAATAAGAGAAATATAATTGGCAGACGACTCATAGAAATGGGCGTAAGTCCGGGTTGTGAGGTGAAAGTGGAAAGATATGCCCCCCTGGGGGATCCTATCGAAATCAAGCTGAAAGGTACCCATATTTCACTAAGAAAAGTTGAGGCAGAAATCGTTGAAGTGGAAAAGGAGTGTTAGCTTTGAAGAAAATTACTATTGCCTTAGCCGGGAATCCTAACAGCGGAAAAACAACGGTTTTTAATAACTTAACCGGGGCGCACCACCATGTGGGAAACTATCCGGGGGTAACGGTAGAAAAACGGGAAGGGAAAAGATATTATCGAGATTATGAGTTTATTATTATTGATCTACCAGGTATCTACAGCTTAACGGCATATTCTCCTGATGAACTGGTATCCCGCCAAGTTTTGCTAGGAGAGAATATAGATATCATTATTAATATTGTGGATGCCACGAATTTAGAAAGACACTTGGCTTTAACTGTTCAATTAATGGAATTGGGGCTACCTTTGGTAATAGGATTAAATATGATGGATTTAGCCGAGGCGGAAAATTTAAAGATTGATTGTTCCTTGCTTTCTCAGCTGATGGGGTATCCTGTTCTTCCCTTGGTAGGTACGAAAAACAAAGGAATTGACGAGTTGCTGGATGCGGCTGTCCACCTTAAAGAAGGGCCCCCTGCCTTTTTAAAAAAAATCATTCGCTATCAAAGCGGTGTAGAAAAACACATAGAAAAAATAAAAGGACTCATACCCCCTGACAGTGTGATGACAGGTGGTAATGATCGCCAGGAAAGCCTTAAACGTTGGATTACAGTAAAGCTTTTAGAAAATGACTCTGAGGTTGTTTCAAGAATGAAGAGGATTCCCAATTCTCAAGCCCTTCTGGCACAGGTAGCGGAAAGCCGGCAACAGCTCCAGGAGCAGTATCGGGAAGATGCGGAATTGTTAATAGTGGAAAGCCGTCATGCTTTTGCCCGGGGGGCTGTGCGGGAAGGGGTGGAGTTTCCTGGGGAAGACCGGGTCTCGGTGACGGAACGTATCGATAATATCGTATTAAACAGGATTTTAGGCCTGCCTATTTTTCTTTTTGTTATGTGGCTGCTTTTCCAAATGACTTTTACCTTGGGACAGTATCCGGTGGATTGGTTGGACCAAGGGGTTTCAGCTTTATCAAGCACTTTGGAAGCTATTTTGCCTGATGGCCTGATAAAATCCCTGGTAGTGGATGGCATTATTGCCGGTGTAGGCGGAGTAATTATTTTTTTGCCTAATATTCTGCTTTTGTTCTTAGGGATTACCTTTTTAGAAGCAACCGGATATATGGCCAGAGCGGCTTTTATTATGGACAAGTTAATGCATAAGATGGGTTTGCATGGAAAATCCTTTATTCCTATGGTACTGGGCTTTGGGTGTTCCATTCCGGCCATTATGGCTACGCGCACTTTGGAAAACCCCAAGGATCGTTTAATAACCATATTGGTGGTGCCTTTAATGAGCTGCGGAGCACGTCTCCCGGTCTATATTCTTTTGGCAGGTGCTTTTTTCGGTCCCAATATGGCCGGAAATGTGATATTTTCCATATATCTGATTGGAATATTATTAGCTGTGTTAATGGCAAAACTATTTCGCACTTGGCTGTTTCCCGGTCCGTCAGAACCCTTTGTGATGGAGCTTCCCGTATATCGAATACCGGTTTGGAAGCATGTTTTGCTTCAAGTTTGGGAACGGGCGCTTCTTTACCTAAAAAAAGCAGGAACGGTGATATTGGCGGCATCCATGCTGATTTGGGCCTTATTTACTTTTCCGGTGGCAGATAACGGAAATGCATTAGATCCGGCGGAAAAAATGGAACAAAGCATTGCCGGCCGTATCGGTTATAGTATAGAATCTTTGATTAAACCTTTAGGTTTTGACTGGAAAACAGGCGTTGCCCTTATATCCGGTTTTGCAGCCAAAGAAATTGTGGTCAGTACCATGGGCACATTATACAGTATTGAAGGCGAAGATGCAGATCCGGAGGAAGAATATTTTCAGCAAAATTTTGCTGAGCGGGTAAGGGAACAGTCAGGGTTTACACCCTTAACGGCCTATGTACTGATGCTTTTTATCCTGGTATATATTCCTTGTCTATCCACAGTAGCTGTTGTGTATCGGGAAACCAACGGGTGGCGCTGGCCTTTGTTTCTCATCGGTTATACCTCGATATTAGCTTGGATTATTTCATTTTTGGTATATCGAGGCGGGTTGATTCTTGGCTTGGCATGACCGGTTAATAACAACAAATTTCCATTGATAGCAATAATTAAAGCCTAAAAAAACTTGCATCGAATAAAAAATAAGGGTATAATATACTAGTCAATCTAAGTGGGGGACTTTTCTCCCTTGACAAATTGGTTTACCTGAAAAGAAGCAAGAAAATATCAGCATTTCTAGCCTATATTATCTTGCTACCTGTGTTTTGAAACGGAGAGATGGCCGAGTCTGGCTTAAGGCGCACGCCTGGAAAGCGTGTGGGTGTAACAGCCTCGCAGGTTCAAATCCTGTTCTCTCCGCCAGCAAAAATTGATCGGCATGGAATTAGATACCCTGCCGGTCTTTTTTAAAATAATAGATTTAGTTTTGCCGTGCTAGATGGGGAGGTAGCGGTGCCTTGTAACTCACAATCCGCTATAGTGGGGTCGAATTCCTGTTGGAGGGCCTGCCCTGTGGGGTCCGCCTTAAATAAGTGGCAATGATAATTGGGTCTTACGCAACAAGAAGCTATGAACCCCGTCAGGTCCGGAAGGAAGCAGCGGTAAGTAGCCAATCTTGTGTGCCGTAAGGAAGCCTGGTTTGAGTTAACTGTTTAAGTTACGCCCGGAGGGTAGTTTCGAAGACAGGTGCACGGCTAAAATTTTAGGCGTCCTAACACCGGACGCCTTTTACTTATGTGCGCCCGGCATGTTATATGATTCTACCTGCTTGCTTCAGCTTTTTTCCGCAAACAGTACAAATTTTACGGGGGAAAAGGAAAAACCTGATAATTGATAGAATATTATAGAGCAATATATTGTTATAAATAATGCGCGAAAACGGGTATAATTGGGAAAGCGGCTAAGCCCAGACAGGAACGGGAGGCAAGGAAGTTGGCATATATTGCATTATACCGGCAGTGGCGTCCACAAAGCTTTGATGCGGTGGTAGGACAGGACCATATCAGCCGGACATTAAAAAATGCTATAAAAACCAATAGAATTGTTCATGCCTATCTTTTTACCGGACCTCGGGGAACAGGTAAGACCAGTACGGCGAAGATTCTGGCAAAAGCTGTAAATTGCCTGGAGCCGAAGGATGGAGAGGCTTGTAATCATTGTTCCTCTTGTACTCGTATTAATTCCGGTACTTATATGGATATTGTGGAAATTGATGCTGCTTCCAACCGGGGTATAGACGAAATCAGAGATCTTAGGGAAAAGGTTAAATATGCTCCGGTTGAAGGTAAATACAAGATTTATATTATTGACGAAGTACATATGTTAACAACAGAGGCTTTTAATGCCCTATTGAAGACATTGGAAGAGCCGCCGAAACATGTGATTTTCATATTGGCTACTACGGAGCCATATAAAATACCTTTAACTGTTCTTTCCCGGTGTCAACAATTTGATTTTAAACGCATTGGCACAAGATATATAGTGGAAAAATTGAAAGAAATCTGTGCTGAGGAATCTTTGCCGGTGAATGAAAACGCCCTGCAAATAATTGCCAAAAAAGCAGAGGGAAGCATGCGGGATGCTTTGAGCCTTTTGGACCAATGCTTAAGTTTTTCCGAAAATGAAATTACAGAAGAAATCCTTGCTTCTATCTTAGGTACTGTAGATAGGGATTTTATAAAAAACATAGTACAGGCTTTAAATGAAAAAGACTATGGTACCATGATAACCATGATTGACAGCTTGATTCAGGAAGGTAAGGATATCAGGCTTTTTGCACATGACCTGGTGGAGTATTTAAGAAATTTAATATTGGTAAAAATATCTAGTCAATCAGCCCATAAGCTGGATTTACCCGATAATTTGCTCCGGATTTTACTTGCCCAGAGCAAAATGTTTTCAACTGATGCCTTGTTTCAGATTCTTGAGGTGTTAAGTGAGGGGGAGTCACAATTAAAATTTAGTACACAGCCTCGGATTACCTTGGAGCTTTCCTTAATAAAAGCGGCGGGGATAGCGGGGAAGGGCGAGAAAGGCTTCGCCGAGCCTCAAGCTTTAATTAAAAAACAACCGGGTCAAAAAACTGCTGCTTCAGCGGCAAAAAAAGAGGTGGTGAGCCCGGAGGCAGAAGAGGCAGAAAAAGAAGATCAAGTAACAGAGCCTAAAGGCGCAGAACCAAGTATAGATTTAATTAAATCATGCTGGAAAAATGTTTTGGCTTTGGTTAAGAAAAGCAATCGATCTACTCACGCATATCTAATGGAGGGGGAGCCTGTCGAGCTTAAGGACCGGGAAATTATCCTTTTGTTCCATCCTCAAATGAAGATTCACATGGAAAAAATAGGAGAACCGGCTAATAAATCCTTGATAGAAAAAGTATTATTAGAGGTCTTTAAACATAAACTTACTGTGCAGGGTACCATGGCATACACTCCCGATGAGGGGGATAAATTATTGGCTGAAGTAAAGGAAATGTTTGGCGATGTTGATATGGAGATTATAGAATAAGGAGGAAATTTTTATGGGTATGGGTAATATGCAAAAAATGATGAAACAGGTTCAGAAGATGCAGGCCGAAATGGCCCGTCTTCAGGAAGAGTTGGGAACCAGAGAAGTAGAAGCAAGTGCCGGAGGGGGAATGGTTACGGTGGTGGTCAATGGGAAACAGGAGGTCATCTCCGTTAAAATAAAACCCGAAGCAGTTGATCCCGACGATGTAGAAATCCTTGAGGATATGGTGTTAGCAGCAGTTAAAGAAGCCCTTAGGAAATCTCAAGAGATGGTCGCGGAAGAAATGAATAAAATTACCGGAGGTTTAAAAATTCCCGGTTTATTCTAATTAGCGGCATTGAATTTTAAAGTTGTAGGCAAGGAGCATAACTATGTTTAATTATTATCCGGCGCCGGTAGCCCGCCTAATTGATGAATTAATGAAACTTCCCGGAGTGGGGCCGAAATCTGCCCAAAGATTAGCCTTCCATTTATTAAATGCCCCGGAAAAAGACGCCGTCGGGTTGGCCCAGTCCATCGTTAATGCCCGGCAAAAAATTAAACAATGTTCCGTTTGCGCTAATTTGACGGAACAGGATCCCTGCTCATTTTGTCAGGATATTACCAGGGATGATCGGATCCTGTGTATTGTAGAGCAGCCCAGAGATGTTATTGCCATGGAAAAAACCAGGGAATTTAAAGGGAAATATCATGTGCTTCATGGGGCTATATCCCCCATTGATGGAATCGGCCCGGAGCAACTGACCGTTGCCCAACTATTATCCCGCCTGCAGGGGTCCAGGGTAGATGAGGTAGTGGTGGCTACCAACCCGAATGTAGAAGGAGAAGCTACTGCTTTATACTTAGCACGTCTTTTAAAACCCTTAGGAATTAAAGTAACCCGTATTGCTCATGGTCTGCCGGTTGGCGGAGATTTGGAGTATGCGGACGAAGTTACCTTAGCCAAAGCTTTTGAAGGACGGAAAGAAATATAAGCTTATTTGTTTTTTGTCTACATTATTAAATACTTTCATTTTGCAAATTCATTTTAGAATAATGTAAATAAAGTATATAAAGAAAACATGGTTTATTAGGGAGAAGAAAAGCCCTGTAGGCCGTGTTTTTTTATTTGGATTTATTGGGGAGATCAATAACATGGAGTTAGGCTCAAACTTACTTTTTATTCTTTGAACTTTATTCACAGGTTTTACTGTGATACTATGTTAATATATAACTTTACAAAAAGACTACTAGAATTTATTGAGTAACATTAGCACTATTCTTTTTATATTAAATGTTAAACGCATGTGAATCAGGTGAGAGCATGATTAAGATTGAAGGAAAATATAATACCGCTAAAGTATTCACTGATAATATAGAAAGTGAAGCAAGAGCCCAAATCATGGAATTATGCAATCAGGAGTTTGTGAAAGACAGTATTATCAGAATTATGCCCGATACTCATGCCGGTGCAGGGTGTACCATTGGTACAACTATGACAATTACTGATAAGATTGTGCCTAATCTGGTTGGCGTGGATATAGGTTGCGGCATGGAAACCATAAAACTAAAGCAAAAAAATATTGACTTAAAAAAATTGGATAAAGTTATTTATAATTGTATTCCTTCAGGGTTTGATATCAGGAAAAAACAACATAAGTATTCTGAGAATATAGATTTTCATAGTTTAGTCTGCAAAAATTTTGTAAATCTTGAAAGAGCAAGATTGAGTATTGGTACTTTGGGTGGCGGAAATCACTTTATAGAAGTCAATAAAGACAATTATGGGGCATTATATCTGGTTGTTCATTCCGGGAGCAGACATTTGGGAAAGCAGGTTGCAGAATATTATCAGGAGTTGGCTTATAAAGAACTTACGGATATAAACCGATTG
>DUPU01000059.1 GCA_012838175.1 Clostridia bacterium
CTTACCAACGTTGACAATGACCAGGTGCCCGAATTGCTGGGAGCATTTTTGCAGCAGTATTACGGCCATACCGATGAACTTCCCCGGGAAATCATCGTGCAAAGTGCCATTAATGATGAGGAATTAGTGGAACAATGGTTGACAATGAAAAGGGGGAGAAAGGTCAAAATTCATGTACCCAAACGGGGTGATAAGAAACGCCTGATGAATTTGGTGGTAAAAAACGCAGAGATTTTATTATCCCAGCACAGATCCATGAGAGACAGGCGCAAGGAGGAGGCAGGGAAGGCTCTGGAGCAGCTGCGTCAGGAGCTTAACCTGCCCAAGACTCCCTATCGTATTGAATGCTATGATATTTCCAACATCCAAGGGACAAATTCCGTGGGTTCCATGGTGGTTTTTTTAGGGGGAGAACCTTGCCCTTCCCAATACCGCAGATTTAAGATTAAAACTGTGGAAGGGCCCAATGATTTTGCCTCCCTCCAGGAAGTGGTGGGGCGCCGGATAAAGCGAGGCTTGGAAGAGCGTAAGGAAATCAGAGAGGCCCGCTTGCAGGCTAAGGATGCCAAATTTGCCGATTTCCCCGATCTGATGATTATTGACGGAGGAAAGGGCCAGCTTTCCGCGGTAAAGGAAGTTTTGGACCAATTGGGCTTGGATGTGCCGGTTTTTGGCTTGGCGAAAGAATTTGAGCACTTGTTCCGACCGGAAGAGGGAAACCCTATTATTCTTAAAGCAAACAGCCCTGCTTTTTATCTGATGCAACGGGTAAGGGATGAAGCCCACCGGTTCGCCATTACCTATCATCGGAAACTCCGTTCAAAAGAACAGGTAAAATCCATTTTGGACGAAATTCCCGGGATCGGACCTGCCCGCAAAAAAGCTTTATTCAAAGCTTACGGCTCGGTAGAGAAAATGGCTCAGGCGGATTTGGAAGAACTGGCTTTGGTGGAGGGAATGAACTCAGCGGCAGCTCAAAAGGTGTATGAATTCTTACGGAAGAAAGATGTGAAAGAAAAAAAGGAGTAGGATCATGACCATAAAACTTATTGCTTCTGATTTGGACGGTACCTTGCTTAATGAACGTTGTATGATTTCCCAACGTACAAAGGAGGCGATTCGCCGGCTCAAGGAAAAAGGAATAATTTTTACTTTTGCCACCGGACGCATGTATCGTTCCGCTCTCCATTTTGCTTTAGAATTGGAAATGGACGTACCGCTGATTACTTATGAGGGTGCTCTGGTGAAAACATCTGCTACAAAACAGGTTATATATCATCGCCCCTTGCCGGGAGAATTAGCAAAAAAAGTAGTGGACATTGGAGAAGAGAACCGGCTGAATATTAATGTTTATTTGGACGATGAATTATATGTGCACCGGGTAACGGAAGAAATCAGGGATTATTGCCGGGTGGTCCAAGTTCCCTATAACCATGTGGAAAATTGGTCTTCCCTTCTGGACCGGGACCCTACTAAAGTGCTTTTTATGGGTGAGGCGGAAAAGCTGGATTATTTGTGGGTCCAATTAAAGGAAGAGTTTGGTGACCAGGTTTATATCACTAAATCCAGCCCTCATTTTTTGGAGTTTACTCATCCCCGGGCCACGAAAGGTTATGGGATAAAAGTTCTGGCTCAGGAGTTCGGGATTAAAAAAGAAGAGATTATGGCTTTTGGGGATAATCTAAATGATCTGGAGTTATTAAAAGCTGCCGGTTTCGGTGTGGCCATGGGAAATGCCCGGGAAGAATTAAAACAGGTAGCAGACTATGTAACCGGATATAATTATGAGGATGGGGTTGCGGCTGCCATCGAAAAATTTGTCTTGGACTGATTAAATTATTTGGTTTTGATACAGACTAAACAAGTCAAATTAAATATTCCCATGCCATATTTATTGTACTGGGATAGTTATTTTTCCACAGGGAAATGAATAAGAATCTGGTATGATTTAATGGAATTGCCTAACACCTTAAAAGGGGGTACCAATAATGGAACATCTGGTTGATTTAGATGACATAGAGCTTTTGAAAAGCAGGGACCCGGGTCACATGCTGGAGGCTTTAGCCGGACTTCCCCAACAGTGCCGGGAGGGGGTAAAAATAGCCAGGGAGCAGGAAATTAGCTTCCCCCGGTTTACTTTTAATAATGTAGTCGTGACAGGACTAGGGGGTTCCGCCATTGGCGGGGATTTTTTACGGGTTTATGCGGGGCAAAAATGCCGGATTCCGGTGGCAGTAAACCGGGATTATCGTCTGCCTTTGTTTGTGGGAGAGAATACTTTGGTTTTAGCGGTTAGCTATTCCGGGAATACGGAAGAAACATTGGCTGCTTATGATGAGGCCCGGAACAAAGGGGCTGCCCTTGTGGCTTTGACCAGCGGGGGTAAGCTGGCGGAAAAGGCCAAAAATGACGGAAATCCTTTAATTACCATACCCGGCGGATTACAGCCCAGGGCGGCCACAGGGTATCTTTTTATTCCCACTCTGATAATTTTGCATAAACTAGGCTTGGTTCCGGATGTTTCTGAGGGTTTAGACGACATGATCAGCACTTTGGAAAGCGTGGGCAGGAAGAATACTCCGGATATGCACCAAGCAAAAAACCCGGCAAAACAGCTGGCAAAAATGTTCTATAACAAGATACCGGTTATTTGGGGAGTTTCCGGTACTACAGAAACAGCGGCTATGCGCTGGAAGGGCCAAATAAATGAAAACAGCAAGGCCTTAGCTTATTATAATATTCTGCCGGAATTAAATCATAATGAGATTGTAGGTACGGAAGTGCCGGAGCAATTGTTAAAAGAGATTGAATTGGTGGTTTTGCGCAGTGAGGATGATCATCCCCGGGTGCAAAAAAGAATTGAGATAACAAAAGAGATTATCGGAGAAAGGGTCAGCGGGTTTACAGAGATTTGGGGAGAAGGTAAGAGCCTTTTAGCCCGGATGTTTAGTCTGACTTATCTGGGTGACTATACCAGTGTATATCTGGCCCTTCTTTATGGAATAGATCCTAGTCCGGTACATTTAATCACCCAATTGAAAAACAAGCTCGTGACAGCGTGACAGGGGACGGTTCTCTGACACGCAAAACGGGGTTCGCATATACTTTTGAATAACTTTTGTGCTTTGTGATAGGGAAAAAATTTATAGTTATCTTTGGGGACGGAGATCCGTCCCTTTCATGTATTTAAAAGAAATTTTGAAAGGTTTCTGCCAAACCGATAAAAAATTTTTTCCTGGGGAGAATACTATCCAAAAATGTGTTAAACAATGAAAAGGAGATTGTTTATGTCTCAGGAGCTGGTTTCTCTTGTTCGGGCTATTTTAACTTTCATTATTTTAATGCTCTATGCCAGAATTTTGGGGAAACAACAGATTAGTCAGTTAACATTTTTTGATTATGTCATTGGCATTACCGTGGGTTCTATTGCTGCTACCATGACCATAGACTTACGGATCAGGTTCCTTCCCCAGCTTATTGGACTCACTACTTGGATTGGCCTGGCTTTATTGCTGCAAGTAGCCAGTCTGAAATCCCGAAAACTCTCCAAGATCATTGACGGGGAGCCGGTAGTAATAGTTCATAACGGAAAGATTTTAGAAGACCATCTGGCCAAAGTTCGTTTAAAAAACGCAGAATTGTTGGAAACGTTGCGGGAAAAAGGAGTTTTTAATATTTCCGATGTGGAGTTTGCAATTTTGGAATCCGATGGAAATGTATCAGTTTTAAAAAAATCCCAACGTCAGCCGGTAACGCCGGAAGATTTGCATCTGTCCACATCATATGAAGGAATTCCTACAGAATTGGTGGTGGAAGGAAAAATTGTCCGCGAGAATCTGGAAGAATTGGGGCAAACGGAGAAATGGCTTCTGGATGAATTAAAGAAACAGGGCATAAATAACCTTGGTGAAGTGATGTACGCCAGTTTGGATACCTCCGGCAACCTGTATGTTGACAGGTATGAAGATAATATCAAAGTTCCTCCAGATATAAGTGATTATCCCGGGCCGAATTAAAGGGAATTTTTTTGCAGGGGAAAAAGGAGCTGAAGCTGTGGCAAAAAGAATCATTCTTTACTCTTTGGTGGGGCTTACCATTGCAGCTATTTTTTTATTTGCGGCCAGCACCAATTATTTAAAAAAACCTATCTTCCATGATGATAATGTGCCTTTACATATTTCCAGGATAAACCGGCTGGTGGACAAAGGAGACTGGACCGGTGCCCAAAAGGAACTGATTCTTTTGGAAAAAGCTTGGAAAAAGGTACAGCAACGGGTCCAGTTTACAGGAGAAGAGGATGACATCAAGAAGATTAGCGAGTCTTTGCTAAAACTAAAGCTGATGCTGGAAATAAAAGATTTTCCCGGCGCTAAGGAGGAATTGGCTACTATAGAATTTGGCTGGCATGATATAGGAAACTAAACACGTGTCAGGGGACGGTTCTTTGACACGCTCTCCAAGATGTGCTATAATTCCATAAAGAGTAGTAGGAGGAATTATATGCCAAGACAAATGCGCATACAAAGTAAAACTAAAACTTATCATGTGATGATTCGGGGAAATGGCAAAAGAAATCTGTTTTTTGACGATGCAGACAGGTATAAGTTTTTGAATATTCTTCAGGAAAAAAACAAAGATAAAAAGTATGCTTTATATGGGTATTGTCTTATGGAAAATCATGTTCATTTCATTATTTTTGAGGGCAGTGATGATCTTTCCCGCATTATGAAAAGAATAAATACCAGCTACGCTTATTACTTCAACAAAAAATACCAGCGGGTGGGGCATGTATTCCAGGACAGGTTTAGAAGTGAGGCCATTGAAAAGGAAAACTACTTGCTTGCGGCTTTAAGGTACATTCATAATAATCCTGTTAAGGCCGGGATTGTTTCCCATCCTTCCCAGTACCAATGGAGCAGTTATGCGGCGTATGTAGACGGCAATTCCCCCTATTTTTCAATCGTGGACAGGGACACGGTATTAGGTATTATTGCTTCTGACAGGAACGATGCTATAAAAGAGTTTATTGAGTTTCATAATTATGGTGATCATGATGAGTTTATCGAGTATCCGGAAGAAGAAAAACAATTAAAAGAAATCAGCAATGAAAACGAGGCATTAAACTATGTAAGTTCATTTTTGCAAGAAAAAGCCAATACCACAGATTTATTGATTATTAAAAGGGATAGTGTGCTGAGAAATGAATTAATCAGGCATTTAAAGGAAAGATCATCCCTTTCCATCAGGCAAATTGCCAACGTGTTAAGTATTAACAGAGGGATGGTAGAAAGATTGAAAATCTAGGTGCGCGTGACAGAGAACCGTCCCCTGACACGCGTAGGAGGGTGGCAGCGTGACAGAGAACCGTCCCCTGTCATGGACGGGGGATTTTCATACTCATTCAAAATACAGCGACGGGCGGTGTACTATTGAAGAATTGGTTGATGCCGCCTTGAGTAAGGGACTGAAAAATATCGCCATTACAGACCACGGTCCGGCCAATATTGGGACCGGAGTAAAAAAATCGGCCACATATTTGGAAATAAAGGAAGAAATCAGTAAGCTCCAGGAAAAACAACCCCGGATTCGGATACTTACCGGTGCTGAAGCTGATATTATAAGCTGTCAAGGTGACATTGACATATCCGATCAGGTGGTAAAAGAACTGGATATATTGCTGGTCGGACTCCATCCTTATGTAAAACCGAAAAGTTTTACCGATGGAGTCAATTTTGTTTTGGGCAATCAGGCAGCAAAGCTATTTCCTTTTTTTCGCGATAAAGTTAAAAATCTTAATACCAAAGCTTTAGTGGAGGCGCTGTATAAATATCCTGTAACTGCCGTTACTCATCCCGGTCTGGGCATGCCCCTGGATTTGGAGGAAATAGCCCGAGCTTGTGTGGCTACAAATACGGCCTTTGAAATTAATACCGGCCACAACTATCAGAAGAAGGAAGATATTATAAAGGTGGGAAAAAGCGGGGTCGGTTTTATGGTAAACAGCGATGCTCACTTTGCTAAAACTGTGGGCTGTTTTGATCCGGGTTTTGCTTTGCTGAAGGATGCCAATATCCCTTTGGAGCAGATTGTCAACCTGGAAATAAACCGGCCGTAATTTTCTTTATTTTTCTTTAAGGAAGTGGGGAAGGATGCAGGATATCACAAAACGAGATTTTCAGCTGGAGATAATTACAGGCATGTCCGGGGCGGGAAAGTCACAGGTAATACACTCTCTGGAGGATTTAGGCTTTTATTGTGTGGATAATTTGCCCCCCACTTTAATTCCTAAGTTTACCGAGCTGATTGCCCAGTCCCGGGGTAAGATAAATAAAG
>DUPU01000060.1 GCA_012838175.1 Clostridia bacterium
CCACGGCTTTCATTTCAACAATGGCTTCTTCTATTATCAGCGGCTCAATAACATGAGCCAGCAAAGTTATACTACCTTGGTAAAGTAATAGGGGCAAAGCCGACAAGGCCACTCCGATACCCATCGTGGATGATAAAACAATTGAAGTTACTCCGTCTAACAATGATTTAGCATATAAAATACTATGTTCACCGGTCAACCCGCTTTGCAAAGCTCCCATAATGGCCATAGCACCAATACAGTAGATAAGGGTGGCGGTAACGAAACCCTTGGCTATTCCTTGTTCCCCTTTTTGGCCTTGAATTTTTCGCTCCAATATCTGAGCACCTTTGTTTAAATATTTTTCTATTCCAATAATCTCCCCAGTTACGGCTCCCAATAAGACACTTAACAAAACAATAATTAGATGCTTGGTTTCCAGCGCCATTTGTATTCCTATCAGAATAACGCCTAGAGCCACACCTTTGGCTACAGTTTCTTTTGTGTCCTCAGTTAATAAATTTCCTCCGGCAATTCCCAGCAAACTCCCTACTACGATGGCTATTACGTTTACAATTGTTCCCCACATGCTCATTACTCCACTTCTCAATTAAGTTGTTATATTATTGTTTCACGTGAAACATTTTAATGCTAGTGAAAATACTTAGAGGAATGTTTCACGTGAAACATTCCTCTTCTCCTACAAATCATGCTCCGGTAAAAGGGCATTGATAATTCTCTCCAGATCTTCCTCGCCGTAATAATCTATTTCGATTTTTCCGCCGGTAGTTCCTGCTTTAATTCTTACCTTTGTGCCCAAGAGCCCTCTTAGCCTATTTTCTACATCCCTAATTTCAGGTGTAAGAGATATGGTTTTTGGAGGATGAGGTTTTTTAGTAATTTCATTTTTATTCAATTCTTTCGCCCATTCTTCAGCTTGCCGGACAGTCATTCTTTCTTTAATGATTTTTTCGGCGAATAATAATCTTTTTTCCGGGGAAGTTACAGACAATATTGCCCGGGCATGGCCGGCAGAAAGAATTCCTTCCCGAATAAAACTTTGTACCGGAAGGGGTAAATTCATCAGACGTAGTGTATTGGCAACATACGAACGACTTTTTCCCAACCGCTCACCTAAAGTCTCCTGAGTATAATCAAACTCTTCGATGAGCTTTTTATAAGCCTCAGCTTCTTCCATGGCATTTAAGTCTTCTCTTTGAATATTTTCTATCAAAGCAATTTCCGTAGATTGTTTGCCGTCAAACTCCTTGATAATACACGGTATTTCACTTAATCCTGCTAAATGAGCCGCTCTCCATCTTCTTTCTCCTACCACAATTTCATACTTACTTTCCGCGATAGGACGTACTACAATCGGTTGTACTATTCCATGCTCAGCAATAGATTGAGCCAGCTCTTTTATTTTGTCCTCATCAAAATTTTTTCGGGGTTGATGGGCATTTGGCACCACCTTATCCAAAGGCAACAATGAAACGCTGTCCCCGGCTTTTTTTTCTCCAAAAGAATGGGCAGGAATTAATGCTTCCAAACCCTTTCCCAATCCCCTTTTAGCCATGATTAATCACTTCCTTCGCTAATTCATGATACACTTCTGCTCCCCGGGATTTTGGATCATACAATGAAACCGGTTTGCCATGACTGGGCGCCTCACTTAGTCTTACATTTCGGGGAATAATAGTGGAAAAGACTTTTCCTTTAAAATAATTCTTTACTTCATCCACAACTTGAATGGCCAAATTGGTCCGGGCGTCAAACATTGTTAATAAAACTCCCTCTATTTCCAATGCCGGATTTAAGTGTTTGCGTACTAATTCATATGTATTCATAAGTTGACCTAAACCTTCCAAGGCATAATACTCGCACTGAATCGGAATAAGCAAGCTGTCCGCAGCAGTTAAAGCATTAAGAGTTAATAAACCAAGGGACGGAGGGCAATCAATAATAATATAGTCATATAGTTCTTTAACATCTTTAAGGGCTTTTTTTAATTTGCTTTCCCGGGATATTGCCGACACTAACTCAATCTCCGCACCGGCCAATTGAATTGTCGCCGGCACTATTTTTAAATTCTCCAATTCTGTATCATGAGTAACAGCTTCTAAAGATACTCCGTTAATTAAAACATCGTATATGCAATGCTCCGTTTCCTGCCTGTTAATGCCTAAACCACTGGAGGCATTTCCCTGGGGATCAATGTCTATTAATAATATTTTTTTGCCTTCAATAGCCATAAAAGCAGCTACATTTACCGCTGTAGTTGTTTTTGCCACCCCGCCTTTTTGATTTGTAATTGAAATAACTTTACCCATATTGACACCACCGTTAAAATTTGACGCTTTTTCACCACTTTAAAACCTGTTTATTTTAATATTAAAGTTTTAATTCCACACTCGACCTATACTATCCTGCTTAAAAATAAAAAAGCCTTAAAATAGAAGGTTTAAAATTTCCTTACTACAATATGGCTTTAAAATAAAACCTTTTCAGATTTTCAGAAATGAGAGAAATTTAAACTATCGGTTTTTTTGATGGTATTCCGGCTTTGCGAGGATACTTGCCAGGTGTAGGGCATGTTTTCTTCACTATTACTAAGGAGCGAGCATCATTTAATAAAGGCAGCCGATAATACTTAATTTCCGCCACTTCACCGCCCATAATTTCGATTGCCTTTCTGCCTTTTTCCACTTCTTCATGAACTTCTCCGCCCTTCAATGCAAAAAAACAACCCCCGACTTTTAAAAAAGGCAGGCAATATTCCGCCAGGATGGGTAAAGCCGTTACTGCCCGGGCTGTCACTAAAGAAAATTGCTCTCGATAGGAGGTTTCTCTACCTTTATCTTCGGCACGCCCATGAATTATATCTACCTGCTTTAACTCTAAGGTTTTGACTAAATTCGATAAAAATCGACATCTCTTTTCCAATGAATCAAGAAGGGTCAGTTTCATCCCGGACAAAAATATTTTTATGGGGACGCCGGGAAAACCCGCTCCGGTACCTACATCCATCAAATTGTCATCCTGATGAAAAGATACTTGTTTTAAACATATTAAAGAGTCAACAAAATGTTTAACGGCGATATCTTTCGGGTCCTTCAATGATGTTAAATTAATTTTTTGATTCCATAAAAGTAGGAGGTCATAAAACTTCTGGCATTTTACCAATATGTCATCGCTATAGTCAATTCCACTTTCCTTTAGTCCCTGGGCCAGAAAATTTTGAAATTCAGTCAACTTATTTTTCCCCCTCGGACTGCATTCTTCTTTTTTGTTCCAGATATACAAGGAGAACCGAAATGTCTGCCGGGGAAACTCCTGAAATTCGGGAAGCTTGCCCAATAGATTCCGGTTTAATTTTTTCTAATTTTTGCCGGGCTTCCGTACGCAATCCTTTAATGTTCATATACTGTATATCTTTGGGTATGCGCCGGTTTTCAAGTTTTTTAAATCTTTCCGCCTGCTCCATCTGTTTCTTGATATAACCATCATATTTCACCTGAATCTCAACCTGTTCCTTTTCCTGTGGCCCCAAGTCCAGCTTGTCCTCTGCCAAAGGTATAATATCTTCATATCCTATTTCCGGTCTTTTTAATAAATCAAAAAGGGTAATTGAACCTTTGACGGGGCTGGAATTTTTCTTGTTTAATAACTCTGCCAATTTTTCGTTGTGATTAGAAATGCGTGTTTCTTTAATTTTTTCTAAAACATAGTTGATGCTTTCTCTCTTTTGGCAAAACCGCCTGTATCTTTCATCACTCACTAAACCCACTTTTCTACCATATTCTGTTAACCTAAGATCGGCATTATCCTGGCGCAATAATAAACGATATTCAGCCCGAGAAGTCAGCATACGATAAGGCTCATTTGTTCCCTTCGTTACTAAATCGTCAATTAAAACCCCGATATATCCATCAGACCTTTTTAGTATTAAGGAATCTTTTTCCCGTATTTTTAAAACGGCATTTATAGCTGCGATCAATCCCTGGGCAGCAGCCTCCTCATAACCGGAAGTACCGTTAATTTGTCCGGCTGTAAACAAGCCTTCAATATTTTTGCTTTCCAAAGTCGGTTTCAGCAGGGTAGGGTCAATGCAATCGTACTCAATAGCGTAGGCCGGACGCATCATTTCCACATGTTCCAAACCTTTTATAGTGCGTAAAAAGGCAAGCTGCACTTCTTCCGGTAAACTGCTGGACATACCTTGTACATAATATTCATAAGTAGTTAAACCTTCCGGTTCCAAAAAAAGCTGGTGGGCATTTTTATCAGGAAATTTCACTACTTTATCCTCCAGAGAAGGGCAGTATCTTGCACCCACCCCTTCAATAAAACCGCTGAATAATGGAGAACGATGCAAGTTATCCCGTACAATCTGATGAGTTTTTTCATTAGTATAAGTAAGCCAACAAGATATACTGGGTCTATCAAATTTCTCCGTTAAAAAAGAAAATGCCAAAGGTCCCTTATCTCCCGGCTGCTCCACGGTCTTAGAAAAATCAATGGAGCGATAATCTACCCGGGCTGGTGTGCCGGTTTTAAATCTTCTAAGTTCAAAACCGTTGGCAGTTAAACTTTCTCCCAAAGCAATAGAAGCTCTCTGGCCATTGGGACCGCTTTGAAAATAGGTTTCACCGATAATAATCCGGCCTCTTAAGTAAGTTCCTGTGGTTAAAATTACGGTTTTTGCCAAAAACTTAGCCCCCGTATCTGTCACAACACCCTGTACTCGATAATTATGTACCAATATTTTATCAACCATTGCTTGTTTTACATCCAAATTTTCCTGAGACTGCAATGTCATGGTCATTTCCTGCTGATAAAGCTTTTTATCAGCTTGAGCTCTTAAAGCATGAACAGCAGGCCCTTTACCTGTATTTAAAAGTCGGATTTGAATTTGGGATTTATCAATATTTACAGCCATCTCGCCGCCCATGGCATCAATCTCCCGTACCAAATGACCCTTAGCCGGGCCCCCGATTGACGGATTACAAGGCAATAGGGCTATATTCTCCATATTTAAAGTTAATAATAAAGTTTTACATTTCATGCGAGCAGCTGCCAGGGCTGCCTCACAACCGGCATGACCTGCACCGATAACTATTACTTCATATTCTCCAGCAAAATATTCCATAATCTCACCTCTATTTGCCTATACAAAAATCTGCAAAAATCCTGTCCAGTAAATCTTCGTCAGCAGTATCACCGGTAATTTCACCCAAGGCTTCCCAGGCTCCACGTAAATCAATGGAAAGAAAATCTAAGGTCATTTTTTCTTTTGCTCCCTGTAATACTTCTGTTAGATGGTGGAAAGCTTTAGTTAAGCTTTCTTTATGTCGGATATTGGTAATAAATAAATCCCCTTTAGGTAAAACTTTCCCTTTCATTATAGTAGAAACTATCAGTTCTTCCAATTCATCAATGCCAATTTCATTCTTAGCAGAGATATAGGCCAATGGAAACCCATGAATCCATTTTTCAATTTCAGCCTTCCTTTTCGGGTGAGCATTCAAATCAATTTTATTAACAAGAACAATGGTACGTTTACCCTTCAAGTATGACAGTATTTCCTGATCTTCTTCCGTCATTCCCACAGAAATATCCAAAACAAAAAGGACTAAATCCGCTTTGCGGATAATCTCCTTAGTACGCTCCACACCCATTTTCTCCACTAAATCAGAGGTGTCCCGAATACCCGCTGTATCAATAATTTTTAAATAAAACCCTCCCATATTAACGTACTCTTCAATAGTATCCCTGGTTGTGCCGGGAATATCAGTAACGATGGATCTGTTTTCTCCCAAGAGGGCATTTAACAAACTGGATTTGCCCACATTGGTACGGCCAATGATAGCTGTATTGATTCCTTCCCGAATAAATTTTCCTTGATCAAAGCTATTGATTAATTTTTCAAGTATTTGAGAAATGGTTTTGACTTTTTCAATAACTTCTTGATGGGTAATATCGTCCAAATCCTCTTCGGGAAAATCAATAGCTGCTTCGATTGCTGCCAATAAACCAAGAAGATCATGGCGTATTTTTCTTATTTCTTCTGATAATTTTCCTCCCAATTGATTCAACGCCGAGCTGAGGCCCGTTTCATTTTTTGCTCTGATTATATCAATAATAGCTTCTGCCTGGGGTAAATCAATTCTCCCGTTTATAAAGGCTCGTTTAGAAAACTCCCCCGGCTCCGCCAATCTGGCCCCGGCCTGAAGCACTGCTTCCAGGGTCAGTTTCAAAGGAATAAGTCCTCCATGACAATTTATCTCTACCACGTTCTCACCGGTAAAGGATTTTGGACCACGCATTATAGAAACCAGTACTTCATCTATAACCTTATTATTTTTATCGTATATGTACCCCAAATGCATGGTAAATCCGGCTGCCCGGTTCAAATCCTTTTTATATTTTGGCTTAAAAACTCTTGAAACCACTTCTAAAGCCTGTTCACCACTTATGCGCACAATTCCTATACCCCCTTCTCCCAGGGGCGTTGAAATAGCAGCAATGGTATCTGACAGCATACTAAATACTCACCTCGGAAAATATTTATAAAACCCAGCAATAAGATATATTACTGGGTTGAATCTTCATCATAACTTTCTTATTACCTTTTTCTAGTAATAATAACTTTTCGATATGGTTCTTCTCCTTCACTAAAAGTCCTTACTTTCTGATCATTTTGCAAAGCTGTATGAATAATTCTTCTTTCGTGAGGATTCATCGGTTCCAGGACAATATTATGCCCTGTTTTCTTTACCTTCTCTGAGAGGCGATGGGCCAAATTAATTAAAGTCTGTTCCCGCCGCTTGCGATAACCTTCCACATCTAATACAATTCGATACTTTTGCCCGCACTTTTTCCCAACCACCAAATTAGTCAGGTATTGTAAGGAGTCTAAAGTTTCTCCCCGCCTGCCGATTAGAATTCCTAAATCTTCGCCGTGAAATGAAATGTATATAAAATCTTCTTGCCTGGAAATTTCCTTTTCAACTTTTAATTCCAGTTTATCAAATACTTTTTCTAAAAAATTTAAAGCCGCATTTTCAGGCAAAACATTATGATCAGCTTTATTTTCCGGTTTTATTAATTCACTATTAGTTTTTTCGATCTTTACTGCCTTAATACTTTTTCCTTCATTTGAGCCTAAGCCATTCAAGCCAAAAATTTCTGCTTCACTTTCCTTATTGCGCAAC
>DUPU01000061.1 GCA_012838175.1 Clostridia bacterium
AATGAGATAATGAATTCATTCTTGAACGCAATACCACATCCTATAAAGGAAAAATTATTGTTGTGTGCGTGACTATATAGATTTTTCAAAGATCAAGCCACTGTTTGCAGCTGGGAAAGTTGTGTTAAATATATTTAACTATCAGAAAAATAAAAAGACTGTAGGAGTGGACTAAAAAGATGCCGGTTTTTAAGTGTTTCTTATTAAGGTCTCAAAACTTTGGAAAATTATACTTAGTTCCTTCAAAACTAAAGGTAAAATCATTATATTAGGCCGGAAGGTTCAAAACATAGCTTTCAGCACTATCTGCTGCCTTTTTCTACCGGCTCCCGGCTATTCTTCTCTGCAACCAGGTCACCGGCCGAATTAAATAATATAAAGGATATAAGGAATCAGGCAGGGGATAAAATTGAAAGTCCCTTTCAATAGGCTGAATCAGGGAATGAAGATAAGCAAGCTTGTTTTTCCACCCCGTTCTGATACGATAACGATAACCGTGCACAGTAAAGAACTTTTTCCAGTAAGAAACAGAAATACCCGTCGACTCTTCATCCGGTGAAAACAGGTGCTTGATTACTTCACCTGCCAATCTTCCGGCTTTTTTATCTCTTAGAGCTACCTTTATCAACCAGTCCGGAAAATCAGGTTGAAAAATTTCATCTAATATGAGTATGGTTTGATGAATAATCAGGTTTGTCTGGGAATGTTCTGCCAGTTCCATGATCTTGTCCCAGTCAATTTTTGTGCATTTAAAAAATCTTTCCACATCAATCAGCCAATGCAGCCGCATCCATTTATGGCTGCTGCCGTGTATCATGAGGAAGAAAACCCATTCATCATCCGGTAATACAGGTACCGAAAAACCACTTACCTCTATGCATCTCCTGTTAATCAAAAACGGGGAAAACTTTAAATCAATTTGATGCATTTTCCAATGAAGTTCCACACAGGTTTTCAGATCTCGATTAAGATAAACATGGTGATGGTACTTATTTAGACAGGCCCTGCTTTGACGGGGAGTAAGAGCAAACCCTGTTGTTTTCTTTTCATACCCTGCGGCCAGTAAGATTTTTTCCGCCCCTGACAAATCTTCCCATGGAACTAATAAATCAATATCTTTTGACATTCGAAAGGTAACATCCTGATATATTTTCTCAGCTAAAGGTGCACCTTTAAGCACCAGGGAAGAAACCCCCCGGTCGCGGAAAAGACGAATCAGTTTAGTCATTTCCCCTGTCAGTACCAAAGACTTGAGAGCATTTTTCTCATATTCCTGTTTCAGGAAATTCATCACATAAGGTGGAATTGACTGTATCTTGAGGTCATGAAGTGTTTTATAGACAAGGGGAATTACCCGGTGCTTTAAAACTAATGACAAAAATAAATCCCATTGTATAGGCTGAGATAATATAACTCCTATTCTCTCTCCGGACTGCTTTAAATCACCAACACCCCGGGCAGACTCCAATATTAAAAGCAGTTCCCGCACCGTTTTTCCCCTTCCCCCGCTAAATATATCACCTTTCAAAAGGTTTTAAAGTCAAGAGATATTAATCCTTCCTGAAACAGTTTATTTAGGAATAAAGATGTCTCCCTGAAACAGGTGTCCTCATCTACCTGATACTCTTTCATTAATCTTTTTGTTAATTCTTGTACGGTGACCGGTTGGTCCAAAAATTCCCAGATTCGGCTTGCCACGCTGTTAAGACCGTAATATTTCCCTTTTTCCAAGCTCATCATGGCTATTTCTCCGTCCAAATCAGCTGTAATGATTCCGGCTTGCCGGGAAATCACAGTTTCTCTAAGAATTTTTTCTCCCTTCATGCTACAATTCCCCCTTATTTGTCAAGTCCCGAACCAAATGCATCTTTTCTTCATTAATAGTTAGCAGGTTTCCAGGTCTGGTCATCCTGGAGACATTTACTTTTTGAGCTAGGGCATGAGCTTGTCGAAATAATTGTTCTTTGCATCCCATTACTTCCGCAAACTCATACCTATACACATTATTCATAATCAAATCCAACTTATCTAAACCATAAAGTTGGGATAGAGTAACCCTTTGACAATCTGCTTTTTTTATTTCATAAATAGCTGTTACCCTTTGGGGACCCTGACAAAAACCATCTCTTAACTTAACGGCATACTTTTTAGTGCGTTCGGTAATCCGGGAAAAAGAAACAGCTGTTTTCCCCAATAATTCCAGGCTTTCTTTCCAAAGCTTCTGTTGGGGATAGGAGGGATAAACCCATGGATTACCCTCCCGGTCAAAATAGACCGGAGCAATGTCATCAGTTAAAATCTCATAACCATCTTCAACGAAAGCTGCTGCCAATGTTGACTTCCCGGCTTTTTTCCCTCCTGTAATAATAAAACAGGATTCCTTGGTCTTTACAGCACTGCCGTGAACAGGAAGAATCCCTCTTTGCCAGAGGAGAGCCCCAAAGGCAAAACCCAGCAAATACAAACGCACTTCCCTTATCTCTGCATTTTCTGCCGGTTCAATTACTATTTCTCGGCCATTTTTAATCCGATAACTTCCAACATCCTTAATCCGGAATAATAATAACTCTTTCTCTCCTTGATAATATCCCTTGCTTTCTCCAGTTTCTCCCCGGCCCATAAACACTTTCCCAATATTAACGTTCACATCAGGTGACCTAGGTCCGTAATAAGGCTTCAGTTCCGGTAAAGGTATTTGAGAGGCTACCGTAACGCCAAAAGCCTGGTAGCTGTATTTTATTATGTCTTCAAAATTTCTTTGTTCAGTATATAAATACATATATCAACTCTCATCAACCTTACAACTTATGAGCCGTCCAGTTCATAATCATCTCCTGTATCTTGAAAAGCAATATCAAACCAACCATACCCGCCCCCATTGCTGGTTTTTTTAATCTCTAACTCCATTATCTGAGGGCTTATCCATATTTTTTTTGTTATATCCTGGCTCATTTCCCTCTCCTTTCAACATTGCATTATTATTTATCCTTATTATTAATAACCTCCCCTAAACGCCCGACTGGGGATTTGCTGCTATCCCCCTTTTTATCTGCTGCCGCAGAAACCGGCTGAAAATTATGCTTCTTAATAACATGCGGATATTTGGATTGGTGCGGGCTTTACATCCAAATAAATTCATTTCCCGACCTTTTTGATGAATTCTTGCCAAGTCTAGATATCTTTTTTCCTCAGGCAATTCCCCAATGTTCATAATCTCTTGATATATTTCCTTTTCTAAAGGCCGGAGCCTTTGTACATAGTCAGCACTTTGTAACCCACGCACCGAATTAAGTCTGATTTCATCTGGGAGAATCCCTGCCATCGCCCTTCTAATCAAGGATCTTTCCTGTCCCTGCCGAATAAATTGTTCCACAGGCACACTCAAGCAAAACTCTATTACTCTTTTATCCATGGTAGGATCTCTGATAATCATGTTATGGGATAGGGCTATTTTGGTATAAACAGTACTCAGATGACTTAAGTGATAGGGGGATAACATCATCTTCCGATGATCAAAAGCACTATACTTTTTTTGATAATAGGGATCATAACAAAATTTTTTAAACCTCTCATTCCTTTTCATTTGACATGCAAAAACAGGGTTTACCGGGGATAATTCAAAAGGACGATTCCAATTAACATTCCTTCTTTTTTGCCAAAACTTTTGAACCTCATAGGGCACAAATGATTTAGCCAAAACCCAGGCAACTCTTAGCGGGTGTTTATGCTTTACCTTACTAAAAGCTCTTATTTCCTGAAACAGCGTGAACCATTTAAGGGAAAGATAAAGAGAAAGGCCACACTGATAGAAACTACCGTAAGATATAGTGGTATTCCCCATCCCTCCGATGAGCATCGTCCTTACCCCTGATTTCTGTGCCTCTCGTAGAATTCCATCAATCCAAAATAGGTTCTCAAATATTTTATATGGCTGCTCCAAAACAGTAAAAAAACGCTCCGTATCGCTAAGGGCATGTTTATCAGGAAAGGGACAATATTTAAAGATAATATTTGAAAAGTTTTCTTTTAATGCCTCAATATAACGAGTTTCATCAGCAATTCTTGCGGGGGGCAAGCCGGTGCTGTCAAAACCGTCCATAGGGACAGCAGTAAAGGCATAGAGTTCCTGATTCACTTTCTTTAACTCGTTTGAAGCTAAGCAGGTAATAGAGGCTGAATCAAGACCCCCACTGAGCATAATCCCCACCGGCCGGCAGCTTCTGAGACGGCACTTTATAGCCTGCCCAAATACCTGGCGCAAAGCCTCTTCATATTCCCCGTCTGACTTAAACTTTAATTCCTTTTGCCTTTCTACAATCCAGTAAGCCCTTTTTTTGAACCCCTTTGAACTCACTGTCAAGCTGTGAGCCGCCGGTAGCATCAAAATATCCTGATAAAGAGTCAGCTCACAGTCTAATTGATGTATTACCGATGGAATAGATAGAAAATCACAAATCCATTCTTCCGAGTACTTCCGGCCGATTTCTTTTAAACAAAGTAAGGGATTGATTAGGGTGGAAAAAGCAAATATATGAGGAGCAATATAGTAGTATAAAGTTCTGTTTCCTGTATGGTCTACCGCACAAAACATTTCTTTCCGTTGAGCATCCCAGATGGCAAAGGCAAAATCCCCTAGCAAATAAGCGGGACATTTCTCACCCCACTTCTGATACGTCCGTAAAATCAGATCACTCTCTGTAATATCTTCCAGTTTCCGGTCCTTGATATCCAGCAAATTAAAAAGCTCTTCCCTGTTATCTAAAACGGCATCCGCCGTAATAACGTAATTCCCGGTACTATAAAAACAGGGTGTTTTCTTCTGATATGATTCTAAAGTAAGATACTGTGCACAATTTCCTAAAAAAACCTGGTCCGACTGCCAAGCATCCTTAGCATCTAAAGGATAGTTGCTTAATTCCTGCATCATGGAAAATGATACCCTGATATCAACATTTTTGCCGTCACGACGGTAAATGCCACAAATAATGCCCATGTGCTTTCTCCTTATCTGCTGAAAGGATTTCTACATCGTTAACCGGTTTTATTCAACTAGGCTAATTATTTACTGATCATCAATTATTACTAATAATTCCACATACTGATAATACCTCTAACATATACATAATTTGACTTGTTTAGCTAAATTCCTCCAAAATAATTATAAATAACTCAACTTTCCCACTTACAATGTGGGCTTGATCTTTGAAAAATTCATATAGAAACGCACATTAAAACAACAGAAAACCCCCTTGGAATGGTATAATTGAATTGGCCAAAACCCAACAATACCAGCC
>DUPU01000062.1 GCA_012838175.1 Clostridia bacterium
AAAAAGATTAATAAGGAAGGAAAAATTGTGGGATTAGATGGGGCGGAATTTAAAAAGATCAGGGAGAAGTGGCCGGATACGGTAATTTTGGCGGAAGGAGACGGGGCTAAGGGTAAACCTTTTAAAGCTCCCAGAGAATATGAACCGGTGATACCCATAGAAACAACCCTGGTGATACCTGTCCTGGGTGTTGATGCTTTGGGGCAGCCTTTGGATGAGGTACATTTTCATAGGGTGGAGGAGATATGCTTATTAACAGGTTTGCGGAGGGGCGATTATCTTCGCCCGGAAGACGTCGCCAAAATTCTTTTGCATAAAAAGGGGTATCAAAAAGGGGTTCCTGCCTTTGCCCGCTGGATTCCTTTAATAAATAAAGTTGATACTCTGCATCAAAGAGGTCAAGCCATAGAATTAGCGGAAATTCTCAAAAAATCGGGGGTAGCCAAGGTGCTTCTCGGTTCGATGGGGATAGAAAACAGCCCGGTAGAAGTCCTTTAAAGGGGGTGGCAGAATGGGAAAAATTAAAGTTTTGGTGCTGGCTGCGGGTTTTTCCCGCCGGATGAAAAGAAACAAAATGCTTTTGCCTTTTTCCCACGGTACGGTCATTGAAAATACTGTTCGGAGTTTTTTCCAAGCACCCGTTGCAGAGGTGGCTGTAGTTGTGGGGTATCAGCAGGATGAAATCAGGCAGGCTTTAGCATCTTACCCGGTTCGGTTTATTGAAAACCCCAATTTTCCTCAAGGAATGAGCACCTCGGTCCAAGAAGGGATTAAGGTGCTGGGTGAGGATCCCCAGGTGGAAGGGGTCTTGATTACCCCGGGGGATATGCCCTTAATTAAAAAAGAAACAGTGGGTGCCCTAATTGAGAAATTCCGGGAAGGGTCTTATTCCGTAATTATTCCTGTTTATCAGGGAAAGAAAGGACATCCTGTTTTTTTTGCCAGAACTCTTTTTCCCCAGTTGGGGGATGTATCCGGTGATGTCGGGGCCCGGGAAGTAGTAAGAAAAAATCAAAGCCAATGCTGCTTTGTGGAAGTAGATGATCCGGGCATTCTCATTGATATAGATTGTCCGGAAGAGTATGAGCGGTGGAGCAAGGTGATGGAGAATAGGAAAAACAATTTTAACAGAAACAAATAGTTTAATACCAGGGAAGGAGATTTTGAAAGGAGATTAAAAATGGCTTATAACTATTGTTTAATCAAAGGGGCAGGTGATCTGGCCAGCGGGGTGGCCTGTTTGCTAAATATGGCCGGGTTTCCCGTAGTAATGACGGAGATTCCGGAACCTACCTGTGTCAGGAGAAAGGTATCCTTTGCGGAAGCGGTATATGCTGGGGAAACCTGGGTGGAAAACATTAAAGGAGTTTTAGTGCAAGGTTTTCCTGAAGCACAGGATGTGATGAATAGAGGAGAAATTGCTGTTATCGTTGACCCTGAGGGAAGAATCGGACAGGATTACCCGCCGGAAATTTTCATTGATGCCAGTATGGCCAAAAAAAACCTGGGTACCGGTTTGCATTTGGGAAAAATCGTCATCGCCTTGGGTCCCGGCTTTGAGGCGGGGAGGGATGCCCATGCCGTTATTGAAACCCAAAGGGGACCAAATCTAGGGAAAGCTATTTTTTCCGGATGTGCGTCGCCGGATACCGGTATTCCCGGTAATGTGCTGGGCTACACCATTGAAAGGCTGCTCCGGGCTCCGGCAGACGGTGTTTTCCGTGAAGTAAAATCCATCGGTGATTATGTGGAGCAAGGGGAAATTGTGGCTTATGTCGATGAGCATCCGGTTAAAGCCCAAATTTCCGGCACCTTGCGCGGCCTTTTAAAATCCGGGTTGAAAGTACACCAGGGAATGAAAGCAGGGGATATTCACCCGGAAAAAGACAAGGAGGTTGTCGCCAAGGTAACGGATAAAGCTTGGACGGTGGGAATGGGAGTATTAAAAGCAATACTGGCCCTGAGGAAAAACAAGGATGAAAAAAGAGGAGAAAAACTGAAAATATTTTCTTCTTTGGACCAATTAATGCAAAGAGGTCGCGCCGGAATGCTTTACACATTGGTAGACGGGGGCGGATTGAAGGAATTGGAGATCGGAGCCCGGCTTTTTATTATGCCGGACGGGAAAGTACAGGGTTCTTTGGGAATTCCCGCCTTGGACCGGGACATGACAAAGAGAGGGGAGCAGGATCCGGGCAATCGGAAAGAAACAACCGGGGTGGTAGCTTGGAAAGCACCCTGGGCAGAGGCAAAAGGGGATATTG
>DUPU01000009.1 GCA_012838175.1 Clostridia bacterium
AGGAATCCGTCCATGTAATTGTCCACATAAGTCACATTATCTGCCAAGAGTTCCAGGGCAGCTTCCCCATCTCCCTCATTTATCGCCATGACAAAACTTTTCACAATTTCATTACCTTTGTTTATTTCAGAAAAGGCGAAGAAAGCCGTAAATTCACTACCCGTTCCCAACGTGGCCGGTATATTAGCCACTTCCCCGTCAGCATCGGAGCTGGCGCGGAAAATGTAAGAACCCGGCTCCGGTATTGTTCTGTCATAAATTATCAGCGACATCACGGCGCCTTTTTGAGCAGTGATTCCGGTTACATACACTTTTCTCCCATCATCACTGAGATCGTACTCCGTTAAAAACTTTTCTGCACCGTCTACTATAATTTTATCCTGCCCTGCTCTCGCGGTAATTTCCTCAGGCAAAGCGAATTCAACCCATCCTTCATTAAAGTCAGCGCCGAAGGTATAGGTCATGGTTAATGTTTGCTTGCTGCCTGCCGCGGCACTCTCCGGACTCACTTCCAGGATGCCCGCTCCTTCAGGCAGGATTCTGGAAAATAAATCAACTGTTGCACTGAACTCATCTTCCGTTGCCGACTTAGGTCCATCTACGCCATCTGCATCAGCGGTAACGCGGAAAGTATGAAAACCCGGTTCCGGTATCTTTTTCCCTTCCATTACCAATATGATTGAGCCGTCTTCTGCTGCCGTAATGCCGGTCAAATGTATATCTTTCCCGCCATTTTCGATGTGCAGGGGCTGTAACTTATAAGTTTCCGTTTCTCCTGTGCTGTCTTTAATCAGCACACTGTCCTGATACGCTGTCGCTGTGATTCCCAAGGGCAGATGAAAGACCACCGACCCCTCTGTAATTCAAGGGGCTCCCCCGTTAAATATTTCATCTCTGTCATCATAATTAACGCATATCCGCAGTACAAATAGTCACCTGACCGTATCCCACAATCAAGGGCTCTTTGTAGGTAATTAAGGCTTTCCTTTGCCGGGGAAGTCCAATGAGCTACAAAAGTACCAATACAAAAATAAGTGGTCGTTCCAAACAGGTCATCATCAAATAATTCCGCCAGATTTAAAGAAATCTCCTTGAGCTTTTTCGCTTTTTTAAAATTACCCATTACCGCGCCCAACACCAGGCTATATGCGGCGTATCCCAAAGGTGAAAAAAGGGAATTCCCGTATTTTGCCGATAAATTGCCAATTTTAAGTACTATCAGAACAAATAAATCTTTGTCTTTCATATTGGCTGAAGCAACCATTATAGTTAGTATTTCCAACGCATTGGTTACCCTTTTATCTGTTACGATCGGGGCGTTTTTGATAGCTTCAAGCCTGCTGCTTCTAAATAGGATCTCTCCATGTAAGATTTCTTTGGCAATCTGCAGGGGAAGCATTTTTGTATTTATATTAAATCCCAGGTGTTTCAGAGCTTGAATACCTAAATCAAATACCCTTTCCTGATTACCCGTATAGGAGTTTAAAATCATATATCTTTTTTTGATTTCCGCCAAGTCCTCTGCACCGGCGGCGTGCTCCAGCATTTCTTCAAAACGGGCCTTGGCAGCTTCATAATGCCCGCAAATATACGCGCATTCCGTCAATTCCAGTTTAATCTTCAAGGTATTATCATAATCTCTCGTCCAACATGAACTACCCAGCAACTCTTCACCAAGGCCGAAGAGTTTCAGGGCATGCTCGAAGGCAGCGGACCTTTTGGCCTTCATGCCCGCGATATATAAATCAACAATCAGCTTGTCCCCTACACCTTCCCTTTTGATGATATTTTGCATTTTAATAAATGTGCCGTTATTGGTAAGATGTTTTCTTCTATATAAATTTTGTCCGGATGATTAAGCAGCTCAATGGCAATATCAAAGTGCAGTTTTTCTTTTCTGTCAGCTTCGATTTGCTCGTAGATATTCTGGTAAATCCGGTCATGAAAAAACTCAAATTTTCCGGTGTCATCCGTCCCCGGGTGTTCAAAAACTTTTACGATTAATCCCGCATGGCAAAGTTCTACCAGATTTTCTTTCAAACGCTGAAATTGGTTTTCGGTTATCCTCTCCATTAGCCCCAAATCAAATCTGCTTCCTATACACGAAGCAATTTCCAGGAGTTCCTTTGCCTCAGGACTTAAACGGTCTATTTTTCTGTTGACAATATCTGCGATGGTGTCTAAAAGATTAATATCCTTTGCCTTGCAGGAATCCAAGCACCATTTTTTAACTCCAGGGTTATAATAAATACCCTTGTTTTCCAGAAGCATATTGAGCATTTGTTTTATGTACAATGGGTTGCCCACGGTTTTTCTGTAAATCAAGGATACCAGTTCATCGGTATTTTCAAAATCTCCGCTGAAAACCTCCCTGAGCATTGTTTTAACTTCTTCAGTTGTGAGGCTCTCCAGGTTTATTTCCAGGAGGTATTTTTTTTCGGACAGCTTATCCAGCATTGATTTTACTTTTGTTCGATATTTTTCAAGATTATTTCGATAAACCAGGATCATGTACAGGTCATGGTTACTTATCGGATCATTAATTGATTTTATAATATTCCATGAAGCTATATCTGCCCATTGTATGTCATCAACAGCTATGATAAGTGGATACAATTCCTGAGCGGCAATTGTGATAAAAGTTTGGAATGCCTTTTCCATTCTAATTTTCAGTTTTTGGTAATCGCTGTCTTTAATTCTCCCGGTACTGCTCATAATCCGTTGAGTTTGTGGAACAACCCTTGTGATCAAAGCTTTGTCTCTTCCCAACTCTTTAAGTTTCTTTCTGATCCGATTAAATTTTTCTTCAGGAAGTGTCAGCATATAATTGGTTATTTGCTCCATAATTTGAACTATGGGAATATAGGGGCCTTTATCTTTGTACAGTTCAAATTTTCCGTAAACACAGGCCCCATTTAGCTTTGATAAATCCGAGAGAACAGTTTTTACCAGCGCCGTTTTTCCAATCCCAATATCACCGGCTATCACTGTCACGGCGGAATGGCCTTCCCATACGCTGTCAAACTGCATTTTTATTGCCTCTATTTCGTTGTTTCTGCCAACTACAATATCTTGCAGTTTCAATTTAAGAGAGTTTTCCGTTTCCTGGATGTTTTCATTTTTTTTAATCATATGTGAACTCCCTTATTTATTTTCAGATAATTTAAACTCTATATAATTTCCACTCGTTAAACATTATACCATATATCTCCTTATTTGGATTTAATACCACTCCCCGTAATCTGTCCCTACTTGCTATTTTTTACTTAACCGGAAAATCAAAATATGTATCAGGATAAGGCTCATCCTTTAGCTTGTAGTGCCACCATTCCTCAGGATATACTTCAAACCCGGCTTCCACCATGGCATCCCGCAGAATGTTGCGGTTTTTCTCCTGCTCTTCGGTAATTAAATCGGTACCATGGTTTGAAATCTTGCCAAAGAAATCAAACCCGCTGCCCATATCCAATTCTTCGCCACTGGATATTTCAACCAAAGTCAAATCAACGGTGCTTCCTCTGGAATGACCGGATTTTTCTGCTATATAACCCAGCTCAAACAATACTGATTTATCTAATTCAGGATAATACTTTTCTTTCATTTTGGTATCATCTAAATCCTTTGCCCAACGGATAAAATGGTTAACTGCCCTTTGAGGGCGATAAGCATCAAAAATTTTTATAAAATATCCCTGTTCATATAAAGCATCTGCTGCTTTCTTAAGTGCCTGGGCTGCTTCTACAGTAAGTATAGCCTTTGGTGCTTCATATCCATCAATCACTGTACCGCAAAAATTATCATTGCTACAATAGCGTATCTCAAGCTGAGCAGTAGGTATAACATCGGTAATATATACAAATCCGTCGGGAAGTGAACTTTGATTTGAAATAATAGCCCCTGTTGCCAGCAAAGCCAATATTACTAAAATAACTAAACTCCACCTGAGAATTAGCTTATTTTTGCCTTTCGTCTTTACAGATTTTGACATAATCATCACACTCCTAATAATTTAATAAAATTTATTTATAGGGTTACTTCATGGATGCTTAATGTTTTTGTTTATTAATTTTGGTTTTTTAAATATAACCCTGAAACAAGTCAAATACCAAAAATATCAATTTTAATAATTATTATAGCAAAGTAATTCCATTTTTTGCAGGCAAAATTAGGCCTTTCCTTTTATGACCAAACCGTGAATCTTCTCTACTGAAGAATTGAAGAGTACATCTCTAACCTATAATGCAGCAAAAAAGCCTCCTTAACCATAACGGTTGGAAGCCTTATTTGTCCAATTCCTGAAATTATATTTGTCAACGCTCATATAAACACTTTTATGAAATAATATCGGAAGCCGAGCATTTACTCGGTCAGCGCAAAAACGTTTTTCAATTACATGTCCACTTACATATAAGCGCCGCCACTGATAAAAATTGACTGCCCGGTAATATATTCTGCCTCTTCTGAAGCGAGATGAACCACCATTTTAGCCGCCTTTTTAACATCACCCAGTTTACCGCTGGGGATTTCCTGAATTAATTTCTTCTTCAACTTTTCCGGTAAGCGATTGGTAATTCCCTGATCCATATATCCCAGGGAAACCACATTTACCGTAATGCCTTTTTCAGCCACCTCCCGAGCAGCAGCCTTAGTCAAACCCACAATCCCCGCCTTGGAAGCGGAATAGGAAGCCGCACCACGGGAGCCTTTATCGGCAGCTATGGAACCAATGTTAATAATTCTCCCAAAATTTTGTTTTTCCATAATTGGGATAACTGCCCTCATACAATTAAAGGTTCCCGTAAGATTAACATCCACTACCCTGCGCCAGCTATCTAAACTCATGTCTTTTATCAGAGATGGCTTAATAATTCCGGCATTATTGACTAAAACATCAATTCTCCCAAAATAGTTCATGACGTGATTCTTCACTTCTTCTACGTCATGATATTGAGATATATCCAACTTGTAAAACCTTGCCAGGACACCATATGTATTTATTTCATCTGCCGTAAATTTTGCCCCTGCTTCATCTGATAAATATGTAAAGGCAATCTGATAACCGTTTTTGGCAAATTCAACGGCAAGTTTTTTCCCTATTCCTTTGCTTCCTCCAGTGAGCAAGAGCACTTTGTGTTTACTCATGTCCGCCGCTCCTTAGACCCATTTTATAATCGCCGCACCCCAGGTCCAACCGGCACCTACACCCGCGAGAACTACAATATCCCCCGGCTTGATCTTACCTGATTTTACTGTTTCATCAAGGAGTAAAGGTATGGTTCCCCCTACAGTGTTTCCGTACCTATCCAGGTTGACCATCACCTTTTCAAAGGGGATGCCCAGTTCTTGGGCACAAAATTTAAGGATGTTTATATTAGGTTGGTGGGGAATTAACCAATCAATATCCCTTACCTCTAATCCTGTATCTGCCAGGACTTTTCTTATACCCATAGGTATAACCTTAGTAGCCGAATTAAAAACCGCTTTCCCGTTCATAGAGAAATAATGTTTATGATTTTTTATCGTTTCTATAGAGGCTGGTTCTTCCGAGCCACCTGCTTTTACTGTAAAATCATCATATCCCCTGCCATCCGCTGCCAGAAAACAGCCCAAAAGGCCCTTTCCCACTTCACAGGAAGACAATACCACTGCTCCCGCTCCATCCCCGAAATAAACACAGTCTCTACTCTCCCAGTCGGTTATTCTGGAAAAAGTGTCCGCTCCGATTACTAATATTTTTTCATAATTACCGGAGATAATGAGACTGGCCGCCACGGAAAATCCATAAATGAATCCGGCACAAACAGCCGAAATATCAAAAGCCGCCGCTTGAAAAGCCCCCAGTTTCTTTTGCACAATGCAAGCTGTAGAGGGGCAAGGCCGATCGGGAGTACCGGTGGCCACTATAATTAAATCTATATCTTTATTACTCAAGCCGGCATCTTTTATAGCTCTTATACCTGCCGCTACGGCCAAGTCAGATGTGGCCTGGTCTTTGGCAGCAATGTGCCGTTCTCTGATACCGACATTTTTTACGATCCACGCATCATTCGATAATCCCCGTTCCTCTATTTCTCTATTGGTGAGTATTCTTTCCGGAGCATAAGAACCTGTGCCGATTATCTTTACCGATTTCATAAATAAACCCCCCTGTCTGTTCTTCTTTCCACCTAAAACGATTTCTTTAAATTATTTATTAATTTTCTCACCATGTTCCGAACCTTTAACCCGTTCGAGAGCATTATATTGGCTTTGCCAAGGATTGGACAAAGAGCGCCGGGCTTTCAGTACTACATCATTTTCAAAATACTGATAGGTATAATTTCTCATGGCAATACTACACGGTGGAATAATATCCATGATAAATTTACCAAACTCAATATTATGCTGCCGTACATAGTCAACTAATTGAAATATCTCTTGAAAACTCACTTGCTTTACCTTATTTAACTTATCAACATATCTGAGAGAATAATCCTCATCACTTTGTCCATTCCAAAAATCCGCGGTACCATTAAAGTTGAAGCTCCAACCATAGAGAACTTTGCTGTTTATCATATTTTAGACTTCCCCACCTTTACAATCAGATAAAAATCTCAGGTTCTTTCCGCTCGGCATAGTCAATTTCCAATTCCTCTTTATGTCTTAAATAATCCCTATGGTCAAAATATTTTGCCTGAACAGGGCATTTCTTGATACACGCCCCGCATTTAATACAAATCCCGTTTATTTTTCCTACATCCGACATATCGATGGAACCCATGGGACAGACACGGACGCAGAGCTTACAATCAATACATTCCTTATTTGTTTTAGGCGTAACCTTTCTGATATCCACCGGGTTGCCCTGGGCATCTTTTGGCATATAATATTTTCTATATGGTCTATGGCCCTCCACCGTTACCGCTTGGATTTTCTCCGGGTTTGTTATTTTTCCGTATATTTGACGAGCAAAATCACTTACCTGGATCAGATCCTTTTCATCCGGTCTTCCTTTAGCCAGTATCCGGGAAAAGGAATGTTCTCCGATAAATGCCCCTCCGGCAATTACCTGAAAACCGTCTCCTTCCACAATATCTTTTAATTCTATCAAGGCATCGTCATAGTTTCGGTTACCGTAAAGCACTACGGTAACGGCTAAAGCCCCATTTCCCTGAATGGTATTAAGGTATTTCAATAATACATTAGGTACCCTGCCGGCATAGACGGGAACCCCGATAATCACCAGATCATCTTCCCCGAAAGTTACCGGTTCTCTTCTTGCCCCCGGGAGGGTGAAATCAATTTTATTTATGGTAAATTCCCTATTATTGAACTGGAAAATTTTATGGGCTATTTGACACACGATCTTTTTCGTAGTATCGGTAGCACTGAAATACATAGCGGTTATCTTCCTAATAATATTAATTCCCCCCTAAAAACCATCCTTTATTAATGTAGCGCCGCATCTTGAAAGACACGACGCTTTTTTCATACCACTTTATGCCAATAGCTTATTTCTCTGCGGCTGCAATGGGAAGATCCAATGTGGTATCAATACTGCCCCTTTTCTTACTGATGTTTTCATATGTCTTTTCTACAAATTCCGGATCCTTGTTCATACCGGTGGCTACTTTGACCATATCCTGGAGATGTTTCCAATCGGTGAAGTTTAATGCCATGAGCCGGGAAGCTTCCGTATTTCCCCCTCCATGTAAGGCCATGGCTGTCCAATTGGAACCACGGGCCATGTGTTCCACAAACCTGGTTGCCCGAAGCCGATCAAAAGCATCATAGTTGGGATTACCGGGATTGAATTCTTTCTGCACTATTTTACCGATTACCGGGTGCCTCATATCAATTTCCGAAGGAGCAGTTTCTCCGGCACCTGCAATGATTTCCCGGGCAAATCGGACAGCATCGAAGGGGAACCAAGTACATTGATACTTACAGGTATGGGCCATTAAAGGATTGGGAATCCAGAATCCGCTGGGATGTTTAAAACCCAAGGTTCCGGCCGCAATGGATAATCCGGCTAGTGTTTCTGCCGTAATTACCATTTCCCCTAACTTCTCCTTAATATGGCCGGCTTTGTTCACGCCGATCATTTCAGCAATCAAAGATGTGGCACCGGTTAAAGCAGAAATGCCCCCAGCTTTACATCCGCCGGCTGTGAGACGATGGACAGCGGTAAAATAGTTCAATAAACGACCGGTAAATTGGTACTCACCCGCCATAAAGACTCTTTCCTGGGGCACAAATACATGATCAAAATAAACAAAGGCCTGGTGGTCAGCAAAATTCTTCCCTAAATCTATGCCCTCAATTTCTCCCCCTACTTCAAAAAATCTCTTATCCTGTGGTGTTCGGCCCAATACAAAAGTACATCCAGGGGTATCAGCAGGAATGGCGCAGGCGACGGCAAAATCCTTATCTTCTTTTTTCATGGCGGCAGTAGGCACTACTACTATCTCATGAGCAAACAAAATCCCGGTCTGATTGACTTTGATACCGCTGATTACAATACCGTCTTCCCGGTATTCATCGATGTGTACGAAAGCATCCCGATCCGGTTGTTCATGGGGCTTAAGAGTACGAAAACCTTTAGCATCAGTCATAGTGGCTGTGCAGCTTAAGTCATTTTCCTGGACATATTTCATAAAATTAACAAAACGCTCAAAATAGTTAGTGCCTAATTCCTGATCCATATCATAGCAGCAGGGCCCCAAACCGGCAAAGGCTTCCGAGCCTGTACACCGATGGGTGCAACAACCGATAACTTCTGCCAGAGCCCGAGCGGCCTGAGTCTTCCTATTGGCCTCGGCAGCATTTCTGATGGGAGCGGTATAAATACTCACCCTGCCATCTACATAATCGGAATCAGTGGTAAGTAAATCTTGCCAGGCAGGATCACTGGTCAATTCATATACCTTGGAAATAGCATTAAAACTTGCTGCCAATGGCGGAAATGTTGTCAGATCCTTAATTTTTTCACCTAGAAACCATACATCCATGGGTTTACGTTCCCGAATACTTTCTTGATAAGCTTCCTTACTTTTTAATGTCATTTTCTCTCCCCCTCTAATTTATATTTATAAATTTTCTTTCAGACGCTTTAGCCGTAACGATAGGCAACACCAAAGGTTCCCCGGGGATAGCTCCAATCTATGGCACCGGGCTTAGGACAAATTATCCGACAGGTTCCGCATTCTAAACAACCGGCGTAATCAAAGCCGATTTCTTCTTCTTTTAAAGTATAAAGAGAGGCCGGACATGCCACTAAACAAGGTTTACCGGTGCAGGCACGGCATATTTCCTTATTTATTTTGATATGGGGATTACCCTCATCCAACAGGAATTTATTAAGACCCAGCTTTTCCTCAACGCCCATCCTTTTCATCAAAGTGCCCGAACCCCCTTCCACACATCACTTGCCACTTTCATGAGGCCAACTTTTTTCACCGGCTTCAGGATCCTTTTCATCATGGGAGGAACAGGGCTCCCGTCTACGCTAAAGAAATCTGTCATTAGTTCTGCTATAAGCTGGGGATACTCATTAAAAATCCGCTTATTATTCAAAAATGCAGGGAATTTGCTGTATTGCTTCAGGTCCCTGATGACAAAACTTTCCTCCAGTAATTTTCGGTACCGGGACAAGGCCTGGGTAGTGTATACATCATGAGCAGATATAATGGCTTTTGCCGCTGCCTCCCCGGAAGCAATGGCCAGATCCATTCCCCGCACCATATAGCCGATATTAATTACAAAGCCGGCTGCATCTCCAACCACCACTACCCCGTCCCCATAAAGCTTGGGGATCATGGAATAACCTGCTTCCGGCACCAGATGGGCAGAATACTCAAGGGTTCTCCCTCCTTTGATTAAGGGGCTGACGGCAGGATGATGTTTAAAATCCTCCACCATTTCCGGTACGGTTTTCTCCCAGCTTTGTAGGTCGGAGAGGGTAAATACCAAACCCAAAGAAATACTTTTTTTATTGGTATAGAGAAAGCCGCCGCCAATTCTTCCTTTGGTACAGTCACCTACAAAAAGACGAGCGGCACCTTCTCCTTCATGAAGATTAAATCTATCTTCAATTACCTCTCCCGGAAGTTCAATAATCTCCTTGGCGCCAACTGCGGCCTGATGAGGTTTTAATTCCTGTTTCATACCTATTTTTTGAGCCAGGAGAGAGTTCACCCCATCTGCCAGTATGACTACACCTGCTTCCATGATATCCTCTCCGGCAATTACGCCCTTCACCCGGCCTTCTTCCATAAATAAGTCATCTACTCTGATTCCCGTGACCAGGATGGCTCCGGCTTTCTCGGCCTTTTTCGCCAGCCAGCAATCAAATTCTGCCCTGAGAACTGAGTAAGACTCTTTTCCCCCGCTTCCTAATAATTCTGACTGTAAATCGAAAGAAACTGAGGTATCCGAGGTGAGAAATGAGACAGTTTCTTTTACTATCCTTCTTTCTAGCGGTGCTTCTTGGGCAAAGCCGGGGATAATTTTTTCCAAACTATGACCGTATAAACGTCCTCCGGTCATGTTTTTCGCCCCTGGCTCATCCCCTCTTTCAATGAGCAAAACCTCTTTACCGGCGCCGGCTAAAATATATGCCGCCGTACTGCCCGCCGGCCCTGCCCCTACGATGATGACATCAAAACGATCCTCCGACATAATTCAGCCCCCCTATTTGGCTTTGGCGAAAGCACCAATTAGTGCAGGCAACACTTCTTTTAGATCACCCAAGATATAATAATCAGCTATCCGGATAATAGGAGCATTTTCATTTTTCTCTACAGCAACAATGGTTTTTGCATCTCTAATACCATAAACATGCTGTACCTGTCCGGAAACACCGGCACACAAATACAAGGCCGGTCTTACTACCTGACCGGAAAGTCCAATATAGCATTCTTCAGGCAGCCAGCGAAGATCTTCCGCCACCGGCCTGGTGCAGCCAATGGCCCCGTCCAAAATATCCGCTAATCTTTCAGCCATTTGAATCTCTTCTTTTGAGCCAAAACCTCTGCCCACACCAACTACAATATTGGCATCACTAATATTCACAGAGGTTGCCGGTTTCGGCCTCCTTTCCCTGACCACCATTTTAAAACCCTGGGGTTTTAGCTGCTTCACATCACCTGATCTGCCCTCAATTTTTTCCGGATGATATGTGCCCGGGGGAATAGTAGCCACCAGGCAACCGTTGGATACCATTTTCTTCACCGCTAAACCACCATAAACTATCCTTTCGGTAAGGAAATTTTCCCCGTCTTTAATGATGCTTTTACATTCTGAAACACAAGGAGCATCCAACAGAGCCGCCAGTTGGGCTGCCAAATCCTTGCCCCGACGGGTGGCAGCTACCATAATAAGGGATGGTTTATTGGTTTCCCCTGCCTTTAATATCACATCCCGACACTCTTCCCAAGGAATATTTGCCGGCATTTCCAGGAGCAGCACCTGATCAGCACCAAAACTTATGGCATCCATACCGGTTTCATAATCCCCTACCACAAAAGCGGTCACTACTTCATTTCCTGCCAGTTCTCTGGCCTTGGCAAGCATCTCCCAAGCTATTTTCGGTGTTTCGGAAATTACCCAAATACCACTCATATCGCTCCCCCTTCCTAGCCTAAAATGCCGTCTGCACTAAGCCGTTTTGCTAATTTTTCTGCGGCTTCCTGAATAGAAAGGCCATCGATATTCATACAAATACCTTTTCTTTCCATCACCGTACCTAAAACACCTATGTTTTTCAATTTGGGTGCACAAGCATCTCTACTTAAACCAATATCCTTTAAACTTAATTTGGTTGTAGGTTTTTTCTTTGCCCCCAGTATTTGTTTCAGTGTAGGAATAGGAGGTGTATTAATATCCGGTAAAACTGTAACCACCGCCGGACCCTGTACCTGAACCACTTCAATACCGTCTTCCAATTTTCGTTCCGCCATAAGTCCTTCATCAGTAAGATCCAATTTGGTGACAAAGGTACAGGAGGCATAGCCTAAAAGTGCGGCTAAACGCGGTCCTACCTGCTGCCCATATTCATCTCCGGACCCCTCGCCGCAGATGACTAAATCCACAGCACCGATTTTTTTGATAATACCCGCTAATACTTTTGCTGTGACCCCACCATCTGCGTCTGCCAATATCTCATCGTTTATATAGTAAACATTGGTCGGACCTCGAGATAGAACATCCTTTAGAGATGACTCTACCTGTGCTCCGCAGGTAACGGCAACAAATTCACAGCTATATTTATCCTTTAAAGAATTTCCTACCTCAATGGCATTCCGATCATATTCACTGATTTTATACTTCACCCGATCAAAATTAAGAGCCCGGCTTTTTTCATCAATGCGGATATCGGCTTCATCGGCCACCCATTTATAGCAGGCAACGATTTTCTTCATCTATATCACCCCGTTACTTTAATAGACTTCCTGCAATAACCAGCTTTTGGATTTCCGAAGTACCTTCATAAATCTCTGTAATCTTCGCATCCCGCATATAACGTTCTACCGGATAGGCAGTGGTATAGCCGGCACCGCCGTGGATCTGCACCGCTCGATTACTGCACCAAGAGGCAGTTTCTGACGCATAGTATTTGGCCATTGCGGCCAATTGGGTCACAGGGAGATGATTATCCTTTAACCAGGCCGCTTGGTGTACCAGGCTTCGCGCGGCAGTGATTTTTGTAGCCATTTCCGCAATCATAAATTGAATAGCTTGGAATTCAGCAATAGGTTTCCCGAACTGCCGCCTTTCTTTCGCGTAAGCGATAGAAGCATCCAAACCGGCCTGAGCAATACCCACTGCCTGGGCACCGATACTGATCCGCCCTCCGTCCAGGGCAGTCATGGCTATCTTGAACCCCTCCCCCTCTTTGCCCAGCAGGTTTTCTGCCGGGACAAGACAATCTTTCAGAATGATTTCTGTGGTACTGGATCCTTTGATGCCCATTTTGTCTTCCCTTTGCCCCACAGAGAATCCGGGAAAGTCCTTCTCCACGATAAAAGTAGAAATTCCTCTGGTGCCCTTGCTTTTATCCGTCATGGCCGCTACGATA
>DUPU01000063.1 GCA_012838175.1 Clostridia bacterium
CCAAACCCCATACGATCTTTTCTTTCTACTTAAAACTGCAGCTCTCACCCGGGGCCAGGATCCGGCATTGGGAGTCAGTTTTTTCTTCCACTTTCTTCTTGAATTCCTCCGGGTCTGCTTCAATCAGAGGCCAGGTGCTGAAGTGGTAAGGGATCACCAGCGGTGCTTTCAGGAAGGAAGCGGCCACTACGGCGTCATCGATGCCCATGGTATAATTATCCCCGATGGGCAGGAGGGCAATATTCAGTGGAGTCAGCTCACCGATCAGCTTCATATCGCTAAAGAGTCCGGTATCCCCGGGAAAGTAAATGTTTTGGCCATGGTAGTTGATGACAAAACCACAGGGGGTTCCCCCTTCTATCCCGGAGCTGTGAAAGGCTTGTGTGGCCTTAACCCAGCCAAAAGGGAAGTTGAATTTGCCGCCGATGTTTAAGGGGTGGGCGTCAAGCCCTTTTCCCTGGGCAGCCGTTGCAATCTCCGGGGTAGAAATAATCGTGGCCTTATTGGCTGCCGCTATTTCGTAGGCTTCCCCAAGATGATCGAAATGAGCATGGGAGACCAGGATGTAGTTGGTCTGGATCTGTTCCGGTTGGAGCGGTGCAAGAGGGTTTTCTTTAAGAAAAGGATCAAAAAGCAGTGTTTCTTTTCCTTCCGCCTCCAGTAAGAAACAGGCATGGCCTAAAAACGTGATTTTGGACAAAGAAAGTCCTCCTTTGGGGCGCATCCATAGGCGCTTTTTTTAGTATAAATTATAACATAAAAAGGTTATCTTTTAAATCTCTGGTAAGAATTTTATTGTGCAGGGAGAGGATTTGCAAATAACAAAAAATACCAAATCCCTCCGAAACTAAGGGAAAAACTCTTTTAACGTAGTTTTTTTGGCAATATTTCTGTATAATAAAATTATAGTACCTATTATTTTAAATCAAGGGGGTGGGTAGCCCGGTTTCGTTATATTTATATTCAAGGTGATTTTAAGCGGAGCCGGGTGATTAGATGGCCAAGGAAACGGTAATTGCTGTAGCGGGCAAAGGTGGAACAGGTAAAACTACCTTAACAGCTCTTTTGCTGCGCTATCTCACTACCCGTCTTTAGACTTTAACACCATGAATATTTAGGAGCAATAAAAATAAAGAACATGAGAAAACAGCGCAGACATGCGCTTTTTTTTATTCTAAAAAGAACTTGCAAAAAATCTTTTTTAGTGTATAATTAATGGTGTTAAATGGTGTTTGCGGAGGGGATTTTATGGCTTACTTTCTTAAAAAATCAAAACTCAAAAAGGGAATTTATCTTCAAATTTATGAGTCTTTTTATAATCCTGACAAAAAAGAAACCTCCCATAAATCCTATAAGGCTCTTGGCTATGTACAGGATCTTATCGATTCGGGTATTCCCGACCCGATTGCCTATTATTCCGATGTCGTTGCTCAAATGAACTTTGAGGCAAAACGTATCAAAGAAGAAAATAAGGTTAAACAAATAGGCGAATCTCCCGAAACCTACATTGGCTATTTCCTTTTAAAAAGCATTTACGACAGCTTACACGTCTCCAATTACTTGGATTTGATGCAGTCTGTCAGAGGTTTTCATTTTCGACTCTCTGAACTAATGGAAGTTCTCATATACAGTAGGGTAGTTGACCCATGCTCCAAGAATAAAACCTGTCACGATGTACTTCCTAAGCTGTATAAATCCTATGGTATCTCTTATGACCAGATTCTTGATGGCGTTGAGTATATGGGTAATGAATATGAAAAGATTATCGAGATATTCAACCATCAGGTCAACATCAAATATCCTTTAGATACATCTACTACATATTTTGACTGCACAAATTTCTATTTCGAGATCGACAAAGAAGATGAATTCAGAAAAAAGGGGCCTTCAAAAGAAAACAGGAAAGATCCCATTATCGGTCTTGGGCTGCTCCTGGACGCAAACCAGATTCCCATTGGTATGAAGCTTTACCCCGGCAATGAAAGCGAGAAGCCCGTCATTCGCGATGTGATAAAAGAACTCAAGGAGCGAAACCAGATATCCGGTAAAACGGTACAGGTCGCAGACAAAGGCCTAAACTGCGCCGAAAATATCATTAATGCCTTAAAAAACAAGGACGGCTATCTGTTCTCAAAATCGGTGAAACAACTCCCCGAGACTGAAAAGACCTGGGTTCTCTTAAAGGACGGCTATAAAAAAGTCGTTGATAGCAATGGTACTCTTCTCTACTTGATCAAGGAATGTATTGATGAATTCCCTTACACCTATACGGACAAAAATGGAAAGAAACATACTGTAAGACTAAAAGAAAAAAGAGTTGCCACATACAACCCTAAACTAGCTGAAAAAAAGAAGTATGAGATAAAAAAGATGGTTGAAAAGGCTAAGGTACTAAAAGCTAGTCAGGCTAAAAAGAGTGAATTCGGTGAATGCAGCAAATATGTTATTTTTAGTTGTGCCGACAAGAAAGGTAATACCACTGATGGCAAGGTAAAGGTTGACATTAACCAGGATGCCATTGATAAAGACTTAAAATTGGCTGGCTACAACCTTCTTGTCACATCAGAAATTAAAATGAAAGCAGATGACATATACAGCACATACCATAACTTATGGAGGATTGAGGAATCATTCAAGGTAATGAAGAGTTACCTTGATGCACGTCCCGTCTATCTACAAAAGACAGCATCTATCCATGGGCATTTCCTGATTTGCTATCTTGCAATACTACTTGTTAGGCTTTTACAGTTCAAAGTACTGAAAAACAAATATTGCACTGAAAAACTTATTAATTTCATCCGTGAATTTCGTATTGTCGAAGTAGAACGTAATAAATATGTGAATATCACGTCTTATTCTAAATTTATAAAGAACTTGGCAGATGAGCTAAAACTTCCAATTACTAACTATTTTTTCAATGAGTCGCAAATAAAAAAGATGCTAAACTACAAATTTTGAGGTTTAGCACCATTTTTCTCTTTTTATTCCTAAAGTCAGGTTATATTATAACATAACTTTCCCGGAAATTTTCCATTACCAAGCTCAACGCGATTTTAGCAACCCCGCCAGGGAC
>DUPU01000064.1 GCA_012838175.1 Clostridia bacterium
ATCTGTAACAATATATAGTAGCGCCATTGATGATAGGATCAATATATTGTATCATTAAAAAATACTTTTGAATTATGCAATTTCCTCATATAATTATATAAAAGCATTGTTGACGTATTTACAATAATTATATAATATCTATCTATTATCGTCAATAATTGTATACAATCTTGCCTAAACAGCGTTAAAACCACTGCCTATCAGACTGTATTCTATTTTAGCCCTCCATAAGTGTGTGGGAGATAAACAAGAATTATGTTATAATTTTAACATAGTAGGGAATTTATGTTTTAAAGAATACAATATTTTGGCGCTATCGTCAATATCTTCCTCTAAAATATACTTTAACTATCATTGAAATGGACATGAAAGGTTTGGGATAAATAATGTTATATTCACTATCTGATTATATTAAACAAATTAATGATAAAAGGGTGGATTCTTTTTTTGCTGTTTGCTTTCCAATATGTAATCTCATTGAAGAACAACATGGAAAAGGAATTATCTTAAAAAAACTCAATCCGGATATTATTTATATGGACCCCCAAAATGAAAAAGCAGAACTAAGGTTTAATTCAGGTGGTATACATGAATTCCTTCCATACGTTTCTCCGGAACAGACGGGAAGAATCAACAGGCAAGTGGACGAGAGAAGCGATTTTTATTCTTTAGGGGTTATTTTTTACCGGCTGCTTACAGGAAAACTTCCTTTTCAGGCTCAGGATTTTCTTGGTTGGTGTTATGCACATATTTCAATAAAACCAAAGTCGCCCCATGAGCTGAATCAGGAAATACCTTTTGCTTTATCAAGTATCATCATGAAATTACTGGCTAAATCACCTGATGAAAGGTATCAAAGCATTTACGGATTGAAGAATGACTTGGCAAGGTGCTGTCAACAGTGGCGGGAAGCAGGAAAAATTGAGCTTTTTACCCTTGGACAGGCTGATATCCCCCACCGCTTGCAGTTTCAAAGCAAATTGTTCGGACGGGAGGAAGAAACCGCCGTCTTAATAGATGCTTTCAATAAAGTATGCCAGGGAAGTATTGAATCAGTAATTATCTCAGGATATCCGGGAATAGGGAAAACTGCACTGGTGCAGGAATTTGCCAAATATATTGCTTCCGGTCAGGGGCAATTTATCTGTGGTTGTTATAGACAGTTTCAGGAGGATATCCCATATATCGGTATTATCCAGGCTATTCAGGATCTGATCCGGCAAATTCTTGCTGAACCCAAGCAGAAAATAAAACGATGGGGAAACAGGATACAACAAGTTTTAGGTATCAACGGCGGTATTATGACAGATATTATCCCCGAACTCAAACTGATTTCAGGAGAGTTCCCGTCTGTTCGGGAAATTCCTCCCAGGGAATCAGAAAACCGATTTTTCCAAGTATTTAAAAGTTTTCTCCAAATTTTTATACAAGGAGAACATCCCCTGGTTTTATTTCTGGATGATTTGCAATGGATTGATCCTGCTTCGAAGAAGCTAATAGAAGCTATAATGACGGATACAAGTGAAGGACGGCTGTTATTCATCGGAGCTTATCGAACCAATGAGGTAGATAAATCACACCCGGTATTTTCCCTGATTCAAACCATGGAAAAGTCCTGTGTCCCTGTTAGAGAAATCATGTTGGAAGCCCTGGATAAGAACAATACCCAGGATTTAATAAAAGATATTTTAAAATGTGCAGGAAAAGAAATTAAGGCTCTGGTAAACGTCGTTTTTCGAAAATCTGCCGGTAACCCTTTATACATTAAACAGATTCTTCAGAATATTTATGAAAATGGGTATTTGTATTTTTCATCGTCAGAATCCTGCTGGAAATATAAGGATGTTGGATTACAGAACATTAATGTTGAAGGAAACATTGTTGAATATGTTGTCAACAGGATTAAAAAATTACCTCAGGAAACTGTTGATGTCATTAAATTTGCTTCCTGCCTGGGGAAGAAATTTAATATAGATACTTTGTCCGCTTCATTGAACCAATCAGCTGATTGGATTGAACAGGCTCTGCAGCCCGCGCTAAATATGGGTATTATTATAGAAGAAGCCGATAAAAGTATCAGGGATAATCTTTTAAGTCATTCTGAACAGGAAAAAAATGGGATATTCTCGGTTGGTTATGAGTTTTTACATGACCGTGTAAAGGAAGCGGCTTATTCTTTAATGACCGAGGCAGAAAAGAAAGCAGCTCATTATCGGGCAGGCAGAGCTATTCTTGAAAACATTGATTCTGTATCTCCGGGAATAGGGATCTTCGAGGCGGTTGATCATTTAAACTTAAGTATAGATTTGATTAGAGATGTAAATGAACGTGTTGAGCTGGCCGAATACAATTTAAAAGCGGGGGAGAAAGCAAAGCTTTCTATTGCCTTGTCTTCTGCACTAAAATATTTTGAGACAGGTATAAAACTTTTGCCGGAAAACAGTTGGAATTATAACTACAATCTGTCCTTTAAGCTTTACTTAGAGTATTACTGGTGCATGTTTTCCTGCTATGGTTTTTCTCGTGGGGAGCCGATATTTGAAATACTCATTAATAAAGCAAAATCCAGGTTGGACAAGATGGAGATATATTTCAGGAAAACCATGCTTTGTACCGGTTATTACCGACCGGAGGAAGCGATTCTATCAGGATTGGCCGCATTGGATCAAATGGGGCTACGTATTCCCATAAATCCAGGCAAGATATATTTGATAAAGGAGATATTGTTTATCAAACAGCAGCTCATAGGAAAAGAGAATTCTTTACTTGATCTATCAGAAATGAGCAATGACAGAGCTAAAAGGATTATGAGTTTGCTTGCCAACTTAACACCGCCTACCAGCTTGATTAATCCCAATTTATTCAGTTTAATATTGCTAAAAATGACAAATATATCTCTTAGATACGGAAACACGGATTATTCATCTTTTGCCTATGCCTGTTATGGAATTATTTGCAGCAGCCGTTTAGGAGATTTTAAAAAGGCTGTCAAAATGCAGGAAATAGCCCTGGCATTAGCCGAGAAATACAACAATTATTCAGTTAAATGCAAAGTGTATTATACTGTAGGCATATATCTAAGTCATTGGAATAAGCATTTAAGAAATAGTCTGAAATACGGGGAAATGGCCAATTATTATGCCCATGAGACCGGAGATTGGTTGATGATGGGAGTAGTTCAGACGGAAATGGTTCAGATTAAATGCATGTTGGGGGAATCACTTCGCGGGATTCATGATCAATTTGAAATTGCCCTGGAACACATAAATTACGGAATGCCGGATTCATTAAATCTACTAAATACCATTAATCAGTTTATCAAAAATTTGAAAGGAGAAACCATCAATTCTTTTTCTTTTAGTACGGAGGATTATGATGAGAATACTGTTGCTGACAGCTTAATCCGGACAAATAAGGGTTTTATTGTCAGTCATTATTACCTGATGAAAATTCAATCCTATTATTTGCACGGCGGTTATATGGAAGCTTATGATACAGCACTTAAATCTTACCGAAAGCTGGATTCTGTTCTCGGGAAAATGCTTTATGCTGAGAATATCTATTGGGCCTGTCTGACCGCTTCGGCTGCATATGAACTATTGGATATGAGCAGACAAAAAAAGGCTAAGAGCCTGATAAAGAACAATCTACGGCAGCTGAAAAAATGGTCCGAAGTATGCGAAGAGAATTTTCTGCACAAGTATAGTCTTGTCTCTGCAGAACAACACCGTTTAAAAGGAAACATTCAAGAAGCAATGGACATGTATCAAGAAGCGATTTTCCTTGCCCAAAAAAACGGCTTTACATTGGACATGGCTGTTGCCTATGAATTAGCAGCTCGATTTTATTTGAAACTGGGTTTTGAGAAGAACGGATTGATACACATGGTAAGTGCCTACCAGAGCTATGTGGAATTTGGTGCAGTGTTAAAGGCCAGGCTTTTAAAAGAAGAATTTCCTCAAATCCTGTCTGAAATTGAAAAGATTGCAGTCGAAGAAGAAATGGAAAAAGCCAGGAAGAATAGTGCTGCTGCTATAGAGGAGATGGAGATAAGCAGGGAAATATCTCCTGAAATATCTGCGCATGTGGATTATTTAATACTGAGCAGAGTAACCGACAGCTTTTGCGAGAGCAAAGACCTGGAAATTTCTCTAAAAAAACTGTTGAATGTGATTGTAGAAAGTTCAGGAGCACAAAGGGCTTGTCTGATGACGGTAAAGGATGAAAAATTAGTTCTTATCGCTAAAAAGGAGATGGGCCAGGTACCGGTAGTTTTCCCGAAAGAATCGAAGGGCCATAAAAATAGGTTATACTCCCAGTCCGTGGTCATGTATGTTTTGAATTCGGGGAAATCTGTCATAATCGATGATGCCATGCAGGATATTACATATAATAATGACTCTTATATCCGGCAAAAAGAGATAAGGTCGGTTTTATGCCTTCCCATATTTTTACAGGATAATTTGGAGGGAATTCTCTATCTTGAAAACAACATAACTCCTTGTGCCTTTATATTGGAAAGAACTGAAATCATCAAAAAACTGGCTTTACAGGCCATAAACACCGTTAGAGTCGCCATGATGCTGAATGAAAAAAATAGTATGAACGAGAAGAAAAAACAATATGCCTCAGAACTGCTTACGGAAAAGGAAATAAAGATTCTGGAGTTAATGGTAGAAGGACTGTCAAACCGTGAAATTGCAGAAAGAATTTTTATCTCAGAAGGGACGGTTAAATGGCATACCAATAGGATATACAAAAGTTTAAACGTAGGAAATAGGGCCCAGGCAGTCATCAAAGCAAAAGAATTGGGATTTATGTGATGGGAACGGTTAGTTCATATAAAAAATTAAAACCATACCAACTTATATATATTCGTAGGAAAATTATCGAAAATCGAGGGTTCAATACCTCGATTTTTACTTATTATGACATAATAAGACAAAACAAACTTTCGTTGGCTTACTTTATAATGCTGATATTGTTACAATTATTTGAGTAATGGGAATTAATCCCCAAGGTTGTATTGAGCTTGGATTGAACTTAACCAGAGGATAAGGGGATCGTGTTGTTATGGAAAATAATGCATATTTTGGCAGCGTAAGATTCTTTAAACATTTAATTTATATTACCATGTTCTCAATACTTTTGAGTATATTATTGGGATTGTTGTTTTATGGGAATAATAGACTACTGGCTTTAAATACTTATGCTGCAACGGATGCTACGAAAAATAAAGAAGCTCCTCTAAACGAAACAAACATATCTAATGAAAGGGAAGCAAAGAACTCAGCTTCAGATACAGAAGATATAAAAGATAAGTCGGAACCGGAAAATCCATCTTCATTTGCCTATCCTAAATCTCAAAACTATAACTCATTTATTGATTATCAATTAAAGTATCCCGAACTCTATGTGGAACATGCCGTTAATTTACCGAAAGAAAACAAAGAAAATGAAAAAATTGCCTATTTAACCTTTGACGACGGACCCTCGACAAGAACATTGGAAATTCTGGATATTTTAAAAAAAGAAGATATTAAAGCCACCTTTTTTGTTGTGACTCAGAATATGGATTCTGACATATTAAAGCGTACTGCCGAGGAAGGCCACGCTATTGGCGTTCACAGTCATACCCATAAATATAAGGAAATATATAACTCGGTTGAGGATTATTTAGATGATTTTAACACTGCATTTGAAAAGATATATGAAGAGACTTCGATAAAGCCCCAAGTCTTTCGATTTCCCGGCGGCAGTATTAATATATATAACCGAGGCATCTATCAAGAAATAATCTCGGAAATGCTGAGACGGGGTTTTTTGTTTTATGACTGGAACATTTCTGTCGGAGATACACAACCAAATACAAGTGCTGATAAAATGATAAAAAATGTAAAATCAGGTTTAAAAGGGCAAAATAAATTAATTATTTTATTCCATGATAGCAAGTATAAAGAACAAACAGTTAAAGCATTGCCGGAGATTATCAAGGTTTTGAAACAAGAAGGTTATTCCTTTGATAAACTTGATAACGGTGTAGAACCTATTGCGTTTTCATATCCTATAAACTAATAAGTTGTTGGGGGGTCATAATCATGGAGAAATGGTATTCAACTATGCAAAAGAATTTTAAACAAGCATTTAACGAGGTATTTTCTTTACAAGGAAATAAAACCGATAAGAACAACAAAAAAAATAATGGAAACAATCAAAGCAACGGATTTAAAACGGAAAAAGAAGGTCTTAGAGAAGAGATAAATTTGGTTGAAAAAACTAATCAAAGGGATAAAGGAAAGGAATCTGCTAAAAAAGGGGTTGGAAAAGCAATCATGCATCAGAAAGAAGATTATAATTTGGTAAATATAGTAGATTCGGAAAAAGACAAAACCTCATTAATATCCAAGTCAACTATAATTCAGGGAAATATAACAACTAATTCAGACCTGATAATTGAGGGTGAAGTAGAGGGCAATATAGAGTCTAAAAATTGTGTTGTAATTACCGGAAAACAATCTGGAGACATTAAGTGTAAGAATGCCGAAATCAAGAAAGCCCATATTAACGGTAATATAAGCGTTCTCGACTTTATAAATATTGAAGAAGGAAGTACAATAGTCGGTGATTTGTCAGCAACCAGTTGCAAAGTTGACGGCAGAATCGAAGGCAATGTTGATGTAAAATCTGATATAAACATATTCAAAGATGCTTTTATCAAAGGGAATGTATCAGCAAGTTCTATTTCAGTTGAAAACGGTGCAATTATCCAAGGTTATATAAATGTCAAATGTGAGAATAAACAAGAAGATAATAAAAATGTAGTTTAAGTCAGCTTTAAGCTGGCTTTTTTTATTTAGTCCATCTAAGGGTCTGATATCACAAAATACGGTTTTGTGGAGCCGTTAACAAATTATTATCTTGATAAGG